>CAUVBZ010000024.1:0-17717 GCA_963550455.1 uncultured Erysipelotrichaceae bacterium
ATACCCTCTCCTCCTTAATATCCGGCCGTTTTGACGATCAGTTTGAAAACTGGTTTTCCGACCATTTTTTTCAGCGGGATCGCTGGATTGAACTACATGCCTTTCTACGCAAAACAAGCGGCGCGATTGAAAACAACGGCGTCTACTTCGCCCGTCAAGACCGCCTCGTTCGTCAGTTTCAGTCAACCGACAGCGCGAATCTGCAGGCGAATATCGATACCGTTCACGCCTTCTGCGACGATCAGGAAATCAAGGCGAACGTCTTCCTGATTCCAAGCGCCGCATGGGGAGCAGCCGGCGAGCTTCCCTATGGCGCCGCCGACATCAACCAGTCCCGGCTTTTAAAATCCATCGGCAATCAGTTTGCCGATCAGAACTTCATCGACTTCACCGAGCTCTACGCCCCCTCGGCAAGCCTTTACTTTAAAACCGATCACCATTGGAATGAAAAAGGCGCTTATCAGGGCTACGTCTCCATCGCCTCCCAGGTGCTCAATAAAATTCCGAACCGCTTCGTCTACACGAAAAGAAGCGACGATTTTAAAGGCACGATGTACTCCCGCTCGGGCGCTTTCTGGGTACCGGGCGACAGCCTCTATGAAATTCAGCCGGAAAACGGCGAGCTGAACGTGCAGGTGCGCTACGACGGCGATACGGCCGTCCATGATTCTCTTTATGTGCCAAAGCGCCTTTCGGAAAAAGATAAATACATGTATTACCTGGACGGCAATCATGCTTATGTACATATTCAGACAAACGCCGCCAATAATAAAAAAGCCGTCATTGTCAAAGACAGCTACGCGCATATTCTGATACCGTTTCTGGCCACGGAATACAGCGAAATTCAGCTGGTCGATCTGCGTTATTACCATTCTCCCGTCAGTGAACTGATCACCGATAAAGCACAGACGGACTTCTATGTTCTCTACAGTCTGGACAATTTCTGTTCCGACCCGAATCTTGCTTTTCTACGTTAAGAGGAACGCGATGAAACTGACATTTGTTAAAAGCGGCATCAACGGTGAAGGAATCGCCTATCGGGAAGGAAAACCGATTTTCTGCGACGGCGTTTTTCCGGAAGAAACGGCTGACGTCACCGTTATACAGGAAGAAGAAACCTATGCCCGCGCCAAGCTGGATACGCTTTTACGTCCCGCTCCCTTTCGCCGCGCCAATCCTTGTCCCCATGCCGAAAGCTGTGGCGGTTGCGCCTTGCTGGCGATGGCCGACGAACAGCAGGCAAAACAAAAAGAAGAACTGCTGCGGGAAGCGCTTTGGAAGTACGGCCGCATTAAATCTTCTCTGCTACGCAATATGCATCCGTCATTACAGACCCTGCACTATCGCAACCAGCTGAAGCTCCCGCTTAAGGAAAAAGACGGTCTGCTGACCAGCGGCATGTACCGGCTCGGCACCAACCACTTCACGGCCGTCGACGCATGCCTCGTACACGAAGAAGAACTGGAGCGGATTCGAAAAGCGGTTTTGCAGACGTTGAACCGCTGTGGCCTGCATGCATACGATCCGCAAACACGACATGGACTGCGAAGTATTATTCTGCGAACGATCGATCATCATGCTCAGCTGACGCTGATTACCGGAAAGGATACGATTGATAAGACGGTGCTTCATGCTCTGGCCGCCATTAAAAATCTGACTTCCGTCGCGCAAAGCGTCAATACCGAGCGTAAAACTTCCCGCTTCTTCGGCAGTCCGCCGCAGATTCTCTACGGCGCAAAGACAATTCCTCTAGAGATCGACGCCTGTACGTTCCATCTTTCTCCCGCCTCATTTTTTCAACTCAACACCGCGCAGGCGATTCAGCTCTACCATATGGCCATTTCAAAGATCGACCCGTGCGATACGCTTGTGGAAGCCTATTGCGGTATCGGCGCCATGAGTATTCTGGCGATGCATAAAGCCAAGACGATTATCGGTATCGAAAGCGTTGCCGATGCCGTTTTGAATGCGCAGAACAACGCCAAAGAAAACCATTGTGACGATCACGTCCGCTTTATATGCGATGACGCCGCCAACGGTTTGCAACGCATCCTGCAAACCCGGCGCGTCGATACGCTCCTTGCCGATCCGCCGCGCGGCGGTATGGACGAGGCGATGCTGGAAACCATTCTGCCCTCTTCCATCCGGAAGATCATTTACATTTCCTGCAATCCGGCGACCCTCGCTCGAAACCTCAATCGTTTGAAACGGGACTACGAAATCCGAACCATTATTCCTTTTGACATGTTTCCGAATACGCCGCATGTGGAAAGCCTTACCGTATTGACCCGACGCGGCACTTCGGATCGCGGCAAAAAGAGAAAACGCCTATAAACACTCTAATTTTGCATTCAACTTTTGGTAAATATGTGTGTTCATCCACGGTTCGCGGACGACCTGCAGCGCTTCTTCCCGTAAAAACCAGGCAACGTTGCTGTTTTCGTCCGGTTTGCTGTACAGCGGATCCCGCTCGTTTGCCGTCAATAAATACGTTACGTTCAGGTGCAGATGTGAACTGACGTATTCTCCGTTTTTCCAATGGCCGTCGACGGTTAATATCTCCAGTGAAAAAATAGCGGACTGCAGGGGCGAAACATGGGTGACACCGCTTTCTTCTTTCACTTCTCGAAGCGCCGTCTGTAATAAATCTCTCTCTCCGTCGGCATGCCCGCCCAACCATGCCCAGGATTGATAAATCTTGTGAAAAGCCATCAATACCTTTGTACGATCGTTGGAAACAACCCACGCCGAGGCGGTAAAGTGCGCCATTCCGTTTTCCCGCGTATACAAATTCAGACCGGTATCCATCCAGCGTAAAATTTGAAGACGGTCGCGTTCTTCCTGTTCATTAAATGGCTTGAATTGTTCAATCTCCCGCCGCAGGTCCATGGCTCTTCCCTCCTATACGTGTACATACGATCACAAACGTTGAAAATAAAATCGCCAGCAGCATCCAGAGCAGACATACGGCCGGTCCCTGTGGGATAAAAAACGCATAATAGCCGCGCAGATAGATCAGTAAAATAATGGTCGGAATGCCCCACTGCACATATTTCTTCGGATAGCGGAAGCGAAGACCGGCGCCTCGGTTTGCTTCGTGGCGGAAAGCCTCCCATCCCCAACCGTACGGCCGCGTACAAAACAACGTATAACATAAGCCGCCTAACGGCAGAAGATTGTTCGACACGATAAAGTCCTCCAGATCCAATATCGACGAACCCGGCCCTAACGGCTGAAAAGAGGACCATATGTTAAAGCCAAGCACACAGGGTACCGACAGCAAAGACAGGACGGCTCCTGTCCATAATGCGCTTTGAGAACGGGAAAAATGAAACAGTTCGCGGCCGAAGGAAACGATATTTTCAAAAACGGCGATGACGGTCGTCAGGGCGGCAAACGACAGGAACACAAAAAACAAGGTTCCCCACAGCCGGCCGAGCGGCATCCTCGCAAAAATATTGGGAATGATCAAAAAAATCAGACGCGGGCCGGCATCCGGATCAACGCCGAATGAAAAGCATGCCGGAATGATAATCAGCCCGGCCAACAGCGCCACAAACGTATCCAGAGCGGTAATCATGCACGCTTCATTACAGAGACTGCGGTTCGCGTCCAGGTAACTGCCGAAAATGAGCATGGATCCGATGCCGATTGACAATGTGAAAAAGGCCTGACTCATCGCCGCAAAAATAACCGTGCCGACGCCCTTTTCCAACAACACTCTGAAATCGGGCACGAGATAATACCGGATGCCGGCTTGGGCATTCGGCAACAGTAAAGAATGAAAGGCCAGAACGATCATGATGAGCAACAGTGCGACCATCATGATTCTGGAAATTTTTTCCACGCCGGAAGCCAGACTTTTTCGACAGACGAGGGCGCCGATAACGCAGACAAGAACCGTCCATGAAAGCATTTGGAACGGATGCGACAGCATCGTGGAAAACAGGCTCTGTACCGTTTCGGGCGACGCGTTCTGAAATCGGCCGCTGATCTGCAGGTACGCATATTGAAGCATCCAGCCGGATACCGTCGTATAATACATCATTAATATCACGTTGCCGAAAATGCTGATCCATTTCAGCCGATGCCATCGCGTCCCCTTCGGTTCCAGTACGGAAAATGCTTCGACCGCGCTTCGTTGCGCCTTGCGGCCGATCGCAAATTCGCACACCATGACGGGAATGCCCAGAATCAGCAAAAAAACGAGATACAGCAGAATAAATGCGGCGCCGCCGTATTGCCCGCAGTAATAGGGAAACTTCCATACGTTTCCGATCCCGATCGCACAGCCGGCCGAAACGAGTATAAAACTCAGGCGCGAGCTGAACCGTTCCTTTTCCATTTTCTTCCCCTTTTCATTTCAGTATACTGCATGGATAAGCGACAATAAAAGCGGCGAATCACTTCCCGGACACATTGAATCGAAATTGTAAAACATGGTACAGTAAGAAAAACAGAGATATTTTTATGCAGTATGAAAACAAATACGGCGTCTTGAAAATTTATACGCAAAATGAATATACGAACCGCACCGTACGGGACTTCCTGCACGATCTGCGCATCGGAAAGAAAGCGCGCCATGAACTGTTACAGGAAAAGCGAATTTTTCTGAACCATACCGTCGTCGAAAATGAAAATACCGTCCTTACCGCGGATGCCTGTCTTCTTTTCCACATTCCTTATCCGGGCGTTGATATTCCCGCCTCCGCCATCCCCTGCGCCGTCGTTTACGAAGATGATTTTGTGTATGTCGCCCATAAGCCGGCCGGGCTCATCATTCACGATGAAAATCCGGCCGTCGAAACATTGGCGACACAAGCCGCCGCATGGCAGCTTCGCTGCGGTATCCGACAGCCGGTCCGCTTCATTCACCGATTGGATAAATTAACGACAGGTCTCGTTCTGTTCATGAAAATCCCCCTGCTTCAGGCTCGATTTGACGCCATGCTGCAAAGCCATGAAATCAGCCGCGAATATCTGGCGATCTGTATCGGCCGCTCTCGTGTCGGACAGCATTTCACTTATCGGCAAGCCATCGGCCGCGACCGGCATACAAACGGAAAATACCGTTTTTCCGCAACCGGCAAAGAAGCCGTCACGAACGTATCCGTTCTGGCTCGCAAGGGAAATTATGTGTTAATGCGCTGCCATCTGGAAACCGGGCGCACCCATCAGATTCGCGTTCACCTTTCCGGCAATCGCCATCCGATTGTCAACGACCCGCTCTATGGCGTTCCGGCCGCCCCTTTTTCAAATATGGGTCTTTGGGCTGACCGCATCGTCTGGAAAAATCCGCTTACCCACGCCGTATGTGTGGCGACGGATATCCCCGAAGCGGATTATGACTTCTTCGATCAAGATTCCTATGCAGAAAGATGAACCGTCTGCAGGAACTGCTAAATATGCTTTTATCTTCGTGGACGTTCCGAACGGAAAAGAGCCCCTTGCGAGGCTCTTTTCACATTTTTTATTGATTGGGAAAGGGGAGGGCCAATCATTGCACGTCATTCTTCCTGACGGCAACTTCATGGTAGACAAAACAAGGCGTTAAATTATGTCAGCTTTATGGAAAATTGTGTGATCAATCCAAAAGGATCCGGGCCGATGCGCCGGGCTGATTTGCCTTGCCGGCCTGCCGATTTTTCGTAACGTGAATTTTACGCGCGATCTGGTCTTTTAATTCTTCAACATGCGAAATGATGCCGATCAGACGGGACTGTCCCGAAAGTTTTTCCAAAACTCGAACCGCCTTCCGCAATGTTTCCTTATCCAAAGTTCCGAATCCCTCATCAATGAACAGCGTATCCATGCGCATACCGCCGATACGGGCGCTGATTTCATCGGAAAGTCCCAGCGCCAGGGCGAGAGAGGCTTCAAAGCTTTCACCGCCAGACAGTGAACCGGCGCTGCGCTGTTTCCCCGTATAGTGATCCAATACGTCCAGTTCCAGCGCTTCGCAGCTTTTCATACTGCGGGCTTGGCTTCGAACAAGTTCATACTGTCCGTCGCTGAGCACGTGCAGGCGCATATTCGCCCGCCGCAGAATACGATCAAAATAGGCCATCTGCACATAATCTTCAAAGGTCACCCGTTCTTTTCCCTTCAGCCCGGCGTCGGCCGTCCGGGCAAGTCCGTTGATCATCTGCCAGCGGGCGGTCGTTTCATTTTGGCGCGCCTGCAGTGCTTCCAGCTCTTTTTCCGCCGCCTGATTGCCGCGGATACGGCTCATCAGAACTTCCATCTTCCGTTGCTGTGTTTCCTGCTCCCGATGCAGCGCGTCCTTTTCCGTCACCAGCTTCTGCACATGCGCGCGTAAAGCGGATTCGTCCTGCAAAGAAGACGAGCGGATACTGCGTTCCAATTCCGCACAGGCCGCCGTCTGCGCGGCATAATCGGTCTCCGCCTGTTCCGCGTTGCGGCGGGCCGTTTCAAATTGCTCTTCCTTCTGCAAAATGGAGACGTGAACCGCGTCCAAAGTCTTTTGCGCTTCCTGAAGCGATGCATACGTCAGTTGCCGCTTTAATTCTTTTACCGTTGTCCGAACCGTCGTCAACTCTTCGGCCAGCGTCTGTAAGGTCTTTCGCAATGATTCCATATCTTTTTCTTCTTTGCCCAGATCCTGACGCAGTTTCGGCACCGATTCGCGCAATTCTTCATAACGGCCGGTATTTTCTAAAAGACCGGCGACCGTCTGCTCCAATTGATCGCGATGTTTCTGCTCCAGCCTTACGGCTTCCTGAATCGCGGACGCGTCCTTTTCGGCAAACACGATGTGTACGTTTTTAAACGCTTCCTGAACCGACACCAGCTGAAATTCCGCTTTTTCTTTCAGGGCGTGGCAATCCAGCGCCGCCTTCCGCGCCGTTTCCCCTTTTTCACGCATGGCGGTTTCAGCCTGCTGAACCTGCAGCTCGCCGGGCGTCCCTTCCTGCATGTGCGCCCGATGCGGGTGCGTAAGGGAACCGCATACCGGGCATGGCGTTCCTTCCTTTAAATCCTTGGCCAATAACCCGGCCTGCCCGGCCAGAAAAGCGTGCAGAAAAGAATGATAGATCTCGATCGCCTTTTCTGATTCTTTCGCGGCCTCCTCCACCAGCGAGACGTTGCGCGCATAGGCTTCCGCCGCCTGTTTCCAGTTCTCCCATTTTTCAGCGGCAACATGCAGTTTATCCAGTGTGTTCATACTTTCCCGCCGTTCATTTTCTTTGCGGGCAAGCATCGCGTCACAGCCGGTCAATTTTTCTTTTTCTTCTTCCTGTTCGGCAAGTTCTTTTTTCTTCGCTTCCCGAGAGGTCTCGGCATTTTTTAAAGCCGTTTCCTTTTCTTCCTTTTGTTTTTCCAACGCCGCGGCGGTATCCTGCGCATCGGCCAGACTGCGGTATAAAGGAAGGCTTTCTTCAAGCGTATGGCTTTCCGTATACAGGCGATGAATTTCCGCCTGTATTCCGGCATCCTTCTTTTGCTGATACAGATCCTTGGTGATATCGCGGCGATCGCGTAAATCCTCTTTGATCTTCGTGGCGCGCCCCAGCTGTTCATACAGCTGCAGAACCTGCTGCACCGTACCGTATTCCTGGCTGACGGCCGCTATCCGAACCGCCTGTTCGGACGCTTTCGTCTTTTCAAACGTCAGCGCGGTTTCGTCTTCTTCCAGAATCCGGATGAGAACTTCCCGCACCTCTTCATATTGGGCGGCGATTTCTTTTTCCTGCACCGCGATCAGTCGTTCCTGCAGCGGGCTGTCCGCGTCACAGCGGATGGACTTTACCGTTTTTTTAAAATCACGCTGTTCATCGCGCAGTACGTCGTTGAGCTCTTTGCCCTTTTCTTTCAGGCAGTCCTGCAATGTTTTATAGCGCTCGGTGTGAAACAGACGGCGGAAAATCGCATTCCGCTGCTTTGTATCGGCCGTCAATAGTTGTTGAAACTGCCCCTGCGCGATCATGACCACCTGTGAAAACTGCGTGCTGTCCATCCCGAGCAGATCTTCAACGGCACGTGTCACCGCCTGACTTTTATGCACCGCATGCCCGTCGGGATAGATGAGCTCCGCATCCGGAGCGCGGCGGATTGTTTTTGTCACGCCGTTTTTCTGCGTCCGGACGACGGAATACTCCGGACTGCGATGAATCTGATAGGTTTTTCCCTGAAACAGAAATTCCAGATCAACAAAGGTTTTTACGGAAGCGTCGGCATATTGTGACCGCAGCATGGACGGCAGCCGATATTCTCCGCTCGCTTCGTTGAACAAAGCAAACGTAAGCGCGTCGAAAATCGTCGTCTTGCCGGCGCCCGTATCACCGTAAATCAGATAAAGTCCGCTGTTTCCCAGCGTCTCAAAATCCAGCGTCGTTACGCCGGCGTACGGTCCGAATGCGGACATCGTCAATTTAAGCGGCCGCATCGTCTTTCTCCTTCCATATTTCCTGAAGCAGATTCTGCATATATTCTCTCTGTTGGGCGCTCATCGGCCGCTCGTTGCGCAGTTCGTAAAAGTCGGCGAACAAATCCAGCGGTGAGCGCTCTTCGATCATGGACACCTGCTCCTGCACGGCATCGTGACGTGTCCGCGCGTTATCGTACTCCACCTGCAATAGACGCGGATAAGCCGCCCTTAAAATCGCAAGCGCATCCGGAATATCTTCTTCATCGGTTAACGTAATCGCCACATATTGATCGGCATGATCGCGCACCGTCGCCGGACTTGTCACTTCCTGAAAGGTTCCCCGCAGTGCCGTCATCTCCCGCTTTGGCCGCAAGGGAATCGTGCTGATGCGGTAATCGCCTTTTTCGGCGATTGAAAACAATGTGACGGATTTAATCTGTTCGACTTCTCCGACGGAATACTTCAGCGGGGTGCCGCTGTAACGGATGGTCGCTTCTTTTACCGACTGCGGTCGGTGCAGATGGCCGAGCGCCACATAGTCAAAGCCGTGAAATAGCGAGGCGTCAATCTGATCGACGCCGCCGATGATCAGTTCCTCCGAGCCGTTGACATCGACACTGCCACCGTTTACAAACTGGTGCGCCGCCAGTATATTTCGCTCCGAAAAATCAATCGGCGCATGTTCCAGGACATAACGGACGGCGTCGGTATAGGAATGAATGGTTTCCGCCTCTTCCGAAGAGCAGTATCGGCGGACGGCGGACGGGCGTATAAACGGCAGGCTCCAGACATGCAGGACGCCATAGGCATCGCATAGATCAGTACATGCCAAGGAACCGTTATAGGTGCCCGTTATATGAACGTGCATGGCGTCCAGCAGTTCGGCGGCGAAAGCCAGCCGCTCTCCGGAATCGTGATTTCCCGCGATCAGGAATATCTCAATCTTCGCTTCCTGCAATTCTTTCAGAAAATCATTCAGCACCAGAACCGCCTCTTCGCTCGGTACGGGGCGGTCATAGATATCACCGGCCAGCAGAATCGCGTCGACGCGTTTATGCACGCAGATCATGAAAATTTCATGTAGGATATGGCGCTGTTCCTCCAGCATGGAATAATGATTGACCGATTTTCCCAGATGCAGATCGGCGATATGTGCAAACTTCATCTCCGCTCCTTCTGTTCTTCCCGCTCACGATAATGCTCCAGGCGCGGCAGGGACCAATGAAAATGACCGGCCAGCATGCGGATGACGACGATGAAAGCCGCGCCAAGATAAATGCCCGCCATCCCGTGTCCGCGCTTCATGCACACGGCGCATAAAATACCGCCGGCGATCGAAGCCACCGCATAAATATATTTTCGAAAAATATCGGGCAGCTGGTCGACCAGCATATCGCGCAGCAAGCCCCCGCCGACACCCGTAATCATGCCGCTGAAGACGCAGAGGAAGAGGTTTGAACCGGCGGAAACGCGAAATGCGGTTTCACATCCCATAACGGTGAAAAAGCCGAGGCCGATCGCATCCATGTAAAATAAAACTTTTCGATAGATATTACGATCGATGGGAAGACCGCGTTTCATCTGCAAAGCGGCGGTGATAAATACAAAAAGAGAGGAGAGCGCCGCCATGGAAATATAAAACGGGTTGACGAAGGCGGCCGGGGGAACCTGCCCCAGTATGACGTCGCGAATGACGCCGCCGCCGGTCGCGGTGATGATGCCCAAAGCCAACACGCCGAATAAATCGCTCTTGGCGCGCAGGCCGGTCACGGCGCCGCTGACTGCAAAGGCGATTGTTCCGATCAGTTCAAAAATAAAGGTCACATGTTCCATCGCTTCACCTGTTCTTTATTATACGAGTATCCTCGCGCGCAGGATATAACTTCAAAGAAAGAATTGACAGCACGTATTCGAATCGCTAGTATGAATGCGGTGCTTTAAGGCAGGTCCCGTGA
This sequence comes from uncultured Erysipelotrichaceae bacterium, assembly GCA_963550455.1. Classification (GTDB taxonomy): domain Bacteria; phylum Bacillota_I; class Bacilli_A; order Erysipelotrichales; family Erysipelotrichaceae; genus Bulleidia. The sequence goes on from CAUVBZ010000024.1 coordinate 10,345, forward strand.
GGCCGCCAAGGATCGAAAGCGATTGTAACGGAAAAGACAAGCGCGGTTTTCCTTGGGAAAGCTGCGCTTTTTATGACAGTCGATGACGGGCACCGAAAAAGGAGATGAAGAAATGAAACTGGTTTATCATGTCGAAGACAAGCCGAAACTCGGTGCGCTCATTGTTTACGGATTCCAACAGGTCTTGGCGGTTATGGCCGCGACCATCGCCGTGCCGATGATCATCAATCACGCGATGAGTCCGGCGGCCGCATTGCTCGGCGCAGGACTTGGCACGCTGGTTTATGTCTGGTTCACGCGGCGGCAAAGTCCGGTTTTCTTAGGCAGTTCCTTCGCCTTCATCGGTTCCATGTTCGCCGCCTTCGCCGGCGCCGTCAGCATACAGGCGGGCTATGTCGGCCTTATTCTCGGCGCCATCTTCGCGGGCCTGGTGTACGTCGTGCTGGCCATGATCATCCGCATCGGCGGCACCGCATGGATCGATCGTCTGATGCCGGCCGTCGTCATCGGCCCGACCGTATCGATCATCGGTCTCAGTCTGGCGGCGAATGCCATCAGCGATCTGCAGAAAAGCTCCGCCACCGGAAACAATACCAAAATTGCCGTACTTTGCGGGCTGATCACCTTGTTCGCCACCATGCTGGCAAGCACATACGGGAAAAAACACGTGCGGATGTTGCCGTTTATCATCGGTATTCTCTGCGGCTATATAGTCGCCGCGCTCTTCACCATGATCGGCGTTCAAACCGGCAATGCGGACTTCCTGATCACGGATTTTTCCGCCTTTACCGGTCTGTTTCAGCATGGCGTTTCATTGCAGACGTTTGTGAATATTCCGCCATTCACCTTTCTTACCGCAATGAAAGGTATCCGGGATATTGATATGGCGTATATCGGCACCATTTTTGCCGCTTATGTGCCGGTCGCTTTCGTCGTCTTCGCCGAACACATCGCCGATCACAAAAATATCTCCAGCATCATTGAACGTGATCTGCTGAAAAATCCCGGCCTGGATCGTTCGCTGCTGGGCGACGGCGTCGGATCCATGGTCGGCGCCTTTTTCGGCGGCTGCCCGAATACCACCTACGGAGAATCGATCGGCTGTATCGCCATCACGCGCAACGCCTCGATCGCAACCATCATTGCGGCCGCGATCGAATGTATTCTGCTCTCTTTTCTGGCGCCGGTCGTGGCGTTCATCTCGACCATTCCCGCCTGCGTTATGGGCGGCGTATGCATGGCGTTATACGGCTTTATCGCGGTCAGCGGTCTCAAGATGGTTCAGACGGTCAATCTGGATAAAAACCGGAACCTATTCGTCGTTTCTTCCATCCTGATCGCCGGTATCGGCGGCCTGTCCTTATCCTTCGGTAAGATCACCATCACAAGCGTCGCCTGCGCATTGATTCTCGGTATTCTCGTCAACCTTTTGTTGAGCAAAGAAGCGGACAACGAATAATTGGCCATACGGCCTCTTATGCCGCTCTTCTTTTACGACGCATTCGCCGGCGCTTTCGACGCCTGCGCCTTTGGCGTAACAGCCACAGAGGAACCGCCATACAGCCGATACAGAGAATGCTCAAAAAAAGATGGTCTTTCATACGGCGCAGTAAATAGGCGGCTATACTGCGACGGATTGAAGCGGGAGCCTGTATTTCCGCCGCATAGACGACCTGCTCATCAGCGGTGATCGTAAAGGTACCGAGTCGTGTTCCTTCTTCAACCGGCGCATACAATGTTTCGACAATCTGCGGGTTCCTTTGGACAGCGGCATTCTTGGGCAGATCCATCGTGACCCGATACGGATTGAAAACCGTGATGTTTTTTTGCGGCCATGTGTCCAACACCGGAATGTCGATCAGCGGTTCCCGTTCGTCAAGAATTGTTTTCCGTTCATACTGTTCGTTATACCAGCCATACAGTGTTTCGGCGTCGCGGATAGGGCCTTCTCCCTCGCCGCCGCCGGTCACCAGGATCAGGCGCATGCCGTTAAAGTCGGCCGCCGAGGCAAGACAGCGTCCGGCCTGCAGGGTATAGCCGGTCTTGCCGCCGACAAAACCCGGGATTTCGCCGTCGATCTTCGACCATACCGTGCTTTCCAGAACCAGGCCGCCGGTCGTGGTATAGGAGGGAGCCTCGAGCAATTCCTTAAAAGTTTCGTTCTGCAAGCAATATTGCAATAAAAGCGCCAGATCATGGGCGGTGCTGTAATGATCTTCGGCGTGCAAACCGGTGGGATTGGAGAAATGGGTGTCGGTCATTCCGATTTCCTGCGCTTTTTGATTCATGCGCTCGACAAAGGAAGGTATGTCGGGGCTGACCGTCAGTGCCAACGCGTTGACCGCATCCGCTCCGCTTGGCAGGGCGCAGCCGTACAGCAAATCTCTTACCGTCGCTACCGAGCCGACTTCAAATCCGGCTACGCTTGCGTTTGCCTCTAAAAGGCCTTCCCACATTTTTTCCGTTATGGTGACGGTTTGATTCAGATCGTTCAGATTTTCGATCGCAAGAATTTCCGTCATCATCTTCGTCAGGCTTGCCGGGAACATGCGTTCATCGCCGTTGCGATTTAAAAGAATCTGGTTTTGCCCGCCGTCCATCAGAAAAACCTTTGTGGACGTCAAATCCGGAGCCTTTTCTTCCACATAGGCATAAACTTCCGTCCGTACCGTTTCTTCTTCCGCCTGTATCAAAAGCGGAAAGACGCCGGAAAGAAGCAGGATGCCGGCGCCGAGAATCCACGGACGTTTCATCGTTTGTGCCTCAAGCGTCCGCGTTTTATCAGCAGAGACGGATTGACGGTCACAAATAAATTCTCTTCCATATTTTCAAAGCCGCTTTCCGTCTCAATCATTCCGGCGGCCGCCAATGCCATGGATTCTTCTTCGCTTGCAAACTGATAAACATATCCGGCGCCGCCTTGCAGCAGTGCTCCGGAAACGGTCTTATAAATTTCCGCTTTTTCGGCGATACCGAAAACGCCGTTCAATTTAACCACGGTTACCAAAATGGAAACGTACTGCCGCTGCGCATCTTGACGCATCTTTGTAAGAAGCGGCAATTCGTATGCCGTCGGCTGTGCCGTGGCGAGCAGAAACGCATTGCGTTTATCCGGCATTTCAACGAAAACACCGTATTTTGAATCGGCGATATCCTCCGCGTCCTGACGGTGCAGGGCTTCCAGCTTTTCATATAAGGCCTGCCCATAAAGCAGTGAAAAACGCGGGGCTCGTGTCTTTTGATTCAATAAGCTTAAAATGACGGACAGTTTTTCTTTGCGGATAAACTCCTGCATCCGTTCGTGGCGATGATTTGTATTGCTTACAATATCGAACGGCACCACCAGAACAAAACGATATACCGCCCACAGAATGGTGAGCAGAATCGCCGCCGCGCCGGCGATAAATAAAATGACGCGCGCAAGATTTGCCGTATGAAAGCCGCCGTAAATTAAGATGCCGCCAAAAAGAACGGCGCTGAACAAAAAGCCACCGTCGTTATCTGTAAAGAAAAACAGCCCCATCGCTATAATCATCAAGATAATAACAATAAGAAGCGTATTGGACATGCCGACCTCCTGACTGAAAGAACATTATAGCGTTTTTAGTTTACTTGATAAAACGTTTTTTCATTATTACATGCCTAATGAAATTATCGTTTTTATTGAAAAGTTGCCCGGAACAAATTAAAACCGCACATGCATGCGGCTTTCTAAACACTGGAGCATCAGACGGGAATCGAACCCGCGTATCAACCTTGGGAAGGTCGCATTCTACCATTGAATTACTGATGCAAACGCTTATTTATCATACACCAGAAACAGAACTGCTACAATAATAAGACTATGCAAAACACATGGGAAATCAGGAAAAGCGATGCCGATCGTCTGCTGCGATGGTTTCGCGACCATCAGCGCCCTCTGCCTTGGCGCGATACGCAGGATGCCTATGCGATATGGGTCAGCGAGATCATGTTGCAACAGACCCGCGCCGACGCCGTGTGCGATCGCTTCATCCGCTTCATGCATGCCTTGCCGACCGTTCATGACCTCGCGCAGGTTCCTGACGATCGTCTCATGAAACTCTGGGAAGGAATGGGCTATTATTCCCGCGCCCGCAACCTGAAAAAATGTGCGCAGACAATCGTTAAAGACCACGACGCGAAAATTCCCCGTGACCCGGCGATCCTGCAGACCTTGCCCGGAATTGGGGCTTATACGGCGGGCGCCATCGCTTCACAGGCTTTCGGCGTTCCTGTCCCCGCTGTCGACGGCAACGTTTTGCGTGTTCTCGCCCGTTTCCTGGGCTGCCACGACGATATCCGCCGACCCTTGGCCAAGACGGAGATGACCGCGGTTATCCGATCCTTTTTTGATGCACATAAAAAACAGATGTCATCGACCGATATTTCCCATTTCAATCAAAGCCTGATGGAACTGGGCGCTTTGATCTGCACGCCCCGTTCGCCGGCCTGCTTAAAATGTCCATGGCAAAAAAACTGCTATGCCGATCGCCATCGGCTTACCGACACGCTTCCATATCGCTCGCCCCTGAAAAAACGTCGAATTGTTGAACGCACGCTGTTTATCCTGCGCTCCGGCAATCAATTTTTTCTGCACAAAAGAGCCGCGGGCGGTCTGCTTGCAGGCATGTATGAATTCCCCGGAACCGATACTTTTTTAACCAAAACGGAAGCCGTCTCCTATGCCGAAAAACAATTTCATGTGCCGATTCTGCACGTCGAAACGCTTCCCGAAGCCCGGCACATCTTTTCCCATATCGAATGGCACATGCACGCATTCGAACTCCGGATTGCCGACACGATAAAAACTTCAAACCTGTATCCCGTCACGAAAGAAGAAATACAAAAATTCGCCATTCCTTCCGCATTTAAAGTCTATACCCGCTATTATGATTTCATTTAATTCTGCTTTTTCCGATTGAAGAGATTGAACCAGAACGAATTTACACGCCCTTCTTCCGGGGCGTCATTTTCCTGTTTTTGAGGACGCATATCCATTTTTTCCGCCATCGTCGCGGGGCGTCTATGATTCGCTCGTGACGTCGGTTTTGATCCGCTCGAGCGTGCTTTTCCTTTTTTGCTGGACGGCTGGGACGAAGCCGATTGACGCATCGGCTTGACTTGCGGGCGCGGTTTCGTTTCTTCTTTCACGTTCTTCGACGTCGGCTTTGTCTTCCGCACATTGCCGGAACGACGCGGATGCGGCTTCCCGGACGTCTCCTCGGACTTCGTCTCTTCCTTGCGCGAGACAGCCCGCTTCTGTTTTACGACTGTCGTCTCTTCTTTGAGCGGCGTGCCGTTTTCATGCGTCCAGGCTTCTGCGTTATTGCCGCCGCGATGCATCAAAAACTGCGCGGCCGTGTTCAGATCACGGAAACGATAATTACGTGCAAACTGCACATGCGCATTTTCGTCCTCATACAAAACACTGCGCTCCATCATGGTGCGGTACATCGCCTGCATCGCGCGCATTTCATTTTTCCCGTACGGCTTCATCGTCGAACCGGACAAAATCTCGACGCCCTGCGCGCCGCGGTTGATCGCCCGCGCATTCACGCTCGGCGTATTTAAAACAATGACGTCATCCCGCGACACTTCCTGCTTTGACATATGACGGGCGCTTTGATACGGATAGATCGCGATGATCTCATCCGCCAGACGGTCGCAACGCTTCAAAATATCGGTGACTTTCCACGTCGCCTGTTCCAGAATTGAAACATTCATGCGAATATGCATGGTCTTCGCCAACACCTTCTTTTTATAGGAAAAGTTTTCATTCCCCATCCGCGTATTGTCGTATTCCGCGCACAACGTCAGATTGCCGATCAAGTTGGCATAGAATGTATATTCTTCTTCATTCTCGGCCCCTGAATTTTTACGCCACCAGTCGTTGGGGTGCTGGGGCATGATGTGTTCAATATTCAGGTGCGCCGTATCCACCTGCGCCGTTGCGTCATGATGTTCAATCCGCTCCAGAACCGGGCGGATACACAATAAGGCGTACGCATTGGTCTCTTTCATCGCCGTGCGAATCTGCCGATCGGTCGGCATGGATAACGCCCGGCCGCGATTGTAGTTGATTAAAAATAATTTGGTGATCTCAAATATATCCGAGCGGCGCGAGGCAAAGCTGCTCATTACCGAGCGCAGCAACTGCGGAAAATAACGCGCCAGAGGGGCCGTATCCAATCCCAGCAAGGCGCGCCGCGTCAGATACGTATCGATCAAACGAATGATATGTTCCAGATCTTCGCCGGAAATTCTGCCCTCCTGATGCAGATTCAGCATTTCCATAAAAAACGAAGCGGGCATCCGGCTTTCGTTGTAGCGGAAATCATGCAAGGCCGCCTCGACGCCCGCATCTTCATGAGGCCCCGTGTAAATGGCCATCCAATAGCGGCAATAACGGGCCACGTCCCGCATCTTCTCTTCCTTGCTCAATGTGGAACTGCGCCACCATGCCTTAAACGCTTCATAGGTGTCACGCCGTGTCGGAAGAGAATAGGTTTTGGCGGCCAGAAAATAACGAAAAAATTCTTCCAGACGATGCGTATCCGGAATCATCTTTTCCAACGGCTGCCAATAGAGCGAGTAATTGCGTTCCTGCACGTCGCTCGCGTCGTTCATCAAAATACTGTTGCGAATCAGATCGGCCGAAGTCAACGGCTCTCCGGTCGAATTGATGGCCTCAAAAATTTCCTGCGCGTTATCCGAATCGGACAACGGAAAAGCCAGAATATCAATGCGGCTCAGCGTTTCCAAAATCCGGGTGATCGAACAGGTTTTACATAACGCGCTCAGACGATTATACATATATTCATAATTTCGATACACGTTTGTTTCACGCTGTGCGCGATCCAAGTCGGCATATGAATCATAGACAAGATGCGCATACGTATCGTCCCGGGCAACCGCCGGTTTTAAACGCATCCGCGCATTTTTAACGGCATGCCGATTGTACAGATAATAATCCTCGATTAAACCGGCCGTATCGGTTTCCTTCTTTTCTTTCGCCACCCGCAACAGCGCCAGTAGCAACAAGAAGAAGGTCGTCAGACGCTGCTGCCCGTCAACGATCTGAATTTCCTTATACAGTGTCGCGATGTCCGTATCCGTATAAATCAAAATTCCCAGAAAATGAGTCGCTTTTTTATTTTTCAACAGCGACTCGATATCGTTGAGCAGACGCGCCGTTTCTCCTTCCGGCCGCCATGTATAACTGCGTTGATACACCGGAATCACGAACTGCGATCCCATCGTTGTTTTCAGAAAGTCCGACATCGTCGTGCGGACAGGTTGTTTCATCATTCTCGTACCTCTTTTATTTTTTAACCCGGACGTTTGAACACGAA
>CAUVBZ010000025.1:0-16859 GCA_963550455.1 uncultured Erysipelotrichaceae bacterium
CCCGCATGGAATCATCGAATTATTCTTAAAGAAACGGCTGACGGTAAAACCGAATATACGGATGAGGTGGAAATCGGAGCGGGATGGAAAACACTATTTGTATATTTGTGGGCAAAGGCCTTTTACTCGCACAGACAAAGAAAGTGGGCCAAGCTGCTGAATAAGCAATCGGAAGAAAAAGCGCATTAACAAATCGGAAGTTGTGGAGGTGACGATATGATTGTATTGGAACTGGCTTTGTATTGTCTCCTGTTTACAATAATGGTGAGATATGCTGTGAGAGGCGGAGCGATTGACGGGCTGTATTTTTATCCGAAGACGGTACAGGAGCGAGCCATTGAAATAGGTCTGACCACCAGAGAAGTAATGCGGCGCAAAAAGAAAATCTTCATGACGGAATTCTACATTGTCATGTTAGCTGCACTTGTATTTATAATCGGTGTGCTGCATAGGGTGTCGGATTTCAAAACAGCTTATCTGCTGGCACTGCTGTTTTTAGAGGTTATGAACTGGTATGACGGTATCGTGATTGACAAAATATGGGTAGGACACAGCAAATTTTGGATACTGGCGGGTTGCGAAGAGTTACCATTTGTTCAGACTTGGAAGCAAGTGTTGAAAAAGCGTGGCTTTCTTACACTGGTTTGGATTGCCGGCGCAGCAATTGTAGCTGAAATTGTCGTGCTGATTTTTTAACGTGCCTCGAGACTTTCGCTTTCTCCAATCGAATAGAGTAATTTGTGAAACAGTCAATCAAAATGTGATGTCAATTTAGAAAGATGAAAATTCCGTTTTCTTCCGTTTTCTTCAAAGGAATGATGAAAGATTTCTTTAAAGCGGAAAAAGGATATTTTTGTTGTGATTTTTTGCACCAAAGCATTCAGGGGCGGCCGATCATGCTATAATTTCATATGGTAAACAGGAGGGTTAAAGAACCATGTCAAAAGTTACGGTTAAGGATCTGGATGTCACCGGGAAACACGTTATTGTACGCGTCGATTTTAATGTCCCGCACAAAGACGGCAAGATCACGGATGACAATCGTATTTTAGCGGCGCTGCCGACGATCAATGATCTGACGGCGCGGGGCGCAAAAGTCTTGTTGTTGTCGCATCTTGGCAAAATCAAGACTGAGGAAGATAAGGCTAAGAATGATATGGCGATCGTGGCGGAGCGTCTTGCACAGGTTCAGTCGGCGCCGGTTACGTTTGTCAATGCGACCCGCGGCGCACAGCTGGAAGAAGCGGTAAAAGCGCAGAAAGACGGTTCCATCGTCCTGATGCAGAATACGCGTTACGAAAAAGGCGAAACGAAGAATGATGAAGAGCTCGGCCGGTACTGGGCTTCCTTAGGCGATCTGTTTGTTGAAGATGCTTTCGGTTCGGTACATCGTGCCCATGCTTCTACGGTCGGAATTCCGACATATCTGCCTTCGGCGGTCGGTTATCTGGTGGAAAAAGAGGTCAACGTTCTGGGAAAGGCGCTTCACGATCCGCAGCGGCCGTTTGTCGCTATTTTGGGCGGCGCAAAGGTTTCGGATAAGATCGGCGTCATTGAGAATTTGCTGCAGATTGCGGATAAGGTGCTGATCGGCGGCGGTATGGCCTACACTTTCTCCGCGGCGCAGGGCGGCAAGATCGGCAATTCTCTGCTGGAAGCGGATAAAGAAGAGCTTGCCTTGTCTTTCCTGGAAAAGGGAAAAGGAAAACTGTTTTTGCCGGTCGATACGGTTGAGGCAAACGATTTTGATAATCCGACGGAAGTGAAAGTTGTAAAATCCGGCGAAATTGAAGACGGCTTTGAGGGGCTGGATATCGGTCCGGAAACGATCGCGCTGTTCTGCAAGGAGCTGGAAGGCGCCAAAACGGTATTCTGGAACGGGCCGATGGGCGTATTTGAAAAACCGCAGTTTGCCAAAGGCACGGAGGCGATCTGTGAAGCACTGGCCAATCTGGATGGCGCGACAACCATTATCGGCGGCGGCGATTCGGCTTCGGCGGCGAAGAATCTCGGGTTTGCGGAAAAGTTTTCACACATCTCCACCGGCGGCGGCGCTTCCTTGGAATATATGGAAGGCAAAGAGCTCCCGGGCATTGCCGTTATTAAGGAGAAGTAAGGCATGGCACGTAAACCGATTATTTTTGGGAACTGGAAGATGAATAAGACGCCGGCCGAGGCGCAGGCATTTTTTGCCGCGATGAAAGGATATCTGACCGGGAATGAAAAGGCGGAGTATGGCGTTGCCGTTCCATACGTCGATCTGGACGTCGCCGTTAAAGAAGCGGGCGCTTTGAAAATTGCAGCGGAGAATTGCAACGAGGCGGACGCCGGCGCATTTACGGGCGAGATTTCCGTACCGATGCTGAAAGAAATCGGCATCACCTACTGCGTCATCGGTCATTCCGAGCGGCGGATGTATTATGCGGAAACGAGCGCACATTGCGCCGCCAAGGCAAAACGTCTGTTTGCCATGGGAATTACGCCGATTCTCTGCGTCGGCGAGACGGAAGCGGAATATGACGCCGGAAAGACGGAAGATGTTGTTAAGACGGAGTTGAAAGAATCGCTGGCTGATCTTTCGGCGGCGGAAGTCGGCCGAATGGTTATCGCATACGAGCCGATCTGGGCGATCGGAACCGGAAAGTCGGCCGATGTCGATACGGCGGAAAAATGCTGTCGTCTGGTTCGCGATACGGTCAGAGAACTGTATGACGATGATGCCGCGGAAACCGTGCGGATACAGTATGGCGGTTCGGTAAAGCCGGCCAATATCAAAGAATATATGGCGTGTGCGGATATTGACGGCGCGTTGATCGGCGGCGCTTCGTTAAAGGTTGATTCTTTCAAGGCGCTGATCGACGAAACAAAGTGAGGCTTAGCGGAATCATCTGATTCCTGGGCAAGGTCATCGAAAGAGGAGGAAATAAGATGCCTTATATTATCAGTGTTTATGCACGTGAGGTTCTGGATTCGCGCGGCAACCCGACCGTTGAATGTGAAGTTGCAACGGAATCCGGCGCTTTTGGAAGAGCGATCGTTCCGTCCGGCGCTTCGACCGGAGAACGTGAAGCGTTGGAGCTTCGAGATGGAGATAAGAAGCGCTATCTCGGCAAAGGCGTTTTGACGGCTGTCAAGAATGTCAACGAGAAGATCGCGCCGAAGATCATCGGCATGGACGTCACCAATCAGACGGAAATCGACAAGGTGATGCTGGAATTGGACGGCACGCCGTTTAAATCGAATCTGGGCGCAAATGCGACGCTGGCGGTTTCGCTGGCTTGCGCACGTTGCGCGGCGGACTACTATGGGGAACCGCTGTATAAGTATATCGGCGGCGCCAACGCAAAGGTTCTGCCGGTTCCGATGATGAACGTTCTCAACGGCGGCAAGCATGCGGATTCGTCGGCCGACTGTCAAGAATATATGATCATGCCGGTGGGCGCGAAAAACCTGCACGAGGCGGTTCGTATGGGCGCGGAGGTGTTCCATGCGCTGAAGAGTGTACTGAAAAAGTATGGCTATAATACGGCGGTCGGCGACGAGGGCGGATATGCGCCGTCTTCTCTGCCGAACGGCAAAGGGCCGCTGGAAACGCTGGGCAATGAAGGCCCGCTGGAACTGATGACGGAAGCGGTCAAAGCGGCCGGTTATAAACTGGGCGAGGACATCTGCTTCGCCATGGATCCGGCTTCTTCCGAATTTTACGATGAAAAGAAGCACAAATATATTCTGAAACGTTCGGGCGAAGGCGAAAAAACGTCGGAAGAGATGATCGACATGTATGCGAAGTGGACGGAAAAATATCCGCTCATTTCCCTCGAAGACGGTCTTGCGGAAAACGACTGGGCGGGATGGCAGAAACTGCGCGAGCGTCTGGGCGACAAGATACAGCTGGTCGGCGATGATCTGTTTGTTACAAATACGGCCTTTATCAAGAAGGGAATTGAGCTGCATGCGGCAAATTCGGTCTTGATCAAGCTGAATCAGATCGGTACGTTGACGGAAACGCTGGACGCGATCGAGATGGCGAAAGAAGCGGGCTGGACGGCCGTCGTGTCACACCGTTCGGGTGAATCGGAAGATACGACGATCGCCGATCTGGTCGTCGGCGTCAATGCCGGACAGATCAAGACCGGTTCGCTTTCGCGCACCGATCGTATCGCCAAGTATAATCAGCTGATGCGGATTGAAGAGGAACTCGGTCCGGTCGCCAAGTACCTTGGCAAACAGGCGTTCTATAACGTCGCCGCACTTTCGCATGTCGAAGAAAAGAAACCGGCTAAGAAACCGGCCGCGAAGAAACCGGCTTCTAAAAAACCGGCGCGGAAAAAGTAAGCTGTGAAGAAAAAGGTCACCGTCCGGGTGATCTTTTTTTGTCCTGTTTTGAACACGGCGGTTCGCTTTGATCGCCGTTTTCCCTGAAAATGTTTATCCGTTTTGTGCCCGGAGACGCTGTTTTTATCAAAAATAATTCAAAAATTAAAAAATTAACAAAAATTTACAAGGAAAAGCGCGTGTAATGTGCCGGTGAGAAAAAACACATGCCGTATGATAAAAAGAAGAAATTTATACGTTTTAACAGAAAAGGGGAATTATGGCGGAAGAAAAAAGGGATGAAATAATGCAGGAAATCGATCCGCGTATCGCCATCATGCGAGAGATTAAAATGCAGCGGATACAACGGCACATGACGCAGCAGGAATTGTCCAGAAAAACCGGTATCATTCAGGCGGACATCAGCAAATTGGAAAACGGACAGTCAAATCCTTCGGTGCGGACGCTGATGCGGATTGCCGAGGGGCTGGATATGACCTTGCTTATTGAATTTATCGAGAAGCATTGAGTTTACTTGGAGCGCGGTCTCTGCTATAATTTCCGCTGTACGCGAAAGGAATCTGTTTTTATGCTGAACGCTTTATTAATGATCGTAAGCGCCTTGCTGATCGTGATTACATTATTGCAGGGCGGTAAATCCGACGGTATCTCCGGCGCATTTACCGGAAATGGCGGCTTAAATCTGTTTGCCAACGTAAAGGAACGTGGCCCGGAAAAAGTGATGTCCTATGTCACAATGGTTCTTGGCGTCGCCTTCTTTGTTCTGGTGATTGCGATACGGGCTTCGCGGTAAATCGGAAAACAGCCGGCTGAAATATAACGGCTGTTTTTTTGACGGAGGGAGAAACGGAATGGATGAGTTGAAAGAACGTATCATCGCTTTTGTGGATAGCGGAAAACGAAAATCCGTCGATCGTAAGATGATTGCCGCGGGGCTCGGTTTCACCAAGGCCGGCGAGTTGATTGCACTTGGTAAAGCGCTGGATGATCTGGAAGCGGAATACGTCTTATTCCGCGGTGAACGTAACGTTTATAAAACCAGACGGCAGGCTCAGATGATTCCCGGTGTTTTGCATATCAGCCGACGCGGTACCGGCTATATTGATCAAACCGACGGGCCGTCCATCCTGATTGATGCGGAGTTTCAGAAAGGTGCGTTAGACGGCGACCTTGTGCTGGCGCACATCAGCGGCGTCGATCAGGAACGGCAGAAAGTCTACGGCACGGTATATGCGATTTTAGAGCATCGTACTTCTTTTCTGGTCGGCACGCTGTCGTACCATGGACGCAGCGTCCGCTTCATACCGGATTCGGAAAAGCTGAAAGAACGTACGATTGTTATGCATTTCCCGCAAGGTTTCGTGGCGGAAGACGATCTCAAGGTTGTCGGCCGTATTGTATCTTTTGAAAGCCCGCTTGTTTTGGAATGGCAGAAAACACTGGGGCACAGGCAGGATCCGGGAGTGGATATCACCTCGATTCTGCTGGAGCATCATATTGTTTCGGAATATCGTTCCGCTTCTCTTGAAGAAGCGGCCGCGTGCGGTACAAAGGTCAGAGAAGAAGAACTTGTCGGCCGGGTTGATCTGTCGGGAGTGCAGATAGTCACCATCGACGGAGAAGACGCGCGGGATTTTGATGATGCAGTCAGTGTGGAACGGGATGGAAGCGGCTGGCGCCTGCGGGTTTCGATAGCGGATGTTTCGCACTATGTAAAGGCCGGCAGTTCATTGGATCAGGAAGCGTTTCAGCGCGGGTGCAGTACGTACGTTCCCGATCGCGTCGTGTCGATGTTGCCGAAGGAATTGAGCAACGGCATTTGCTCATTGAACCCGCATGTGGTGCGTTTAACAAACACATGCGATATGTATATCGAAGCGGACGGCACGATTCGCTCCTGTCGGCTGTATGCGTCCTGGATCCGCTCCGCCGCCCGTTTGACATATACGGAAGTCAACCGTTTTTTGGAGCAGGATGCGGAAATGCTGCAACAGTATGCCGATTTTAACGATTTGTTAATCAATCTGCGGGATTGTGCCGATGCGATTCGGCTTGCGCGCGCTAAAAAAGGAGCGGTGGATTTTGATACTATGCAGGCGCAGATCATCTGTGATGAAGCCGGGCATCCGACGGCGGTCAATGTCGATCGACGTGGACATGCGGAGCGTATGATCGAAGACTGTATGATCGCCGCAAATGTCAGCGTGGCGCGGTTTATGGATGAGCATAAAATTCCATGTGTCTACCGCATTCATGAGCAGCCGACTGAAAAACGGCTGCGGGAGTTTGCGCGTTTTGCCGCGATCATGGGCGTTCCTTTTTCGATAAAAGGGAAAGTGACGCCGCTGCGGATTCAGCAATATTTAAAAGCGGCGGAGTCCGAACCGGCGTATCCTCTTTTGGTTTCACAGATGCTGCGCTGTATGCAGAAAGCGCGCTATGAAGCGAAAGATCGCGGCCATTTCGGACTGGGCGAAGAGGCATATCTGCATTTTACATCGCCGATTCGCCGTTATCCGGATCTGCTTGTTCATCGCATGTTACGCAAATATTATTATGAAAAATGCCTGCTTGTAACGCCGGAAGATCAGGCGATCGTCCATGAAGCAAGCGTGCAGTCGAGCATGCAGGAGCGGATTTCCGCCGATGCGGAATTTGCATGCATGGATATGAAGAAGGCGGAATACATGGCAAATCAGGTCGGTGCGGTCTTTATCGGCACGATTGTCACCGTTACGGCACACGGCTTTTATGTGGCCTTGGATAATACGGTTGAAGGCATGGTCGGCATGCAGGCTTTGCAGGATGATTATTATGAACTGGATGAAGAACGCTTATGCCTGGTCGGCGCTAAAAAACATGCGATTTATCAGGTCGGACAGCGCGTGGAAGTGCGTGTGCTGGGCGCGGATAAAGAGAAACAGACCGTTGATTTCGGCCTTGTTTCTATGGAGAAGAAAACCGAGCGTTTTGCTTCGCGTCGTCCGGCTTCGCAAAAATCGGTTTCCTTTGCTCATCGCGGCCATACCGATCGCCGCCCATCGTTTCATAAAACACATAAAGTAAAAAAAGAGGATGGTTCGCATGAGGGAAGGCGTCGTCCGGCCGCATTCAGTAAGGACATGAAAAAAGAAAGAAGTACATATAAAAAGACAGCGCGCGCGCACGGCGGCTCTGTGCGGCGGTCGAATCGTCCGACACATGCGGTGAAGGGAAAGAAGTATGGCGGAAAAGGAACACATTAAAACCGTTGCCGAGAACCGAAAAGCGCGTCACGACTATTTTCTGGAAGACAAGTTGGAAGCCGGCATCGCATTGACCGGAACGGAGATCAAATCCGTTCGGGAGGGGCGCGTGCAGTTTAAAGACGCTTATGTTTCCATCCGGAACGGCGAGGCTTGGATTAAGGCAATGCACATTTCGCCCTATCGTCACGGCAATATCTTTAATGTGGATGAAACACGGGATCGGAAATTGTTGCTTCATAAGCATGAAATCCGTAAATTGTATGATAAAGTCCGTCTGAAAGGGTATACGTTGATTCCGGTGCGGATGTATTTGAAAGACGGGCGGGCGAAAATGGAAATCGCCACGGCGCGTGGAAAGGATTTGTACGATAAGCGGCAGACGAGCAAGGAACGGGATGCAAAGCGGGAAATGCAGAAGGTGCTTAAGTATCGGAAACGGTGATTTGATTATCCGTGGGTAGGAAGCCGCCGCTTAAAATGCAGGAGCATGTTTCTGAAACAAAATCCGGTCTGATTTTCGGCAGGTGATTTGCTTCCGGAACCGGCGGATGGTATAGTTTACCTGCCTCCTTTGGATGGCATTAATACGGGGCTGTCATGGTTTCGACAGGTTTATGTTTGATTCGAACGGCAGTGGAGCGGTGACCTAATCACCATTCAATTTAAACGCTAACAACAATAACAGAAGTTTTGCTTTCGCTGCCTAAGAACGCTTGAAGCGTTGCGGCGATCCGGCCGGTAACAAAATCCGATTTGTATCGGCTGTGTAAAAAATCGGATAAGGTGAACCGAAGAGACCGTACGGGGATCACGAAAAACAGACGGTCTGATTCAGCAGAGGTTTTGCGTACTGTACATTCTGCTGTCTTATAAACAGTTGCGCTAAACTGTAGATGTTCGAATGTGGAACTATTCTTGGACACGGGTTCGACTCCCGTCAGCTCCACCATTATTCTTAAAAACCGCATAGCTATGCGGTCGATAGCATAAGTCATTTGGTTATAGGTTTACACCACCGTCGGCAATTAAGCTGACTTTTCGAAAAAGGAAAATTTTCTTATTAAAAAATGTAGTGCTAAATTTTAAAGGTGGGCTTATGCCCAAAATTATCGGCCGATTGTTCGCGGAACAAAAGCGATAGCGAAGAGACAAGATGCACGATAGATTGGACTTACAGATCGACACCTTGAGACGCAGACGAAGAAAAAGAAGCCTATTAGACAGTCTCAATGCAAACCGCCTGTTTTACAGATGTTTAAGATTTGCGCTTCTATGACTTATTACAAAGGAATTTGTTGATACTCGCGATAAAATGAAAGTGAGGATTAAGGTATGGGAATCAGATTCAGAAAGAGCATCAGCCTTGGCGCCGGCTTCCGCATCAACATCAGCAAGTCCGGCGTGGGCTATAGTTGGGGCGGAAAAGGGTTCAGAATTACAAAAACAGCAAAGGGAAAAACCAGAAGAACGTATTCGATTCCGGGCACCGGGATTTCTTACGTTAAGGAGTCCGGCTCAGACAAACAAAAGACCGGTACTGATGTCAATGCCGCGGAGAACCTATACGGTTATCTGACGGACGATGCGGCTGGCGCCGAGAAGACGGATGGAGATGAATAGCATTCTTCCGAATATGAGGAATTGCTGAAGAGGATTTTTAAAATGCAAAAAAGCTGTGCTTATCCCTTATGCGCGTTATTGTACGCTTTCCGAATTTCCCTTGGCAGATGATCGGGAATCTGTTTCAACACCGGTTCATCGCTGCCATACCGCATGGCCTGCTCATAAAACCAGCACTTGAACTTCAACATATCCAGAACCCTTTTTAGATGCGTGATTTCCGCTTCGACATTTTCTTTCTGCCCGGCGAACAATTCACGACGCTGTTTATAAGTTGACGGCCCTTCAACGCACCAGTCCATAAACCGTTTGATATCCTTAATTTCCAGCCCGGACTTTTTCAGACACTCAATCAACCGCAATGCATCAATCTCTTTATCGGTGAATTTCCGTCGGCCGGATACACGCTCCATATACGGAAAAAGCCCCTGCTTGTCGTAATAGCGCAAAGTGGAAACGGGAAGTTTGAACATTGCCGCCGCCTGTCCGATCGTATACATAGTTAAATCTCCTCAAAAAATCAATCGTTTTCTCAAACTGCTTGACCTAAAGTCAGGTTCAGGTACTAAAATTGTTTTAACAGGTTTGCCGAAAGGATGCAAGTGCAGATCTGAAACACAGGAGGATATTGTATGGCAATTCGACAAACAGCCGGAAGAGACGCTTTAGGGAAATTTGCCCCTAAATTCGCCGAGCTGAACGACGATGTGCTTTTCGGCGAAGTATGGAGCCGCGAAGCTCAATTATCGTTGCGCGACCGTTCCCTGGTCACGGTTACGGCCTTAATGGCGCAGGGACAGACCGACACCGCTTTTCAATATCATCTGCAAAGCGCGAAGAAGAACGGCATCACCAAAGAAGAAATTGCGGAAATTCTGACACATGCCGCTTTTTATGTCGGCTGGCCGAAAGCATGGGCCGCTTTCCGGATGGCTAAGGAAGTGTGGGCCGAAGATACGGAAGGCGCTGATGGCGAAACCCGGCACGCGAACGCGATGATTTTTCCGATCGGACAGCCGAATGATCAATACGCACAATATTTTATCGGAAAGAGTTACCTCGCCCCCATTTCAACCGAACAGGTCGGCATTTACAATGTCACCTTTGAACCGGGCTGCCGCAACAACTGGCATGTTCACCACGCCAAAACCGGCGGCGGACAGATTTTGATCGGCGTCGCCGGCCGCGGCTTCTACCAAGAATGGGGCAAAGAAGCTGTCGAACTGCTTCCCGGAACGGTCGTGCACATTCCCGCCGGCGTGAAGCATTGGCACGGCGCGGCGCCGGACAGCTGGTTCTCTCATCTGGCCGTTGAAGTTCCCGGTGAAGCGTTATCCAACGAGTGGAAAGAAGCCGTAAACGACGAGGACTACTTCTCGGCGACACATTTTGATAAACGATAAACAGGAGGATAGCAACATGAGAAAGAATTTTGGCGCAAAACCGTTTTTGTACCCGCAGCCGGTATTCATCATCGGTTCCTATGATGAAAACGGCACTCCCGACGCCATGAATGCCGCATGGGGCGGCATCAGCGAAGCCGATGAAATCTCCATGTGCCTGAGCGCAGGCCATAAAACGGTGAAAAACATTCTGGCTCGAAAGGCGTTTACCATCAGCATGGCGACCGCGGACACGGTGGCTTCCTGCGATTATGTCGGACTTGTTTCGGGAAACAACGTGGCGGATAAATTAGAAAAAGCGGGTTTCCATACCGAAAAGAGCGAATTTGTAGATGCGCCGATTATCACCGAACTGCCGCTGACGATCGAGTGCGCGTTGATCAGCTACGATTCCGAAACCTGCCGTATGGTCGGCAAGATCGTCAATGTCTGCGCGGAAGAAAGTATTCTGACCGACGGCAAAATCGATCCGATAAAACTGCGCCCCATTACATTCGACGGCGTGAACAACGCCTATCATGTCCTGGGTGAAAAAGTCGGCGACGCTTTCAAGGTCGGCGCGGCATTGAAATAAAAGCGCCACTTGCACGGCGAAGAAGCGCGGTTCTTCTTCGCTCACCGTTTTTCAGTGAACGAAGCGGCGGAAAAACACTTTTTTTGGAAAATCAAGACTGTTTCTGCATCTTTGTCTGACATACAATCAGCTTCACGGAAAGGATGTCGTGACGATGGCAAACAAAAATGAAACCTTGGACGCGCTCGTAAAACGCCTGGAAGATGCGGAAAAAGAATATGCCGAAAAAGCCGGGCAAATCGATTTAGATGCGCTTTTGAAACATTTACATAAAGAAACGGTATCGACACGTTGAACAGAGGTGAAAATCTCTGCTTTTTATTATGCAGGACGAGTCTGCCGCCGATCGGCAACAATCCGCAAAAGATGTCGCCATCGACAAGCCCCGAAGCCGCCGTCGAGGTTTAGATCGTAAGACTTGGGCAAGAAGAAGGAATAGCGAAGACACAGCCTGACGAACAGAAATTGGGCATAAAGGAACATAGTGTGATGTGTAAGAAGAAAATAGGGAGAGAAAACAGTCCTTATCCGATTGACGAAAGTGATCCTATAACGCTATACTTACGGAAGAATAGTTGAACAATTGTTCAAATAACGGAGGCGTGTATGGCATATAGACAAATTCGCATGCGCATCGACGGGATTGATTGTGCCGCCTGCGCGGAGGAGATGAAAGACGAGATCGAAAAACTGAACGGCGTCAAGAACGTACAGATGCTTTTCGGTATCAAAAGCCTGCTGGAATATGAGGTGGAAGATACCGAAGAAGAAGCGGTCGAAAAGACGGTTTTATCCATTCTGCGACAGGAAATCGGCGCTGAAGGCAAGATCGAAAACCTGTCGTCGGCAGTCCGTTCCTATACCTATCGGATTGAGACGATCGACTGCGCCAACTGCGCCCGCGAATTGGAAGAAGAATTTCAGAAAATTCCCGGCGTAACCGACTGTTCGATTCTTTACGGGATTTCCTCCCGTCTGCAATTTTCCTGCCCGCCCCGGGAATTAGAGCGAATCGAAACCGAAATGCGCCGCCTTTTGGAAGAAGATCAGGGAAAGAACGTTACCATGACGCGTCAGAAAGAACAGCGCGAAGTCGTCTCTGAAAAAGACGATACGCGGATTCTGTGGCGGCTCGGCATCGGCGCCGGCCTGTTTCTCTTAAGTCTATTCTGCAAGGGACAATGGCTGTTGTTAACGGCGCTTGCCTCCTATATTGTGCTCGGCTATGACGTTTTGTATAAAGCCGTGCGCGGAATCGGCCGCCGCCAGCTGTTTGACGAACATTTCCTGATGGGGCTGGCAACCTTTGCCGCATTATATATGGGCGATTTCCGTGAGGCGGCCGGCGTTATGCTTTTTTATCAGATCGGTGAATATTTTCAGGAGCGGGCCGTAGCGCGCTCCCGCCGTTCGATCGGTTCCCTGATGGATATCCGTCCCGAATATGCGGAGGTATTACGAAACGGCACATACCGGCGCGTGGCTCCTGAAGAAGTTGCCGTCGGCGAAATCGTGCGGGTAAAACCCGGCGAGCGCATACCGCTGGACGGCCGCGTTCAGCGCGGTTCCTCTTCATTGAATACCGCTTCCCTGACCGGCGAAGCGAAACTGCGCGATGTGGATGTCGGCGACGAAGTGCTTTCCGGCGCGGTGAATGAGACGGGCGTACTGGAGATCATCGTTCAAAAAGCCTATGGCGATTCAACCGTGGCGCGGATTCTGGAATTGGTGGAAAACAGTGCGACCCATAAGGCGAAAGCGGAAAAGTTCATTACACGTTTTGCCCGCGTATATACGCCGACGGTTGTGGCCGCAGCCGTCGTAACGGCGATCATTACGGCGCTTTTGACAGGGAGAGTGAACGAGGGGATTGCCCGCGCCTGCACTTTTTTAGTGATCTCCTGTCCCTGCGCGCTCGTCATCTCCATTCCGCTCAGCTTCTTTGCCGGTATCGGCGGTCTTTCTTCACAAGGCGTTTTAATCAAGGGCGCCACGGTGATCGACTCCCTTGCCAAGGTGCGTAACGTCGTCATGGATAAGACCGGAACGCTGACGAGCGGAACGTTTGCGGTGACGGAGATTCTGCACGCGCAGGTTGATGAAAAACAGCTTCTGCATGACGCTGCGGCGGCGGAATATTTCAGCAATCATCCGCTTGCGGCCGGTATCCGGGCCGCCAATTCGACGCCGATTGACGAAACGGCGCTGACGGATATGGAACAGATCGCGGGCCGCGGGATTATCGTCCGAGAAAACGGTATTCCGATTCTGGCCGGCAATGCACGTCTGTTACAGGAACGCGGCATTCCGTTTCCGGAAGAAAATAGGACCGGTACGCTTGTCTATATCGCTCGCGGCGGGCAGTACGAAGGCTGTCTTGTTCTGCATGATCAAATTAAGGAAGAAGCGTTTGAAGCCGTTGCGCTTTTGAAAAAGGAAGGAATACACACCGTCATTCTTTCCGGCGACGAGAAAACATTGACACAGGAAGCGGCTCGGGCCCTTTCCGTTGACGAAGCGATCGGCGGCTGTCTGCCCGCCGATAAGGTGAATGAAGTGCAACGCATCTGTCAGAGCGGCGTGACGGCTTTTGTCGGCGACGGGGTCAATGACGCGCCGGTGATCGCGGCCGCCGACGTCGGTTTTGCGATGGGCGGCGTCGGCTCGGATGCGGCGATTGAAGCGGCGGATGTTGTCCTGATGAACGATCACCCCGCACAGATCGCTCTGGCGATTCAAAGCGCGCGCCGTATCCTGCGCGTCGCCAATATGAATATCCGCTTTGCAATCGGTATCAAGGTTCTTACGCTGATTCTGGGGGCGTTTGGCTATGCCAATATGTGGATGGCGATTTTTGCCGATACGGGCGTGGCGATGTTATGCGTACTGAATGCGATGCGCCTGTTGCGGATCGGCGCAAGGACTGCCTAAAAGCGGACAACTGTTATAAAATAGACACATGAAGATCAGATGGAAAAGCGTGATCGTATTAGCCTGTCTGACCGCTTTCTGTCTGCCGGTTCAGGCGGAAGAAAATATCGACGTGACGGCGCCGGCGGCGATTTTGGTCGATCGCGCAAGCGGCAACGTGTTGTATGAAAAAAACGGTTCGACACGCCGCGATCCGGCTTCTTTAACCAAGCTGATGGGTCTTTATCTTGCCGTCGGCGAACTCAGTGACGATACGCCGATTACGATGAGTGACGCCGCTTATGAAACCTATGATCATTCTTCCGGCGTCCTGTGGATTCAGAGAGAAGAAACGTTGACGGCGAAAGACGCGGAATATGCGTCCATGCTGATGAGCGCGAACGACACGATGGCGATGCTGGCGGAAGCCGTCAGCGGCGATGCGGAGACGTTTGTGGCGAAGATGAATCAGACGGCGGCCGATCTGCAGATGAACGATACACATTTCGATAATATTTTCGGTTTATACCGCGAGGGAAATTATGCCAGTCCCGCCGATCTGGCCGTTTTGACACGTCAGGCTTTACAACAACCGGCTTTTGCCCGGCTGTTCGGCAGCTCGTCCTATACGCTTTCTCCAACCAATAAAAACGGGCAGGAACGGGTCTTGCCCAACGACTGTCAATTGCTGCGCTCGGGTTCTTATCAATACGAAGGTATCCTCGGCGGCAAGATCGGCAGTACCGTCGAGGGCGGCTATGCCCTCAGCGCGGCGGCCTCACGCGACGGAATGGATCTGATCGCGGTCGTCATGGGCGAAGAAAATGCGGAAAATGCCTATGCGGATATTACCGCGCTGTTTAACTACGGCTTCAATGCTTATCGAACCGTTACGATTCAAAAAGAGATGATCGAACCGAAGACGGTGGAGGTCAAAAACGGCCGCCGGCATATCGCCGATGTCATTTTTTCCGCCGACGGGGATTTTTCCTTATTGTTGAAAGGAAACGGGCAGACGGATACCTTGACGGCGGAAATACAGGTGGAGAACGCCGATGCCGCCGATCCGGAACAGGTGCGCGGGAAAATTGTCTTTTCCTTGAACGGCCGGGTGATCGGCGAACAGCCGGCGCATAAGGAGATCAAGAAAGAAACCGCCTCTTCGTCATCTTCCGCCTCTTTCGCTTCGGGATTTTGGATGTATTATCAATACGTGTGCATCGGCCTGCTCATTTTAATGAGCGGTCTGCCGCTTCTGCGGTGGCTGTTGCGCATGATGCGACCGAACAATGAATAGTGTGCAGGAGGAGAAAAAATGCGTAAATTCATTCAGATGTGGATTATCAATTCCATTTCCTTATGGGCTTTGTCCGGCTTGTTGAAGCTGATCGCGTTTCCAAGCATGAACACCCTGGTCTTGGCGGCGCTGGCCTTGTCGATTTTGAACGCGACTCTGCGGCCCGTTCTGCAGTTCATCGCCTTGCCGATTTCGTTTATGACATTCGGCATCTTCTCCCTTTTGATCAACGGGCTGGTGCTGGGACTGTCGCTGTCGCTGGCCGGAGTGAACGTCGTACCTTCGCTTGGAACGTTGGTCATCGCTTCGATTCTGCTGGCGATTTTAAACAGCCTGATCGGAAATTACGTTGCCTGAACATGGACAGAAAAATCTGCTTCTTCGACCTGGACGGAACCTTGCTGTCACATCAGAACAATCGCGTACCGGCTTCGACGGTGCATTCTTTTTCTATACTGCATGAAAAGAGAATTCCGTGCATTTTATGCAGCGGTCGCAGTTTTCCGGAGCTGGATGAGTTGAAACAGGTGCACGATCTGCACTTTGACGGATATATTTTATTGACCGGCGCGTATGCCGCGGATGCGATGCGGCAGCCTTTATTTGTACAGGCGATCGATGCGGACACGGTAGGACGTACAATCGCGTATCTGGATGCGCATCATCTGGCCGCCGTTTTCACCAATGCTCGCGGCAGCTGGATGAATCGCCATACGCAAAGGGTGGCGGAGGTTCAGAAGCAGATTCATACCGAACCGTTTGCGGTCGGGGATATGAAGCGGATACACGACGGCGCCATTTATCAGATCACGGTTTATGCAAAGAAGAAAGAGGCCGAAAACCTGCTGGCCGAAATTCCGACCTTGCGATCGACGTGGTGGCATCCGCTGGCCTTCGATATTACCGATCGGCATGCTTCAAAAGGCGCCGCCTTGCGGAAGATGTGTACGCATATGGGATATGCGGAGGCGGACGCGGTTGCGTTCGGCGACGGAAACAATGACGTGGACATGATGGAAGCGGCCGGATTGGGCATCGCCATGGGCAACGGGTCTGCGGACTGTAAGGCGGCCGCCGACTATGTGACGGCCGATATCGACGATGACGGCATTTATAGAGCGCTGAAACACTTTGGCCTCGTCGCTTGTTGAAGATAATTACGGAAAAAATTCATGAGTAGTATAGATGAAAAATGATTGTGACCAGTTCATTTTTAATGGGAAGAAAGACGGGAAGATTGTGTTGAAATCGTAAGGAAGCATACGTTGAAGTCATTGCGTCGGATTTGAACAGATGAAGCGATGCTGCAATTAATATATTTTACAAAGGGGGTTAAGATGAACATATTCAAGGTTGCATACAAGACTGTAAGAGAGAATTCTTCGGAGATTTATAAGGGATTCGGTTTTAAGCACCTGTCCGATGCGACCCAGTATTATGTGCATCCGGACAATCAGTCCTATAAAGGAACG
>CAUVBZ010000026.1:0-16525 GCA_963550455.1 uncultured Erysipelotrichaceae bacterium
AAGTCTTATAAAGACACGGTGCGCTCTTTACATAGAGTTACATCGTGTTTTTCTTTAAGGGTCAAATATATTATTTTTGGAAATTAAGAATTCTGGGAGATTTCGCGAAATTACGCTATACTTTTCGCATATGAAACTACTGTGCCCGATCTGTTGTGAACCTTTGACAAAAATAAATCACGTCGCCGCATGTCCAAATAATCATTGTTTTGATTATGCACGACATGATGCTTATTTAAATTTATTTCTTAAGCAAAGCGTCGCACATGGCGATAACAAAATCATGGTACAGGCGCGAACCGCTTTTCTAAATACAGGTTCATACGCCTTTTTGCGCGATGAATTGAACCGTCAAATCAATCGCCTGCATCCCGAAACACTCGTTGATCTGGGATGTGGGGAGGGATACTATACAAGAGCTTTCTCTGCACCAGAGAAGTATGGCTTTGATCTTTCAAAAGAAGCCCTGAAACATGCCGGCAATATGGATCCATCCACTGCTTATGTGGTCGCCTCTATCTTTCATTTGCCCTTGCCGGATACATGCGCAGATGTTGCCGTAACCTGCTTTGCACCGGCTGCCATGCAGGAAACTGAACGCATTCTGAAAGCGGGCGGCAGTTTCTTATTCGTCACGCCGGGTCCGCGTCATCTTTGGGAAATGAAAAAAATTTTATACGACATGCCTTATGAAAATGAACAGAAAAATCCGGAAACAAGCTTACAGTTAATAAAAAGCCTATGCCTTTTTGATCACTTCACTATCGGTAAAGATCAGATCTTGAATCTGTTTGCCATGACGCCTTATGCACATCGTACCCCAAAAGAAGCCGTGAGGCGGTTGGAAAACGTATCTGATTTGTCATTGACTGCGGAGTTTGTTATCCGTCTTTATCAGAAATAAAATATATTCATAAAAGAGGTCGCTTATGTACTATCCCCGTTTTTTAGAAGCACATGATACCATCGGTATCTGTGCCCCCAGCGCCGGCGTCGGGCGCAACATAAAGTTATTTGAAGATTCGCTGCATATTTTGAAAGCGCATGGTTTTCATATCTATGAAACCAAACATGTTCGCGTGAATAACTTGCGTGGCGGAACGGCGGCGGAAAGAGCTGCGGAAGTCAATGAATTATTTCGCCGTGATGATATTCGCGTCCTCATGGCTGCTGCCGGCGGCGATTTTCTCCTGGAAATTCTACCGATGCTGGATTGGGAGATGATCATTCAACATCCTAAATGGTTTTTGGGAGCTTCTGATCCGACAAGTATTTTGTTCCCGCTTACAACCGTATATGATATCGCTTCTTTGTACGGATATAATGCGGCCGGCTTTCAACAAGTACCGCCTTCTATCAATCCCCAAAACTGCCTTTCCTTTTTAAAAGGACAGCTGCCGATTCAGCAGAATTCTTCCATGCACGCAAAATTCAGCCGTTATGCAAAAGAATATTGCGGCTTTGATACTCCCACTTTATATCAAGCTTCCGCAAATGAACTGCATCTTTCGGGGCGCTGTATCGGCGGATGCATTGAAGTCATTAAAGATCTGATGCTTACACCTTATGAAGATGTGCTCGGTTTTATCGACCGCTATCAAAGTGATAAAATTCTCTGGTATTTTGATGTCTATGCATGGAGTGCCGAAAATCTGTATCGCACATTATTGCAAATGCGCTATGCCGGCTGGTTTCACCGCTGCGCAGGTATCATGTTTGGCCGCGTGCTGTATCCATCGTCTGAAACCGGCATGACCTATGCGGAAGCAATCATGAAAGCGCTGGATGATATTCCGTATATTTATGACATGGACATCGGTCATACATTACCTGCTTTTACATTAATGAATGGGGCAATCGCACACGTGGATTACCATAATGGAGCATGTTCCCTTTGCTTTGAGAGAAAATAAGGTTGCCAACCGCATAAACCGTGTTAAAATATTCCTGCTGTAGATGGGGCTGTAGCTCAGCTGGGAGAGCGCCTGGTTCGCAATCAGGAGGTCAGGAGTTCGATCCTCCCCAGCTCCACCATGTTATTGCACAAAAAAACACGATACCGTGTCATGCCGATGCCGTGTTTTTTTTATCTCTTTGATGCAGGAAGAGTACTTCTATAAAAAAAGCCCGTCGAGTCGAGGCGACCGATGGGCGAAAGACAGAAACTGTCTTGATTCATCATTACTTAACGGAATCTTTGAGTGTCTTGGAAGCCTTGAATGCCGGAACCTTCGAAGCCTTGATCTTGATCTTTTCTTTCGTCTGCGGATTGATACCGGTACGGGCAGCTCTCTTCTTGATCGTGAACTTTCCGAAACCGTTGATATCGACCGTGCCGCCCTTCTTTAACGTCTTGACGGCCTCATCAAATACATAATTGACAATTTCCGCAGCCGCTTTTTTCGTCAGCTCGTGCTGAACAGCGATTTCCTCAGCAAGTGACTTCTTCGTAAGAACTTTAACTTCCTTTGCCATAATGATTACTTTTCTCCTTATAATGTGTCATTTCTGACATTACTAATGTAGTATCGCCCGCCTTTAAAAGCAACAAAAAACCGCTATTTATGCGGTTTTTTTGCTTATTTATCTGTTTTTTTCGACTTTCCGGGGAAAATGGCGTTCATTTTTACGCAGGACGGATCGAAAAATGCATTGCCTTAAGTTCTTCAATCCGTTTTATACATGCGCTTGAGCGCCGCCGCATATGCTTCGGCAAGCTTCTTATAGCCGCTTGGATTTGCCCATGTCTCGACATCCGTCTGATTTGTCACGTCAATCTGCCGTATAACCACGGCCGGACACTTCGTTTCCTGCAGAATTGTAAATGTATCTTCCTTATAATCCGTCTGATCAAGCGCATCCACAATGTGCGGCTGAAACACAGTGCCGCCGATCGGCTTGTAATAATAATAGGCGATTGGCGCTTCAATACCAATTTCCGAAAAACATTCACGCATGGCGGCGGCGAATTTCAAGCTTTCAGCATTTGTCTTTTGTATCGGAACATCCGCATAGATTGTCGTTCCCTTCTTCGTTGCATCTTCCATACTGCTCTGGCATGCCACACTGATCAGGATATCCGGAGCGGCCGCATTGATCGTTTCAACGCGTCTTTTTACGCCGGCCTCCTGTTTGGAACGATGGGTCCGTATCACGGTGAAACGGCTGTCTTTTTTCAGCTCCGCTTCAATGGCATTTACCAGTTCATCGGTAAACACGCTTTCGTCGATCACGCCTTTTGCGCCATAAGAATCACCGTCGTGCGCCGCGTCCAGAGCCACAACGATCGTATCTCCCGAGCGGCCGGCACGATATCGACCGATACCGGCCGCGACCAATACCGCCGCAAGCAATACGACGACGATCTTCAACAAAAGAAAGGTCAATTTATTTCTGGACGAGCGCCGCTTCCGTTTGCCCGGTACAGATGAAGAAAGAACAGGTTTCTCCGGTTTCACTTTCATCTTACCTGCCCTCCATTTCTTCCAGACGCACATCCGCGCCGATGCGATCTAAAATCAGCCGCATCAGCGTTTCCATCTCGCCGCCGGCATGGTAATCGGCGGCCGTCATAAAATCGGCCCGCCCTTCCTGCAATAAACGCCGGGCGATCTGCGGCGGCTGTTTCATCTCCGGATTATAGACGACGACGGACTTGCCCCCGTATTCCTTGACAAGCCGCATACAGGGCACATCCGTCATTCCGTCCCCCACATAGATCATCCGTGAAAACGGAATCGCGCGCTTCGGAAACGGGATCCACGTATTGAGATCTTCATCGTCCGACTCGTCCAGAACCTGCTTGTTGATACGAAAAATATACTGCGTCTTCGTCGTGTAATTCACAATGACGGCAGGCCATTGCGCCGTTCCGCTTTCATCGTAGTAATAGCGGCAAGCGTAAATATGACGAAAAGCCTTGGCGATGGACGAGCTTTGAATGATCTCTCGCATTCCGGAAGAAAGCACGTAATGCTCCACCTCCAAGCCCAGCCGCCGGCCATAGGCATTGATTCGCTCAAACCAGGTATCCACTCCCGGATACAGTTCGATCGAAGAACCGACCCGGGCAAAATCCCGCTCATGCAAAGGATGGTTCTGCGTATCAAATTTTTGTTTCAAAAGATACAGATAGGCCGCGATCGGATCCATTTTCTGCTCTTTGGCAAGCTGTGTGACTTCCTTCCAGAAATCTTTCGGCTCTTTATATCCAAGCGAAGGAATCAGGCTGTATTCCTGCATGTCCTTTGTGCAGAGCGTTTTATCAAAATCATAAAGTATTGCCGTTTTTTTCATCATCTCTCTCTTCTGCCGGAAACGTTCATCCCGGTAGATCGGCTCCGTTTTAAATATTCAGCAGGCGGCAGATTCCCTCGACATAAATCTCTGCCTGCAGCAGCAGTTCATCGATCCGCACCCATTCATCCGTATCATGAATGCGATAATCGTTTCCCGGAAATGCACAGCCGAAGGCAATCGTATTATGAATCTCCTTGGCATAGGTACCTCCGCCGATCACCAGCGGCTGATGGTCCCGGTCACCCGTCATATCCGCATACGCGCCGGCCAGACAGGAAACCAGCGGCGAATCAATCGGAAAGAACAACGGTTCCACCGTTTCATGGACGGTGATAACGCCGTTTTCATCTTCCATATGCTCTTCCATTGTTTTCAAAACCTGCCGCACCGTCATCGTGACCGGGAAGCGGATGTCGATCGTCCCCTCAATGACGCCATCCCGCATGGTGATCACGCCGTTATTCAAAGTCAACTCCCCATAATCATCCTGCAATACTTTCCCGCACAAAGAAGCGCCGTTTGTCTCCACGCCGAAATGTTTCGTATAAAACTCCACAAACGGATCCTGCAGGCCGGCCGAACGCAGAGCCGCAAACAGATGCGAAACGGCATTGACGCCCTGCTCCGGAAGCGAAGCGTGTGACGCTTTTCCGAAGACGGTAATGGACGTCGTCTCTTCGTCTTCTTGCGTCTCATAGCGCAGATCGTTGTTGTTAAAATAATCCGACAATTTCTTATTGGAGAACGTATTCTTATTGACCGTGCAAGTCACCTTCGCACAGACGATATTGCGCGCCGTTCCGCCTTGAATCGAGCGGATATTCGTCGCTTTGGAACGATAGGAAGCCGCAATCATTCCCTTCTCTCCGTGAATGGCCGGGAAATCGCCGTCCGGCGTAAAGCCCAGATCAACGTGTCCTTCTTTTGCAACGTAATATTGAAGACCTTTGGAACCGGATTCCTCATTGGTACCCATGATCAGGCGAATGCGCTTCGGTAACGGAATACCGGCATCTTTGATCACGTTCAGCGCGATCATGCTCGCCACAACCGCACCCTTATCATCGCTGACGCCGCGGCCGTATAAGACGCCCTCTTTCTCCGTCATCGTAAACGGATCATAGGACCAGCCGTCCGCCTTCGCCGCCGGCACAACATCCAGATGACCGATGACGCCGATCACTTTTTCGCCGGCGCCGATTTCGGCGTATCCGGCATAATGATCCAGATTCACCGTTTTAAAACCGTCCGCGGCAAGCATTGCCAAAGCCGTGTCCAGCGCTTTCGCCGGCTGAGTGCCGAACGGAGCGTCGGGTTCCGGCTCCCCCTGTACGGAAGGAATTGCCACCAGTGCGTCTAAACGGCGCAGCAGTTCTTCGCGATAGCCTTCAACACGGCTCTTAATCGCCTCACGATTCATGTACTTACTTTCCTCCTTCGCCTATCGGCAAACGAACCCGCAGGCCGATCGGGCAATGATCACTGCCCTCCACCTGCGTATAGATCATACTGTCTTCCACATCTTCCATCAGCCGATCGCTGACGACAAAATAATCGATCCGCCAGCCGATATTCTTACTTCTGGCGTGGAAGCGATAGCTCCACCAGCTATATTCTACCTTTTCCGGATAAAGTACGCGATAGGTATCTTTAAACCCGGCCGCCAGCAGCTGCGAAAACTTGCCTCGCTCTTCATCCGAAAAGCCGGCATTGTGATGATTGGACGCCGGATTGCGTAAATCGATTTCCGCATGCGCCACATTCAGATCGCCCGTATAAATGACCGGCTTCTTCTCGTCCAGCCGTTTCAGATGCGCGCGCAGATTGTCTTCCCACTCCATCCGAAACGGCAGGCGTATAAGCCCCTCTTTCGCATTCGGCACATACGCGGCCACAAACCAGTATTCCGGAAATTCCAGACTGATCACGCGCCCTTCTTTTGTCGTATCGCCGTCAATATCATACAGAACCTGCAGCGGCTCCTCTCGCGTATAAATCATGGTGCCGCTGTAACCCTTCCGCTCAGCCGCATTGATATAGCGGTGATAACCGGGAAACTGCAGTTCCGCACTCAATTGATCGGCGCTCATTTTGATTTCTTCCAAGGCGAAAATATCCGCTTTTTCTTTCCGGAAAAAGTCCGCGAATCCCTTGCCGGCAATCGCCCGCAGGCCGTTGACATTCCAGTTGATACACTTCAGCGCCCGATTTTTGCGGTTGCACCTTTCAGCCATGATTTTACCTTTCCTTTAACAAGCGGAGCGATTTCCGCATAAACCTTGGCATGGTATGCGTTCAATACATCCAGTTCTTCCTCATTCAACAATGAAACGTCGATCGCTTCCCGTTCATAAGGCGCCAGCGTCAAAGCCTCAAAGGCCAGAAACTGCCCGTAGAAATTCTTTTTGCCCTTGACGACGAGCAGATCATTTTCAATGCGGATGCCCAATTGCCGCGGCAGATATACGCCCGGCTCATCCGTGACCACCATGCCCGGCTGTAATACCGCTGCCTGACGGGCCGTGGGAAGACCCGGCCGAATCCCGTGCGGTCCTTCATGAACGCTCAACACATAGCCGATGCCGTGCCCGGTTCCGCACTGGTAATCAAGATCGATATTCCACAACGGCACGCGAGCCAAAATATCCAGGTTGTTACCGGTCGCGCCATGCAGGAAACGCGCTGCCATCAGGTTCAGGTGTCCCTTCAATACCAGCGTATAATATTTCTTTTCTTCTTTGGTCAGCGGTCCGAGCGCAATGGTGCGCGTGATATCCGTCGTGCCGTCCATATAGGTTCCGCCCGAGTCAACCAGCAGAAAGCCGCGCGGTTTCGTTTTGGAAAATTTTTCCGGCGTCGCTTCATAATGCATCATCGCCGCATTGGCGCCATAGGCGGAAATCGTCGGGAAGGAAAGCTCGACAAACCCCGGCTGTTCACGACGGCGCGCATCCAGATACTGTGCCGCCGAAAGTTCGGTCAGCTGCGGATCGGCCCGATGTTCCTTAACCCAGTACAGAAACTGCGCCACGGCGGCGCCGTCTTTTCTCTGCGCATTGTGCATGCAGCGAATTTCCGTCGCGTTTTTGACGGCCCGGAACATTTCGACCGGCGAAGCCTGATTCAAAATGCGGTTGCTCGGATCGATATGCGCATACAGGCCGGCGCTCAGCATGGACAGGTTCGTCCAGATCGTCATTTCTCTAAATCGCATCAAATCATGCGCAAGACGATCATAACCTCTGACGCGGACGCCGTTTTTCTTCAGATACGCCGCCACATTCGGGGTGATTTTTTTCTTATCCACGTAATACAGAACCTGCCGGGCCGTAACCATGGCAAAGGCGTAGACGATCGGCGTGCAGGCGATATCGTTGCCGCGTATATTCAGCATCCAGCACGGATCTTCCAAGCTCGTTAAAATCAGCGCGTCCGCATGGTTCTCCTTCATTGCCCGACGCACCCGCGCAATCCGCCGCCGTGCCGTTTCTCCGGTGTACTTCGCCGGCAACAGCCACGCCGGCTCCAGCGGCATGGCGGGACGATCCTTTCCCCATATTTCACCCGCCAGATCATCCGTCATATGAAGACGGGCGCCCTTTTTCTGTAAGGCCTGCTGTAACATACGGGCTACGGAAGCCGAAACGACTTTTCCGTCAAAGCCCAAAACTCCGTTGGCCGGCGTATGGGCGATCAGATAATCCAGCGGATCCTCAACGCCTTCCTGATGCAGCCGCATCAAGGTGACGCAGGTTCCCTTCAATTCATTTTCCGCCTGTGTGAAATAGCGCCCGTCCGTCCAAAGGCCGGCAAAATCCGCGGTCACGATCAGACAGCCCGATTCGCCCGTAAATCCCGAGAGATAGCTCTTGCATTGAAAATGTGTGGCCGTATACTCCTGCGAAAGGTGGTCGTCCTCATTCGGCACATAATAAATCGCAATCTTCTTTTTCTGCATCAGACGGCGAAGCGCCGCAATTCGTTCATTTACAACTTTCATATTTTTTCCTCTAATGCGATTATTATACAAGGAATCGCACCGTGAGGCGTCTTTTCAGCCCGAAATGGAGAAACAAATATGACCAAAAATGAAATCGTCTACCAGATTTACCCCTTGGGATTATGCGGCGCCCCCGCGCGAAACGACGGTATTTTGATCCACCGCATCACCTGTCTGCATCGCTGGATTTCGCATCTTAAAAAACTTCATGTCACAACCGTACTGTTCAATCCTCTCATGCAGAGCATATCGCACGGCTACGATACGACGGATTTCAAAACCGTCGATGTCCGCCTCGGCGATGTCAACGACCTGCAGGAAGTGTGCCGCGCTCTGCATGAAGCCGGTTTCCGCATCTGGTTCGACGGCGTTTTCAATCATGTCGGCCGCAATTTCAAGCCTTTTCAGGACGTACTTGCACATCGTCAGGAAAGCCGCTTTTGCGATTGGTTTTATATCGATTTTCAAAATGCGGATTGTGAGAACGGGCTGACTTACGCCGACTGGGAAGGACACCATGAGCTGGTGCGGCTTAATCTGCAAAATCCGGCCGTACGGGACGAGCTGTTTTCCGTTGTGGACAATTGGATTGAAACCTATGCGATCGACGGTCTGCGGCTGGACGTCGCCTATTGTCTGGACGAATCCTTTCTGCGATCACTTTGCGCCCATGTCAAAGCGCGCCATTCGCAGTTCATGTTCGTCGGCGAATGTATTCACGGCGATTATAACCGGCTGCTTTCAATCGTCGATTCCGTCACGAATTATGAATGTTACAAAGGCTTGTGGTCCTCGTTCAACAGCCGCAATCTCTTTGAGATCGGCTATTCCCTGCACCGCCAATTCGGAAATGAACCGTGGTGTCTCTATACCGGAAAACGCCTGCTTTCTTTTGCGGACAACCATGATGTGACTCGCCTGGCGTCCATATTGAAGGATGCCCGTGATCTGCCGCTGGCCTACAGCCTGCTGTGTGCCATGCCGGGCATTCCGGCCTATTACTACGGCAGCGAATGGGGTACTTTGGGGGAAAAGGGAAAGGCGGACGATCAAGCTCTGCGACCGGCTGTCGACACGCCGCAATGGAATGATTTGACGACAACGATCGCCGCCTTAAATCAACTGCGGATCGACCATGACGCCTTGCAGAACGGAAGCTATCAGGAAGTCATCAAGCGGAATGAGCAGTGGGGTTTTCTGCGGCAAAATGAAAATGAAACGATTCTTTATCTGCTCAATTGCGCCGATGAAAACTGCACCGTGGAACTGCCCGCATACGAACAGATGATCGATCTTTTAAATGGTGATCGTATCGTCGATCGTTTTCTCACCGTCAAAGCCAAGCAGTTTCTTTTTCTGCAGTGTCGATGATCTCCGTCAGCGCTTCATCCATAGGCGTTTTGACTTCCACCCGCTTCAAGGTAAACGGTGAAAGACAGCGGATATCCGTACACTGCAGGCCGACTCGCTTCAACGCTGTTTTTGCTCCATAGAGCGTATCGCCCAGCAGTGGATGCCCGATCGAGCGCATGTGGGCGCGAATCTGATGCGTGCGGCCGGTTTCCAGCCGCAGGCGGACAAGGGCGAACGTGTTAAACTGACGCACGACGGTATAGTGCGTGCATGCTTGGACGCCGGCCGCCCCGACCGCAAACGTTTGCGTGCCTGTGGATTTCTTTAACGGCAATACCAGCGTATCGGACAACTTTTCAAACCGTCCTTCGGCAAGGGCATGGTACGTTTTTTGCAGAATGCCCTGCTCGCGCTGGCGCCAAAGACGGGCGGCAGCCGGTTGATTTTTGGCAAATACAACAAGGCCCGACACGTTTTTATCCAGGCGGCCGATGAGCCGGATCCGGCCGCCTTCCCGTTTTAACCGTAAATACGCCTGCATACCCGTACCCAGAGAATCGTGAGCGTGGCCGCAGGCGGGGTGCACCGGCATGCCGGCCGGCTTATAGACAATCGCCATATCCTCATCTTCGTAGCGGATCCATGATGCCGGTATCGCGGCGGCCGAAGATGGCGTCTGCGGCATGGGATCGGACGGAAAAATAATTTCAATGCGATCGCCGGGGACAATGGCGGCATTGACGCGCGCCGGCTTTCCGTTTTTGCGGATCGCTCCTTGAAATTTAAGCCGCGAAATTTCATGCGCATGCAGGTGGGCGATATGAAAAAGAGCACCTTTCACCGTATGCTTCGTAAAGGTGCTTAAATCGTCTTCCCGAATATGGATAAGCAGTCGTTTGGCCATAACAAAATAAGTCCAAAGCGCGGCGCGCGCTCAGGATTGATCGATTCGGGCGCGCAGATAGCTGTAGATAAAGCCGTCCAGATCGCCGTCCATGACGCCCTGAATATTTCCCGCCTCATAGCCGGTTCGTAAATCCTTGACCATCGTATACGGCTGGAAAACATACGAGCGGATCTGTGAGCCCCACTCGTTGGCTTTCACCTCGCCCTTGATCGCGGCCATCTTCGCTTCCTGCTCCTTGATTTTCAGCTGCAGCAGCTTTGATTTCAGCATATTCAGACACTGTTCCCGATTCTGAAGCTGTGAACGCTGGGTCTGGCAGAAGACGACGATGCCGGTCGGCTTATGCGTCATACGCACGGCCGAATCCGTTTTATTGATATGCTGGCCCCCCGCACCGGAAGAGCGCATCGTGATGACTTCCAAGTCCTTATCGTCAATGGTGATATCCATGTCGTCTTCAAATTCCGGCATGACTTCCACCGAAGCAAAACTGGTATGGCGGCGGGCGTTGGCGTCAAACGGCGAAATGCGAACCAGCCGGTGGACGCCGTTTTCCGACTTGAGATAGCCGTATGCCATCGCTCCGTCGATCTTGATCGAACAGGATTTCATGCCGGCTTCTTCCCCTTCCTGATAGTCAAGAAGCGTTATCTTATATCCCTTCCGCTCGGCATAACGGGTATACATCCGATACAGCATGCCGGCCCAGTCCATCGCTTCCGTTCCGCCGGCGCCCGGGTGAATTTCCATGATGACGCTGTGATCGTCGTAGGGGCCGGACAGAAGCACCTGAATCTCAAAGTCCTCAAAACGCTTCATCGTTTCCGTGTATTCTTCCTCCACAAGATCGGCCAGGTCCTGATCAAAGGTGGACGACAATTCGGCGACGCTTTCCGAAAGATCGGCTAACGCCTGTCCGATCTCCTCATGGGAGGCAAGCAGATTCTTCATACCGTTCGTCGCTCGGATTAAAGTCTGGGCCCGCTTCTGGTCATTCCAGAAGTCCGGCTCATTCATCTCTTTTTCATTTGCGGCAATTTTTTCTCTTTTAGCCGCCAAGTCAAAGAGAGGAGCCAAGCTGCTCCAATTTGGCTTGGCTGCGGGCTATGCCCTGTTTCATCTCATACAGTTCCATTGCAATCTCTCCTCTTTTTTTTTATGCCTGCTGTTCTTCCTGCCGGATCACCACGCGCAGGTTCATGCAATAGGTGACGATCTCGCGCGCAATATTGCTCATCATGGTTTCAAACAGCTGAAAGCCTTCCTGCACGTACGCCTGTAACGGATTGCTTTGCGCATAGGAGCGCAAACCGATACCGTCACGCAGTTTGGCCATGGTGTCGATATGGTCGACCCAGGCGCGGTCGATCAGCTTCAAGGACAGCTCCCGTTCATATGCTTTGATCTGGTCGCGTACCGGATCGATTTTCCGATCGTACACTTCCCACGCCCGTGTATTGATGAGGGCGATCACTTCCTCCGCCGGTTTTCCGGCGGCTTCTTCTTCCCGGATCAGGTTCTGGAAGCCCATTTTGCCGAGCGCGTCCACCAGCTCTTTGGCATGTACGCTTTGATCGCGCGATTCCGGGTCAATATGCGAGGCGACCACATCATGAATCACTCTTTCAAACATCTGCCGAATCACGGCGTGTACATCTTCATGATCCAAAATGAAGTTGCGCTGTGCATACATGACCTCACGTTGCTGACGCATGACGTCGTCGTATTGCAGCAAGGTCTTGCGGGCGTCAAAGTTCACGCCCTCGACGCGTTTCTGCGCGGAAGAGATCATCCGGGAAACGGTCTTGGACTCCAATGCGTCGTCGCCCATATTCCTGCCGAGAAAATTTTGAATATTGCCGCTTCCGAAGCGAATCATCAGATCGTCTTCCAGCGAGACGAAAAAGCTTGATTCACCCGGGTCTCCCTGACGGCCGGAGCGGCCGCGCAGCTGATTGTCGATACGCCTGGACTCATGCCGCTCGGAACCAAGCACCAGCAGCCCGCCCAGTTCGCGCACGCCTTCGCCCAGCTTGATATCGGTACCGCGGCCCGCCATGTTCGTGGCGATCGTAACCGCTCCTTTCTGGCCGGCCTTGGCAATGATCTCCGCTTCCCGCGCATTGTTTTTGGCGTTCAGCACTTCGTGCGGAATATGTTCCTTTCGTAACAGATTCGAAATCAGTTCCGACGTTTCGACCGCAATCGTTCCGACCAGAACCGGCTGTCCTTCGGCGTGACGCTTCATCACCTCCTGAACAAGCGCCTTGTATTTTGCACGCTTGGAACCGAAAACCGAATCCGGTAAATCCCGGCGGATAACCGGCCGATTGGTCGGCACTTCGCACACCAGCATATTATAGATTTCCAGAAATTCTTCCTCTTCGGTCTTCGCCGTACCGGTCATCCCGGCAAGCTTGTCATACAGACGGAAGAAATTCTGATAGGTGATGGTGGCCAGCACCGTCGTTTCCTGGTGAATGGAAATCTGCTCTTTCGCACAGACCGCCTGATGCAGACCGTCCGACCATTCGCGCCCTTTCATCAGGCGGCCGGTATTCGGATCGACGATGACGATTTCGTCTCCTTCCGCATCGACCACATAGTCGACGTCCCGCTGCATGATGTAATTGGCTTTTAACGCCTGATTGATGCGATGCAATAACTGCGTATGTTCCAGGTTGAAGAGGTTTTCGGTTCGGAACACTTTTTCCGCACGCGTCACGCCCTGTTCGCTCAAGGTCACGACTTTGGATTTGACGTCGATCACATAGTCGCCCGGCGTAACGATTTCGTCTTCTTCACCCATCACCTGTTCCTTCAGGCTTTTAGCGAAACGGTCGGCCTGCAGATACAGGTTGGCCGTCTGTTTCATACCGCCGGAAATGATCAGCGGGGTTCGCGATTCATCAATCAAAATTGAATCCACTTCGTCCACCAAGGCAAAATGCAGTCCGCGCAGAACCCGATCCGAGGCTTTGGTGACCATATTGTCCCGCAGATAATCGAAGCCCAGTTCGGAGTTGGTCGTATAGGTGATGTCGCAGGCATACGCGGCGCGCTTCTGCGCCGGGGAAAGTTCTCGCTTGTTCACGCCGACAGTTAAGCCGAGAAAGCGGTGAATCTGTCCCATCCATTCGGCGTCGCGTTCGGAAAGATATTCATTCACCGTTACGACATGCACGCCTTTGCCGCCTAAAGCATTGAGGTAAACCGGCATGACGGAGGTCAGTGTTTTTCCTTCGCCGGTTTTCATCTCGGCGATATCGCCGTTCTGCATGACCGCTCCGCCCATCAGCTGAACCGGATACGGAAATTCTCCGATTACGCGGCGGCAGGCTTCGCGGGCGGCCGCAAAGGCTTCCGGCATGATGTCGTCCAATGACTTTCCTTCGGCCAAAAGCGCCCGCAAACGCGGCGTTTCCGCCTGTAACTGCGCGTCGCTCATCTGCCTGTATGTGTCTTCCATCGCTAAAATCGGCTTGATCGACTTCTCGATCTTCCGGATTTTGCGCTGATCTTCATTCCATAAACGGCTAATCAAATTCGCCATAATAAAACCCTCCTGAAAGGCTTTCAGCGCGCTCATTATACTCTTTTCAAAAAGTGCGTTCAACTGATGGTGAAGCGTTCTCTTTTTTAGTTCGTCCCGTTTTGGCGTAGAGATAAGCGGAGGCTCTTTTATGCAATGTCCGCGCTGTCTCAATACGAATCCGATCTGGTTCTATAAAGGAAGCCGCGGCTGGTATTGCCGACGATGTATCCGCTTCGGACGAACGATGCTGGAGGAGACAAAGGCGCCGGTTTCGCTTTCCGAACTGTCGGCGTCCTTGGCACCTTATCAATTGTCTTATCCTTTGACCGCCATGCAGAAAACAATCGCGCAGCAGGTGGCTGTACAGATCATGAAGCAGGACGTCCTGTTACAGGCTGTGTGCGGGGCGGGGAAAACGGAGATGGTGGTGGAGACTATTTCCGCCGCTTTACGGCGGAAAAAGCGCATCGGCTTCGCCATCGCCCGGCGAACGGTCGTCCTGGAACTGGCTGAACGTCTGCAGACCATTTTTACAAAAGCGCGCGTCATTCCGGTATGCGGCGGCTACACAGCCGTCACGGACGGCGATCTGATCATCTGTACGACGCACCAGCTTTTCCGCTATTATCAAGCTTTTGACATTCTCATTCTGGATGAACCGGATGCGTTTCCTTTTCGCGGAAATCGTGTCCTGTACGGTATTGCCGCAACTGCCTGCAGAGGTCATTGTCTCTATCTTACCGCCACGCCGGACGCCCGTCTGTCGACACGGGTTAAAAACGGTTCTTTGATCCGTTATCGCCTGGATCAGCGGCCGCACGGTCATCCTCTGCCGGTTCCCGAGCTTCTGATCCGTCCGCTGCCGCTTCTGCTTGTGCACCTTGCATACTGGCTGAAACGAAACGCGGATAAGCGCTGTCTGGTCTTTGCGCCGACCATCCGCTGGGTGAAAATTCTTTACTTTATCTTTCGCCGTCAAACGGTCGCATGCCACCATGTGACCTCTGGCACCGTTCATCCGGAAATGATCTTACAGCGTTTTAAAGACTCTGATCACGGTGTGCTGTTTGCAACAACGATTTTGGAGCGCGGGGTCACGATTCCGGATGTGTCCGTCTGTGTTTTTTTAAGCGACCACCCTGTCTTTGACCGGGCGGGACTGGTCCAGATGGCGGGCCGAGCCGGCCGCACGTTTCAGGCTCCGGACGGCGACGTACTGTTTTTAAGCCATAGGCCGAACGACCCCGTCAACCGCTGTATTGCGGATATCAAGGAGGCGAACGCATGCGCTGCCTGTTATGCGGAAAAGACTATCTGAAAGACGGTTCTCTTTACGACATGCTTTTAAATGACGACGGGCTGTGTTGCGCCTGTCGTCAGGCATGGCGACGGTGGCGGCGGAAAACGATGCTGGAATCCTTTCCCGTGCATGGTATCTGGACGTACAACGAAGCTTTTGCACAGGCCTTATTTCAATACAAGGAATGCCACGACGAAGCGCTGGCCGCGA
This sequence comes from uncultured Erysipelotrichaceae bacterium, assembly GCA_963550455.1. Lineage (GTDB taxonomy): Bacteria > Bacillota_I > Bacilli_A > Erysipelotrichales > Erysipelotrichaceae > Bulleidia. Next base: position 15,605 of record CAUVBZ010000026.1, read on the forward strand.
TCTTTTTAAAACCGTTTGCCCTGCGTCTGCATTGGCGTTATCGCGGCTATACGCTGTTGTTGATGCCGAGCACACAGCGTAAGCGGAACGAACGCGGCTTCGATCACCTGGCCTTGTTGTTTTCAACTCTGCGTCTGCCGATGCTGACGCCTTTCTATAAAACAGACGATTCGGTTCAAAAAGAAAAAAACCGCCTCCAGCGGCAGCAGATCATCACAACGATACGCCGTGATCAATCGATCCCTCTTCCCAGAAAAATTTTACTGTGCGACGACGTGATGACAACCGGCGCAACCTTGAAAGGCGCTTTACATACTCTGGAGCCGGGACAACATCGTATTCGCATTCTGACGGCGGCCGTTGTTTCTAAAAAAGATCCTCCGGCGTCGTAATCTTTCGATTTGTATAGCGGCCTTTTACAAGACGGATGCGGACATCGGAAAACCGTTCGACCAGAGAGCAGTCGTCAGTTCCGACGAAGCCGTTTTGCTTCGCCTGATGCATGCAGTGAATCAGCAGTGCGGTATCAAAGACCTGCGGTGTTTGGGCGGCGACCAGCGTTTCGCGCGGTATCGTCTTTGAAACATACGCCCCGCAAACTTGTTTCACCGTGTCCTTCACCTCGACCGCAAGACAGGCGGCGCGTTCTGTTCTCATGACGTCTTTCAGCGCTTTCAGTTCTGCAAAGGAAAGATAAGGACGGGCGCCGTCCTGCACCATGACGATCTTTTCCGTTACGGCATGCAAGCCTCTTGCGACGGATTCCTGCCGCGTGCTTCCCCCCTGTACAAGAACGATGCGGCCGTCAAAAATGCCGACTTCTTTTACATATTGACAGCTGTCGGTCACGATGATCAGTTCCCGACATGCGGTATCATCTAAAAACAATCGCATGGTATGTTCCAGAATTGTCTTTTCATC
>CAUVBZ010000027.1:0-16518 GCA_963550455.1 uncultured Erysipelotrichaceae bacterium
CGTCTACAACGACTTTCTTCTCGAAATTCACGAGCTCGGTCGGATTTTCCACTCCCATGACATTGGCCAAAAAGTCCAGCCAATAAGACCTTCCATCCTCATCTTCATTGCCTTTCTCCCGCCATCTGTTGACAAACTGTCTGGCGGCTTCTCTCTGTTCTGCGTCCGTCATAGTCACTGTTTCCTTTCTTCTTTGACCAGAATAAATTCCAGAATATCGTCTACGCCGCTCTGCATTACCTTGCATATTTTTTCTATTTGAAAAGTCTGTTACATTGCACGGCCATTCTATTTTCCTCATCAAAATTTTTTAACAGCTTTATTTATCATATTCGAAATCGCTGAAAATTCTATGTTTTTATCATTTACACAAATCACTATAAGAAACATGATTTATGGCAAACTGAAAGGACATGCCGCCACATGTCCTCTTTTGTTTATTCCGTATCCTTTTGATGAATTTCCGCAAGCAGCTCATCAATCCGACGTCCCTTTTCTTCCACTTCGTCGATCTTAAAAAGCAGTTCCGGACAGCGGCGGATATCCAGCCTTTGGGCCAGCATGGAACGGATGAAACCGCGGGCCCTTTGAAGTGCCTCCAGTCCCTCTTTCCGCTTATAACCCGTCGCCATGAAAGTGACGAATACTGTCGCATATGAATGGTCGTTGGACACCTTGACATCTGTCACCGTGATAAAACCGACATCGGGATCCTTGAGTTCATATTGAATAATCTCGCTGATATTCCGGCGGATGATACCCTCCAGACGTTTCTGTTTAATCGCGTTCGCCATGTCTCATGCCGCCTGACTGACTTCCCGCTCTTCGTACGCTTCCAGAATATCGCCGATCTTGATATCGTTGTAGTTTTCGATCGTGATACCGCAGTCATAACCGGCGCTGACTTCCTTGGCATCGTCCTTGAAGCGCTTTAACGACGCCAGTTTGCCGGTATAAAGTACGATACTTTCCCGAATCAGCCGGACGCCGCAATGCGCCGTCAGCTTGCCGTCGGTAACCATACAGCCGCCGACCGTGCCGATCTTGGAAATTTTATACGTTTCCCGCACTTCCGCCTGGCCGATGACGACTTCGGAATAAACCGGATCCAGCATTCCCTTCATGGCATGCTCCATCTCTTCCGTCACCTTATAAATAATCGTATGCAGGCGAATCGTAACGCCCGCATCCGCCGCCTTTTTCCGAATCATGGCGTCCGGACGGACGTTGAAACCGATAATCATGGCGTGCGAAGCGTCGGCGAGCATGATATCCGTCTCGTTGATCGCTCCGGCGGTAGAATGAATAACGTTGATCTTGACGCCTTCCACTTCCAGCTTCATCAGACTGGAGCGGACCGCTTCCGCCGAACCCTGGACGTCGGCTTTGATGATAACCGGGATTTCCTTGATCGCTCCGGCCGCAATTTCTTTCGAAAGGTCTTCCAATGTGACGGCCGAGCTTTTCCGCCGGCCGGCTTCAATCGCCTTACGCTTGCGGCGATCCGCAACGGCGCGTGCATCCCGCTCATTGGCATAGGTACGGAAATGATCGCCGGCCAAAGGAACGTCGTTCAAGCCGATGATCTCCACCGGGGTGGAAGGACCGGCCGCCTTGACTTCAAGACCGTCTTCATTCGTCATCCGCCGGATTTTACCAAAGCAGGATCCGACGACAACCGGGTCGCCATGATGCAAGGTTCCGTTCTGGACGAGAATCGTCGCCACCGGGCCGCGTCCTTTATCCAGGCGCGCTTCAATCACCGTGCCGGTCGCCAGTTTCTTCGGGTTTGCTTTCAGCTCCAAAACGTCGGCGACCGTCTGCACGGTTTCCAGCAGTTCCTGAATGCCGTCGCCCTTCTTCGCGGAAACGTTGACGAAAATGGTATCGCCGCCCCATTCTTCCGGCATGATATTCAAGTCCGCCAGTTCGCTCCGCACCCGCTCCGGGTTGGCGTCCGGTTTATCCATCTTATTGACGGCGATGATCATCGGCACATTGGCGGCTCGCGCATGGTCGATCGCTTCCTTGGTCTGCGGCATGACGCCGTCGTCGGCCGCAACGACGATGATAGCCACGTCCGTAACCGCCGCTCCACGCGCCCGCATGGCCGTAAAGGCTTCATGTCCCGGCGTATCCAAAAAGGTGATCTTTTTGTCGTGAACCGTCACCTGGTACGCGCCGATCGCCTGCGTGATGCCGCCCGCTTCGCTGTTGGCGACGCGGGTTTTTCGAATGGAGTCAAGCAAAGTCGTCTTTCCGTGATCGACGTGGCCCATGACCGTTACGATCGGAGCTCGCTCTTTCAACAGCTTGGGATCGTCCGGCTCTTCATCTTCCAGAGAATCTTCATCTTTCAGCTGTACTTTCGTCGGTTCAATATCATATTCCAGACAAATCGTTTCAACCATGTCCTGATCAAGAACACTGTTGATCGTCGCCATCTTGCCCTGCATGAACAACACTTTGATCAGGTCCGAGGCGGAACGGGCGCATTTTTTGGCAAGCTCGCCCAGTGTAATCCCCTCGCTGTATTCAATCGCATGAATCTCGGGCGCCGCTTTTTTGACGGCGGGAGCAGGTGTTTTTGAACGGTTGGCGCCGCCGTTACGGCCATTGCGCCTGCCGCCGTTAAACGGTTTTCGATTTGACGTATGTTTTGTTGCCGGCATAATTGTTTTCTCCTTTCCGGACCGCAGGTCCCTTACATCATGAAAGTCACCGATCACCCCTTTCCTTCGGACATATGTTCGATTGTCCGCTGCAGTATTTCCCAAAATGTCTCGGGAATATCCGTTTCCAAAGCGCGGGCCAGCGCCTTCGATTTCTTGGCCTTGGCCAAAATGGAAAGATCTTTTTTCAGATAGGCGCCATGGCCGTTCATTTTACCCCCGACGTCGACCTTGACCTCGCCTTCCGGCGTCCGGACGACGCGCAGTAAATCTTTTTTGGCGATGCGTTCACCCGTGATCACACATGTACGCATTGGAATTTTTCGCATTACTTCCCGCTTTCCTCGTCTTTGTAGTAATCCTCGTACTCATCATAGTCGATATCGTAACGGCTGTCTTCTTCCGCCTCCTGCTGGGCTTCGATTTCCGCCAGTTCTTCTTCGGAATAGATCGGCTTGACGTTTTCCTGCAGATGCTTGTTCTTTTCCGCCAGCTGTTTCATCAGTTCGGCGTTCGTCAGCTTGACGGAATCCTCTTCCGCTTTCCGCTTCGGCCGTTTCTTCAGCGGCGTCGTCGTGCGTGCCTTTGACGTATCGGCCAGCTTTTCAAAGACCGATACATAATCGTTCTTCTGCGCCATCTCTTCAAGATTGACTTTCTTCTTCTTCGTCGTCACCGTCGGTTTTTCAACCGTTTCATCGGCAGCTTCCTCTTCCGCCTCCGTTTTCTGCGGCTGACTGACGGCCGGTTTTTCCGGAACCCGGATCGGTTCCGTCTTTTCCTCCTCGACGACGGTTGCGGCAAAGACTTCGTCGCGCGCCCGATCGCTCAAGGTTTCCATCATTTCTTCCGGCATGACTTCATCCCCGGCGGCGGCCAGCGCTTCCTGCGCCTTGGCCTTCGCCGCATCGAGCAGTTCCTGATGCTTGGCGTCTTCCAGCGGCTTGTCGGCCGCTTTCTTCGCCGCGGCTCTGCGCTCCTGTTCCGCCCGAATCTCTTCCTGCTTTATTTTCGCCAGCGCCACCAGCTCGTCGTAATCTTTGCCCATCGCTTCCAATTCCGCCCGGGTCTTGATATCAATCTTGCGGTTGGTCAGCTTCACCGCCAGCCGGGCGTTTTTACCCTTCTTGCCGATAGCCAGGGAAAGCTGGTCCTCATCGACGACGACCAAAAGGCTGCGCTCGTCATCACCCGGCAGAACGGCGCGAATTTCCGCCGGCGCCAGAGCGTTTTTGACAAGCAGCGTCATATCATCGCTCCATTGGAAAATGTCGATTTTCTCACCGTGCAGTTCTTCAATGATTTCCTGAACGCGGCTGCCGCGCTGACCGATGCAAGCGCCGATCGGATCGACCTCTTCATTGTAGGAAACGACCGCCATCTTTGTCCTTTCCCCGGCGTCGCGGGCGATCGCCTTGATTTCGACGATGCCCTGGGAAATCTCCGGGACTTCTTTTTCAAACAGGCGCTTGACCAGCATCGCGTCCGCCCGGCTGACTAAGACCTGCGAACCCTTGGAATCCTTGTTGACTTCCGTGATCACGACGCGAAGCCGCTGCCCGTCGATCAGACGTTCATTGGGCATCTGCGCTGAACGCGGCATCAGGGCGATCGTCTTGCCCAGATTGATCAGGGCGAACTTATCCTTTACCGAATCAACGACGCCGATCACCATTTCATCCAGCAGATCGATATATGCGTTGTAGACGGCGATCTTCTCCGCCTCCCGAATTTTCTGACGCAATACGTTGCGCGCCAAAGAAGCCGCGGCCCGGCTCATATCGTCGGCGTCGATCTCGATTTTCAGACGCACTTTGTCGTTTAAAACCGCATCTTTCTTCCACTTCCGCGCTTCTTCCAGATCCATCTGCAGTTCGTCGTCTTCCACGTCCTCAACCACGTCGTACAGCTGATAGATGTCGATGGATTTGCTTTTGGAATTCAGCTCCGCCTCGACGTTGATGTCGTCCAGGCCGACGGTTTTTTTATACGCCTTGATGTAGGCTTCCTTCAACGCTTCGACAATCACATCTTCCGATATCTTCGTATCGGTTTCCACTTCACCTAGCGCCGCAACCAGCTTTTTAAAATTGATAGCCATTTTTTCTCTCCATGATTTTTTTATATTTTTACCGCATGTCGAATCCAATCGATATCCGCAGCCGTAAAGTGAACCTGACGGGTGGCCGCCTTGTCGCGGTAGGACAGGGTGACGTTATGTTCCTCATACGCCACCACCTGACCGGTAAAGGCCGGACTGCCGTCGATCGGCTGTTTCAGATGGACATGCACGTATGGCAGCGTCTTCAGCTCCGCCAAATCGTAAATCGTCCGCTCCGCTCCCGGACTGCATACCTCAAGCGTGTATGCGCCTTCTTCTTCATCCGCTTCGTCGAGCTTCTGCGAGAGCCTTTCGCTGACCGATGCGCAGGTATCCAGATCCATCGAGCCGTCCGGCCGCATGATGGAAACCTGCAAGGTTCTTTCTTTGCCGTTTTGCACCCACGCCAGATCGTAAAGCTGAACGTCCATCTCCGTCAGTATCGGCATGAAAATCGCTTTTAACCGTTCAATATCTTTCATAGTCCTCCCAGACAAGAACGAAGGAGTGCTTCCGCACTCCTTACCACTAAACGTAATATAGCAAAATCAACCGCTTCTTGCAAGGTTAAAACAGGCGAATCTGATTGGTTTCCTCCAGACCGTTTAAACAGCCCAGCATCTCCAGCTTGCGGATATGCGTATCCGTCAATTTCGTCCGCTTCCGCAAATCCTCTTTCGATAAGAACGGACTGTCCTTCCGCGCCTCCACCACGCTTTCCGCAACCGCTTCGCCCAAACTGTCCAAGACCGTAAACGGCGGAATGATCGTTTTGACATCGGGTTTCAGGACGCAGAAGACATTTGCCTGCGAATGATAAAGATCGACATTCGCAATCGAATAGCCGCGGGCGTACAGTTCCTCGCAGACTTCCAGCGTATCCAGAAGGCTCTTCTCTTTCGGCGTGGCCGGATTTTCCGCATAGCGGTTGGCCGCCCGCTCGCTGATATCGTTCATGCGCTCACGGATGGCCGCCAATCCTTTCGTCATCGTTTCGATTTCATACTGATCGCAGCGCAGAGAGAAAAACTGAATGTAAAAATTCCAGGGCTCATGCACCTTATACCAGGCGATGCGCACCGCCATCATCACATAGGCGACCGCATGCGCTTTGGGAAACATGTATTTGATCTTTTTGCAGGATTCAATATACCATTCCGGCACCCCGTGCGCTTTCATGTCCGCTTCTTCTTCCGCCGTCAGCCCTTTCCCTTTCCGCACTTGTTCCATGATGTGAAAGGCATCGATCGGCTCCAGCTTCTTTTCCAATAAATACGTCATGATATCGTCGCGGCAGGCAATCGTTTCCGCTAGTGGGTGACCGCCTTGCACCAGGGCTTCCGCATTCCCCGCCCAGACGTCGGTCCCATGCGTCAGACCGGAGATCATGACCAGCTCCGAGAAACAGCGCGGCTTTGTTTCTTCAAGGACGCGCCGCGTCGTCCGGGTGCCGAATTCCGGCAAACCCAGTGCCCCGGTCTCCTTCTTGTAAACGCGCGGGTCGGCCTGCAAAGCTTCGTCGCTGTAAAACAGGGACAGTGTTTCCGGATCGTTCATCGGCAGCGTCATCGGTTTGCGGTCGGCGATCTTCTGCAACAGACGCATGGCGGTCGGATCGACGTGACCGAGAATATCAAATTTCAGAACATTATCGTGAATATCGTGGAAGTCGTAATGGGTCGTCTTCCAGTCCGCCGCGGGGTCGTTGGCCGGATACTGAACCGGCGTAAAGTCCTCCGCGTCGTAGCCGTCCGGAATGATGATGATGCCGCCCGGATGCTGTCCGGAGGTGCGCTTGACATTCTGACAGCCGGCCGCCAGATATTCTTTCATCGGTCGGCGCATGTCGGTGATATCCATCTTTTCGCAATAGCCCGTCACATAACCGAAAGCCGTTTTTTCGGCCACCGTGCCGATGGTTCCGGCGCGAAAGGCGTGGCGCTCTCCGAAAACCTCGCGTATAAACGCGTGCGCCCGCCATTGGTATTCGTTGGAGAAATTCAGGTCGATATCCGGGACTTTGTCGGCGTTGAAACCGAGAAAGGTCTGGAACGGAATCTGATGGCCGTCTCCCGTCATGCGCGCCCCGCACTTGGGGCAGGTCTGATCAGGCAGATCAAAACCCGACTTGACGGAGGGATCGACGGCAAACGTACTGTAATGACATTGCGGACAGCGATAATGCGGCGGCAACGGATTCACCTCCGTGATACCGGACATCGTGGCGGTAAAAGAAGAACCGACCGAGCCGCGCGAGCCGACGACATACCCGTCCATGTTGGATTTTTTGACAAGCAGATGCGCGATATAGTAATGCACGTCGAAGCCGTTGTGAATGATATTTTCCAATTCCTGCTCGAGACGGTCATGGACGATTGCGGGCACCTGTCCCTGAAAGCCGTACAGTTCGTTCTCCGTTTTGTAGCAGATTGCACGCAGGCGGGCGGCCGAATCGGCCAGCATGGGCGGATAGGTTCCTTCGGGAACCGGGCGCACTTCCGGATCGAGCATCGCCATGATCTTCTTCGGATTTTCCACGACGAGCGCATGAATCAAATCCGCATCTTCCAGCCAGGCGAAGGCCGCTTTCATTTCATCGGTGCCGCGGATATGCTGATCGGGGTTTTTCGTCCGCCGGCGCAGCTGTTCATCGCGAATATAAAGCGGATGTGCCGCTCCGCCGACGCCCTGCGACATGATGTAGACGTCGCGGAAGATTTTCTGATCGGGACTGCAGTAATGGGCGTCGCTGTCCGCCACGACGGGAATACCGGCTTTGTCCGCCGCCTGAATCAGACGTCTCTGCACATCTTTCAAGCGATCCAGGCTCGGCACATTTCCCGAAGCCACAAACGTCGAGAAATTGGCCAGCGGCTGCAGTTCCACATAATCATAAAACAGCACGGCCTGCAGAAGACGCTCGTCGTCGCCGTTGCATGCCAGCTCAAAAACCTCATTGTTCAGGCACGACGTGCCGACCAGAATGTTGCGGCGGTCCTTTTCGATATCGCTTCGTAAAATACGCGGTTCGGCGGTGATCTCGCCGCCCTCCTTGCTGGATTTTCCCAAGACGGCCAGCGTTTCCGTATAGGATTTTGAAACCAGCTCATACAGGCGCTTGATGCCCGCTCTGTTTTTAGCCAGAATCATCACATGCGAGCGGCGTATTTTCCGATAAGCGGAATCATCCTGTATCCGCTCCTGCAGATCGGAAAGCGTGCGGGCCCCTTTGGCATGGGCGTCCCGCAGCAGGCTCAGGAAAACGCCGCCCAGCGCCTCCGCATCATAGTCCGCCCGATGCGCCACCTCTTCATCATACGCGACACGATAAAAGCGGGCGATGTTCCCGAGACGATAGGCTCTGCGATCCGGCAGAAGCGCGCGGGCAAGGTCCAAGGTATCGATGATACTGTTCTGCAAAGCGGGGCGTCGGATCCGGCGCAGCTCTTCGTTCAGGAAGTTGTAGTCGAACGTCGCATTGTGCGCCACCAGCACCGCGTCGCCGATCCAGTTCAGAATTTCATCGGCGCTGTCGGCAAACGAGCGCGCGGAAGCGACCATCGCGTCGGTAATATTTGTTTTCCGAGTGATGTAGGCGGGAATCGGATGCGGCGGCTTGATGAACATCTGCATGCGGTCGACGACCAGATGATTGCGGATTTTCACCGCGCCGAACTCGATGATGGAATCATAATGACAGGATAAGCCGGTCGTCTCCAGGTCGAAAGCGACGTATTCGGCCGTGTCCAAGGATAAATCTCCACCGTTACGCACGATACACAGGCGGGAGTCGACCATATTCATTTCACAGCCGAAACCGACCTGAAAAATCCGCTCCGGATTCTCTTTCTTCAACGCTCGGGCGGTATTAAAAGCCTTGACAAAGGACTGCACGTCCGCATGGTCGGTGATGCATATGCCTTCCAGGCCGAAATCCCACGCATACCGAACGACCTGTTTCGCATCGCAGATACCGTCCATTTCGGACATATTGGTATGCATGTGCAGTTCGACCCGCTTTTCTTCCGAAGTGTCGACCGGTTTCGGCTTCTCTTTTTTATCGATCCGGTCGGCCATCAGCACGAGGTCTTTGGCAAAGGTGTCAAACTGTACGGAACCGACGACGTCGACATAATCGCCCTTCCCGATCGCCTTCATTTCTTCGCGAGGACAGCGGCTTCCCTCAAAACGCTTGACCTGAATGGCGTCGGTGCCGTCAAAGACGGACAGCGTTTGAATGGCGCCGACCTTTCTGGTGACGATTAAATCGGCTTTGAAAACGTTGCCGACAATATGAACACGAACCCGATCCTGCGAATTGGCGATCTCCTTCAATTGTACAAGCGGCACATCTTCCTTTCCCCTGCGGGTGCGGAAAGGAGCGCGTTCTTTTTTCGGTGCGGAAAGCGGCGCGGCTTTAACCGCTATGGTTTCCACTTTCGGCGCCGTCACCTGAAACAATTCCGCCTTTAATTCCGTTTCGCCTAAGCCGATTTCCCGTAAAAAAAGCCGCAGCGGTTTTAAAGCCCGCTTTGCCTGCGCGATCTTTTCCGTCTCTAAAAAACGAAAGAACAGCGTCTGCGCCGGCTCATCGAAGAAAATGGACGTCTCCGCCAAAAAAGAATAAGCCGGATGGCGCGCGCACCAGCCGCCCACATATTTCTGTAATTCTATTTCGGGGATGCGCGGCGAATCGGTATGGACAACGATCGTGACGGGAACGTTGCTCCAATGTTCCAAAGCACGCAGCAGGCGCGCATAATCGGTATATAGAAGCGGCGTATCGTGGTGCAGCACAAGCTCCAGACGCGACGAGGCGCGATAGTAGCGGACAGTTTCCAGAAGAACGGTTTCGGGCATCGTGACCGAGGCGAAGACATCGTTTTGCAGAAATTTTTTTAAAGCGTCTTTCATGCGCTCATTCTACCATGAATATTTTGAAAAAAATGCTCTTGAAAAAGAACGAAAAAATGGTAAGAGGCGCTCCGGAAGCACATTGCAGACAGTGCATCCCCGACCGTTTCCGACCATTCTTAAAACCGATTGCGCGGCTTTATGCGACCTGAACGCCGCCGACATTTCGAATCTGTAAAACGTAGCAGCATCCCGGCCCGAATACGGCTTCCATCTGCACCCGGTACGCCTCGACCATGTCTTCCGGAACAAAGGCCTGAATCGTTCCCGCAAATCCGCCGCCGTGAACCCGCCAGGCTCCCTTGCCGTTTAGCATATGTTCGCTGAGCGCCAGCCCGACGGCCAGCGATTGATGCTGAGTTTCGCCGGAAGGATAGACATTCTGCAGATACATGAAGGAAGAGCGCCCGGAGGCGATCATCGTCTCCAGAAATTGCTTCGTATCATCGGCTTTCAAAGCCTCTTTTTCCGCTTTTGCCCGCCGTGTTTCATGCAGGAAGTGGAACGCTCTTAAAAACGCGCGGTCACCGCAGGCCTTCCGGACAGACATTGCCTGCGCGAGAAAGTCGTCCATTTTAACACGGCTCAGCGTCTGCTGCCCGAATACGCCGGCGACCGCTTTCATATCCGCGGGAATGCGGGAGTATTCTTCCGACAGTTCCGCATGCGACTGTTTGCAGTCGGTCAATACAAGCAAAAGACCGCTGGACGAAAAATCATAATCGATTTTTTCAACGACCGGCTGCGCGGCGTCGTAGAAATCGATGGCCGCAAAGCCGCCCACCGCGCAGGCCGCCTGATCCATCAGGCCGGACGCCTTTCCGAAATAGACATTTTCCGCGTATTGCCCGATCTTGGCGCAGGCAAGCGGCGCGATCGCACCGTGATTATAAAGAAGGCTCTGAATCGTCGCTAGCAGAATTTCAAAGGCCGCGGACGAGCTCATGCCGCTGCCGGGCAAGACGTCGCTTTCCGCATAGATCTTACAGCCGCCGACGGCGTAACCGTTCTGTATGAAGCCTGCGGCAATGCCGCGAATCAGGGCCTCCGTCGTATTCTTTTCGGCTTCCTGCACCTCAAGAAGATGCAGATCCACCGGTTTGACCGTAAAGGAATCGGACGCGTAGCGGATGAAGGCATCGTCGCTTTTGATCACGACCGCCGCGATATCAAGATCAATGGAAGCCGCCAGCACACAGCCCAGCTGATGATCGGTATGGTTGCCGCCGATCTCCGTCCGCCCGGGAGCGGAAACCAGAATCGCCTCCTCATCGCCATACAGCTTCAGCGCCTGCCGTAACAGACGTTCATAGCGTTCTTTCTGTGTCTTTAGGCGCTTTGTTCCGTACAGACGCCGCAACGCCTCGTCTTTCTTCCCCTCCCGCAGAGCGTCGATCAGTTCTTCAATCCGCATCTTTCTTTCTCCCCTTTTTTTATTTCACCAGTTTTTCAAAAGCGCTGCGCGCGGCGGCCTGCTCCGCCGCCTTTTTGGAACTGCCGCTGCCGGTACCCATGATCAGACCGTCGACGACCACCTGCATCGTAAATAACGGCGCGTTGGACGGCCCCTCTTCCTTCAACAGTGCATAGTGTACGGTACGGGGCGCATCCGCCTGAACAAATTCCTGCAGACGACTCTTGTAATCCTTAAAGGAATTGACGCTCTGCGGGTGGCGGATATCCGGTTTCATGATCGCCTGCAGCCACTGTTCGACGCTGTCCCAGCCGGAATCCAGATAGATGGCGCCCAGGACGGCCTCAAATAAATCGCCGCAGATCGTATTCTTCTGACGGCCGCCGCTTTTCTCTTCGCCACTGCCCAGTTTCAGCCACTGATTCAAGCCGATCCGGCGCGCATGGGCGGCCAGCGTTTCCTCGCGGACAAGCTCGGCCCGCAGCCGGGTCATTTCCCCTTCCGACAGCTTCGGTCGCAAAGCGAAGATTTCTTTTGAACTCCACAGTTGTAATACGGCGTCGCCCATAAACTCCAGTCGCTCATTATTAAAACCGGTATGCCGTTCATTGGCATAGCTGGTGTGCGTAAAGGCTTCTTCAAATAAAGCGGAGCGTCGTATCGTGATGCCGTGCTCGGCAAACCATTCTTCTTTTGTCAAAATCAGACCTCCCGGCTTCAGGCGCCGCGCCGCCGTTCCATATCGGTGCGGACATGATCAAGGAACGGACGATAATCCGGGTCTTCCGCATCCTGCATCATTTTCTGCGCGTCCAGCCGCGCCTGCTGCATGATCTTGGTATCTTCCGCAAGAGAACCGACCGTAAAATCCGGAAGACCGCTTTGCCTGGTTCCCAGTATATCACCCGGACCGCGCAGTCGTAAATCTTGCCAGGCGATTTCAAAACCGTCGCTTGATTTTTCCAATACTTCCAGGCGCTGATGGACTTGTTCATCTTTTGAACCGGTCAACAGCCAGCATACGCCCTGTTCCCTGCCGCGCTGTATACGCCCGCGCAGCTGATGGAGCTGGCTGAGGCCGAAGCGGTCGGCGTCATAGACGATCATTCCGGTCGCATTGGGAACGTTGACGCCCACTTCGACGACGGTTGTTGAAACCAGAACATGCACTTTACCTTGGGCGAAATCTTGCATGATGCTTTCCTTTTCCCGTCCGGACAGCGCGCCGTGCAATGCGGAAACGACATAGCGGTTTTGAAATAAGGTTTGTAAATTGCGGGTGATATCCTGAACGGAACGGACTTTGAACTGTGCGTTCCGCTCAATTGCGGCGCAGATCACATACAGCTGATGTCCGCTTGCCAGAATCTGTTCCACTTCCTGACGAACCGAGCGAAAAGAGTTTTCATACAGCACATACGTTTTGACCGGCTTTCTTCCGGGCGGCATCGTCACAATGGTACTGACCTCCATATCTCCGAATAAAGCCGATGCCAGGGTACGAGGAATCGGCGTGGCGCTCATCATCAGAAAATCGGTCTGTGCCCCTTTCCGCCACAACCGCCGGCGCTGCTCGACGCCGAAGCGCTGCTGCTCGTCAACGACAATCAGGCCCGGCCGGGCAAGCTGAACCCGCTCGGCAAGCAGACTGTGCGTACCGATGAGAATATCAATCCGCCCGCTTTGAACCTGTTTCAAAATCTCCGTCTGTTCAACGGCGGGCAGATCGGAATACAAGGCGGTAATGCGTGTATCCGTATGCCGCAACAGGTTCTGTAAGGATTGCAGATGTTGCCGCACAAGCAGCTCGGTCGGAGCCAGCAGGACGCCTTGCATGCCGGCCGTCACACAGCCATAAAGAGCGACTCCCGCAACCACCGTTTTTCCGCAGCCGACATCGCCCTGCAGCAGGCGGTGCATGACATGGCTCGCTTCCATATCGGCAAGAATTTCATCCAGGCATTTTTTCTGGTCTTCCGTCAACGGATAAGCAAGATCGGCAAGCAGGCGGTTTACCGCGGTTCGATCAACAAAACGCGGCGGCTTATACGCGGACGCTCCGTCTTCATTCTGCCTTAAAGAAACCGCACAAAAAAAGCGAAGAAATTCGGCATATTTCAATGTCCGCAAAGCCAACCCGACTTCTTCCATGGATTTCGGCATATGGACCATGCGCAAAGCGTCGCGTTTATCCAAGAGCCGATAGCGGCGTTTAAAAACAAGCGGCATGTCATCCACAAGCGATGCATATTCCACATCCAAAGCCCGCTGTATGCACGCTCGAATCGTCCGCTGAGCAACATCGGCTTTGGCGGAATAGACGGGGGTTACGGCCTCCATTTTCTTTAAGGGGCGCGCGGTGCATTGTATCGCCACAATCCGATCAACGCCTTTGTATACCCCGGTAACGGTCAAAGCGGTCCCTTCGCTTGTCGAAGCCAGCCAGGGTCGATTAAAGATGGAAACGTTCACGGTATTGCCCTCGTCGGTCTGCAGCAGAAAGCGGGCGACCGATTTGTTACGGCCGAAACGGACAACGCGGATTGTTCCGCACAGTGTGCCGGAAACGGTGACGCGCATACCGGGCTGCCATGAAGAAAACGGAACCGCATGCAGGGAATCATAGCGGACGGGGTAATAGGAAAGGAGCGATTCCGTATCGGTTAAGCCCAACGCATGCATCGCTTCAATGCGCTTCAAAGTCAGTTTCAGAGGTTTATCGGTTAACAGCATGTTTTCCTTATCGGCGGTATCGAAAATGGAAAATACCTCTTTTATTTTAACCCATTTCAAATCATTTTCGCCCTTTGCAGGGTCAAAAGGAGTCAAGCTGCATTTCGTATTTTCCTAATTGCACGATTCATAAGATGGCGGCCAAGATTTCGATAAAGGAAAGCCTTCAATGCCGACATTTCCTGATGGTGTTCCCGAAGCAGATCATCCGGGCTGGCGTAGACACCGAAATCTTGCCGAATGCCGGCGCTTTGAATATAGGTATTATTTCGTCTGAAATCAATGACGGGATTTTGAAAATCCTTGACCGCAACGCCATAGCCGCAAAAGGCGCCTTTACAATTCGGGTTTCGCTTCTGCAGCTGCATAAGATACGCCTTATCAATAATAATCGCTTCCAGTTCATACCACACATTCTCCAAATAGACTTCTACCCAGCTGTGGAAGATTTCCTGCGGCGCGTTTTTATAAACGATACCGGTCATCGCTCCTTTCTGCAGACGTTTGTCGATCGTAAATCCGTGCACGCGGCAAGGAACCCCGACGCCGCGCAGTAAAGCCATAAAAAGCGTTCCCTTTGTATTGCATTGTCCATAGCCGTCGGCCAAAACTTTTGACGCCGCGATACTGTCGTCCGCATTGTAGCCGAATAAAATTTCATCACGAACAAAAAGATAAATTTCCTGAATCCGCCGGTACGTATCCGGCTCTTTCCATCTGCGCTGCTGAATCAACCGCTGTATCGATGCGGCGGAAAAATCCAACATCGGTGTTTCTTCCAAATAGTGTTCCATATTATTTTGATTTTGACGCATATCTCTTGTCCTTTCTGTTTTGCCTTTCACAGGCTAATTGTACCTGAAAAGCGCCCCGCTTTACTTTGATGAGCATTGCCGGGACGTCTTTGAAAATCAATCGTTGTGAAAAGCGTAAAGAAATGCCGGATGCATATTGCCGGGGGGGAGGAAAAGCAATGCCCGCCATCAATCCTGTTGTAGATTTGGGAAATGCCGTATCTTTTATTCCGTTTTATTTCATCTTTTCCAGAACATCTGAAATGTCTCCGTCAATGCAGATGCTTCTATTTTCAATATCTTCCGGACAAAACGCTTCGCCGTAATTGATGCAGGCATAAACTGCTTTCTCATTGGCAAGCGTCATCTGCCAGAACGGGTACTTCACTATGATGGGCGTGTTGGCTCCCGCGCCAAGCTCCAGATACAGGACATGAAGATTCTTGTGCCGGCGAAGGAAATCGGAATAAGCGGCCGATGCCTTATGCCAGCCCTCATCTTCCACAAAAGAATCATCGGCGCGAAGATTAAAAAACAAGGTAAGGAATTTTCCTTGATTCCTTACCCTGCCCTTTTTATCTATCCGATTTTTTCACCGACAAAGCCGCTTATTCAACGCCGATAATAAAGCTGTAAACCGGCTGCATTCCCTTCTGCACGTCGACGTCCAAATCGTAATGCTGCTCAATATACGACTGAATCTTTTTCAGCTCGTCGTTGCTTGCGTCCGCCCCCTGAATCAATGTGATAATTTCACTGTCCGCATCAATCATTTCATCCAGCAGGCGGCAGGCCGCCTTAACCTTATTCGTATCCGTCAGGCGGATATCCTTGTTCAGAATACCCATGAAATCCCCCTCATGAATTTCGCGGCCGTCCACCGTCGTATCCTTGATTGCATACGTCACGGAGCCCGACTTCACATGCTGCATACTCTCCAGCATATTGTTTTTGTTTTCTTCAACCGGCATCTCCGGATTAAAAGCGATGCAGGCGCTCAGCCCCTGGGGAATACTGGTCGTCTCCAAAACGATGATGTCTTTCCCCTCGGTCACATCGGCCGCCTGGCGAGCGGCCATAATAATATTGGAGTTGTTCGGAAGAACGAAAATATGCTTGGCGTGCACATCGGCGATCGCTTCCACAAAATCCTGCGTTGAAGGATTCATCGTCTGCCCGCCGCTGATCACGCGATCGGCCCGATAGGCCTTGAACAGGGCCGCCAGCCCTTCACCGGCGCATACCGTGATAATGCCGAACTCTTTTTCCTCCTTTGCGCCGTCCGCGTCCAGTATCGACGGCTGCAGCGGGTTCATTCGATTCTCAATCTGAATTGACGTGAAATCACCGTAACGCTGGCCCATATTCAAAACTTCGCCCGGCTGCAGTGAATCAATCCGCACTTTTACGACGTCGGCATCGCTGATTACGGTAATACTTTCGCCCAACTTGCTCAGCGCTTCACGGAATTTTCCGTTGGAAAACAGATGAACGCCCTGTGCCGAAAGTTTTAAGATAAACTCAACGCGATAGCCGGAAGCCTTTATTTCCTCCTGCTCCGTTTCAACTGCGGCGCCTTCCGTGATCGGCGCGCCTTCCAGGAAAGCGTAAAAACCTTCGTAAATATTTTTCAGACCGCTGCCGCCCGAATCGACGACCCGCGCCTCTTTCAAAACGGGCAGCAGTTCCGGCGTCCGATCCAGAGAAGCCCGCGCTTCTTTGCATAAAACGTCCATATAGGCGTTCAGGCTTGTTTCCGGATGATTCTGCATGTAGATTGAACCGTATTCTCCCGACTCCCGCACGACGGTCAGAATGGTTCCTTCAACCGGCCGCATGACCGCCTTGTACGCCTTCATGGCTCCGGCCATGATCGCTTCGGCAAACTGC
>CAUVBZ010000028.1:0-16476 GCA_963550455.1 uncultured Erysipelotrichaceae bacterium
CGCCCACAGGCGGAAAACGTCGGCGCCGTTTTTATTGATGATATCAATCGGATTCACCACATTGCCGACCGACTTGGACATCTTCTACCCCTTGGCGTCGACTACAAAGCCGTGCGAGAGAATCTCTTTGTACGGACTTGCCCCTTTGACCGCCGTGCCGATGATCAGCGAACTGTTGAACCAGCCCCGGTACTGATCGGAGCCTTCAAAATAAAGATCACACGGATAAGAGAGCCCCCGCGCCTCTAATTCCATCCAGCTGGAACCGGAATCAAACCAGACGTCCATAATATCGGTCTCTTTTGTAAAAATACCGTTGGGTGAAGCCGGATTCGTATATCCTTCCGGCAGTAAAGCGGCCGCTTCCCTTTCAAACCAGACATTTGAGCCGAAGGTTCCAAACAGCTCGGCGACATGTTCAAATACCTCTTTTTCCATGATTGGCGTGCCGTCTTCGCAATAGAAAATCGGAATCGGAACGCCCCAGAGGCGCTGTCTGGAAATACACCAGTCGCCGCGATCCTGAATCATGTTGTGCATGCGGGCCCGGCCCCACTCATTGTGCCAAACGATCGCACGATCGATTTGATTCAGCACCCGATCCCGTACCTGGTCAATCGAGCAGAACCACTGTTTCACCGCCCGAAAAATCACTTTCTTTTTCAAGCGATCATCATGCGGATAACTGTGCGTGATATTTTCAACCGCCAGAAGGCGGCCCTTTTCATGCATATCATGAATGATCGCCTTTGAGCAGTCCTCAAAAAACATTCCGACATATGGCCCGGCCTGCTCATTCATCTTTCCGACGGCATCCACCGTGCAGATCGGGTCGATTCCATACTGTTTCAACACCAGATAGTCATCCATACCGTGGCCGCCGGCGGTATGAACAACGCCCGTCCCGTCTTCATCCGTTACATGCGAGCCGATAATAACCGGGCACGTCTTATCTAAAACGACGTGGTGATACGTAATCCCTTCCAGCTGCGAGCCTTTGAAGGTGCGTAAAACACCCTGATTGGTCAGGCCGAATCTAGCCAGCAGCGGATCAATGAATTTTTCCAAGAAAATGAGATTTCCTTTTTCCGTTTTTACCTGCGCATACGTCAGGTTTGCATGCAAGGCGACCGCCTGATTTGCCGGAATGGTCCAAGGCGTCGTTGTCCAGATCACGAAGAAATCATTGTCTGTCAAGATACCCTTGCCGTCGGCCACCGGAAACGCCAGATAGATGGTCGCGTCGCGAACATCCTTATAGATAATTTCCGAATCGGCAACGGCCGTCTCGTTAAACGGCGACCAGTAGACCGGCTTGAGCCCCTGAAAAATCAAACCGTCCAGAGCCATTTTCGCAAAGGCCTGAATCTGCCGTTTCTCAAAATCTTTGTTCAGAGTGATATACGGGTGCTCATAATCCGCCATCTGTCCCAGCCGCTTTTCCGTTTCCATCTGCTGCCCGATCTGTTGATGCGCATAGTCTGCGCATTTGCGGCGAAAATCCGCCGCCGACAGCGCTTTACGATCGACGCCCAGCTTTTGAACGGCGTTTTCGATCGGCAGACCGTGCGTATCCCAGCCCGGAAAATACGGCGTATAAAAACCGCTCATCGCATGCGTCCGATTGATAAAGTCCTTGATGCAGCGATTCATCGCCGTGCCGGCATGCAGATTTCCGTTGGCATACGGAGGGCCGTCGTGCAAGATGAAAGCCTGCTGTCCTTTATGATGAGCCAGAACATTCTGAAAATGATTCTCCTCTTCCCAGTGCTTCAAAATCTCCGGTTCTTTCCGGTTCAAATTCCCCCGCATCTCAAAATCCGTAACCGGCATATGAAGCGTATTTTTATAATCCGTCGTCATGTTCCTGTTCTTCCCTTTCTTTTCAATAAAAAAGCATCCTGTCTAAGGACGCCTTTGCGCGGTACCACCTTAATTCATCCTCCGTTTCGGAGCGACACTCTCATTCGTGCGTTAACGCCGCACCTACGTATGCTCACAAGGTGATGTCGCATTCATCTTCCCGTTCCGCTTCCACCGACCGCAGACTCTCTTTACAGGTTCATGACGCGCGCGTCCTTGTTCAGCGCATCTTTTTTTCCGCTTCCTCAAGCCAGCGCAGATCCGGCATTTTGGGAAGCTCAAACGCATTCAATTTTTGCAGCAATTCTTCCAGCTGCCCTCTTGAGTTCTCTTTAACCGCCTCCGCGCTTCCGTACAGCCGCGTCAGATCCGTCAGAATCAGGCGTGCCGTCAACAGACTTTGCCGAACGATTTCATCCGCATTCTTCTGCGCGGCGGTGACCATCTGATTCGCCTCATGAAGCGTCAGGCGGGCAATGTTATCCACCGCTTTCTTGCGAATCTCGATCGAACTTTCCATGTCCTTACAGGCTGTTTTCAGCTGTTCCATCTGTGCTTGACACTGCTGCAGACGTTCATTGTACGCCGCCAGCTGTCTTTCAAGCTGATCGACCCGAGACGCGTAACGCTCGATGGCGTCGTCCACCGCAAATCGATCATATCCGTTTTTCATGACCCGAAATGTCGGTCTGGGTGCAGTCATCAAGCCCTCCTTGCCTAAACTTCTTTGTGAAAGACGGCCGTAAGACGGTTTTTCCGCGTCACGCCGCACACCTGTATAAACATAAAACGACCGATTCCGCGAATGGAAATCGTACCGTTATTATTGCACACCGTTTCCGCTTTCTCAAGAATTCTATGATCAAGCTGCACCATTCCCAACGCGATCATCTTTTTAGCCTGCTGACGGCTTGTATGCGCCAAGGCCGCCACCACGCAATCCATGCGCAGCGAAGAGATCGTACAGCGGATTTCCTGTATGCGACGTTGACGGATCGGATGTTCCGCCATTTCTTCAAACGCCGTTTCCGCCTTTCCGACGCGGTGCAGTTCGTGTACGATAAAACGTGCGGTCAATGAATCGGTATAGAGAATGAGGCGCTGTTTTTCCGCATCAACCCACATATCGCCGAGCCGATTGCGTTGAATCTGCAAGGCCATCAGAGCTCCCAGCAGATCACGATGCGTAATTTCCCGAAAACGCATATCCACCGGTGAATGCAATGCGACAATATCGGAAAAGTCATCTTCTGCCGTTTTCGGGAAGATGACTTTTTGGCGCTGAGCATCCGTATAGCCGCCGTCGTAGCGCGTCGTTTCCGAAGGCGGGAAAAACTTTTTTACAACGGCCGCTTCCTCTTCATTCAAAAAGGCCGATTCCGTGTGATAGCCGTGCGTATTCCGCGCGTTTTGCAGATCGCGTATATGCTCCAGTAAACGTGACTGTTCTTCAGTCATTGTCATTTTCAAGCGAAATGACACCGTCGACGCCGATCGACTTCGGCGTGCATAAAATGACATTATGACCGATCTTCTGAATGGTACCGTCCAGTGCAAATACAACGCCGGTCAGAAAATCGATTGTCCGCTGGGCATAGTCACGCTGCAAACGGTGCAGATTGACAACCGCCGCCCGCCTGCTTTTCAGATGCCGGGCGACTTCCTCCGCTTCTTCAAAACTGCGAGGCTCAAATAAAACCATTTTCGTATCGGAGGCCAGCGTGGAATGAACCTGCTTGTTCCGCGTCTGTTCGTAAGAACTTACCGGCCGCGTCGGCTTGGCATACGCCTGTGTTTCTTCCACTTCCTCTTCTTCATACTCCTCGTCGTCTTCGACAGGCGCAACGAAGCTCAGAAATTTATCTTTCAATCCCATGCGTATTCTCCTCTTAAAAACACCCTGATTATAGCATTCACACTAGGGCATGGCAATCAACGTTTTGAAGACGGATCAACGGCTTCCCGCAAACCGTCGCCGATAAAATTCGTGCAGATCACCAATAAAATCAGAACCAGTCCCGGCGGGATCCAAAGCCACGGCAGCGAGGTCAGCACCGTGATCGACTGCGCGCCATTCAGCATGTTCCCAAGCGAAGACTGCGGCGGCTGGATACCCATTCCAAGAAACGAAAGGCTCGCCTCATCCAGAATGGAAATCGCCATGACGCCGGTCGCGAAAATCAGAATCGGCGCTATGCAGTTGGGCAAAATTTCCCGAAACAGAATATGCGCCTGCCCCATCTCGGCGATTTCCGCGCTGTGAACAAAATCCTGTTCTTTTAAGTTCAACACGCTGCCGCGAACCAGACGCGCCACACCCGGCCAGTCGACAAAGCCTAAAATCCATATGATCGTCCACATGCCGGGGCGGAAAATAACGCCGGCGACCAAAATCAGCAGGATATACGGAAATGACATGATCATATCGGTCAGCCGCATCAGGAAATGATCTAAGACGCCTCCATAATAGCCCGACACAAGCCCCAGCACGACGCCGATCGCCGTCGCCAGAGCGGTCGAAAAAAAGCCGACGAACAGCGAAAGACGCGTTCCGTACAAAAGGCGGCTCAAAACATCCCGACCGATAGAGTCCGTGCCCAGCCAATGCTGTACATTCGGCGCGGCGGAAAACGCTTGCGGATCAATCGCGTTGGGATCATAGGGCGAAAGCCACGGCGCCGTCACAGCCAAGCCGATCAAAAACAGCAAAATTACGAAAGAAATGAAACCCGCTTTATGACGGCGAAAGCGACGCCACAGAATATGTGCATATCGTTCTTTCATATGTCTTCCCTCTTAGGATAAGCGGATCGTCGGATCGACCAGCGCATAGATGATGTCCGTCAGCAGGTTGCCGGCCAGCACCGCAACGGCGGACAACAGGCATGTGCCCATGATCACCGGCACATCACGTGCTAAAATCGCATTCATCGTCATCAGGCCGAGCCCCGGCCACGAAAAAATCTGCTCCACGATAATCGAACCGCCGAACAGCGACGGAATTTCCATTCCAAACACAGTGATCATCGATACCAGCGCATTGCGCAAACCGTGGATATAGATGATCCGCCGGCGACTGATTCCTTTGCCTTTCAAAGTCCGCATAAAATCTTTATTTAATATTTCCAACATGCCGGAGCGAATATACCGAATATTGTTCCCGACTTGCGAAAGCGCCAGAACAAGCGTCGGCAAAATCAGATAGGGCAGCTGTACGCCGGCGCCGCCGGTCCCCAATTGTCGCATGCCGGAGCCGGGCAGCCAGCCAAGCCGCACCGAAAACACATATACCAGTAAAAGCGCCAGAAAAAAACTCGGAATACTCTGCCCTAAAAACGCAAAGGAGACGATGGCATAATCCCGCTTGCTGTGTTGATGCACGGCGGCATAGATACCTAAGATCATCGCCAGAAGCATGCTCAGCAATAAGCTGACGCCCATTAAAATCAACGTCGGGCCAAGATACTGGCGGATCATAGCCAAAACCGGCTGGTAGGTCTTATAAGATATGCCCAGATCGCCATGCAGCACCGCCTGCAGCCAGCGAAAATAGCGAATATACACCGGACGGTCCATCCCCAGCTGTTGAGCCTTGATGGCTAAAGTAGCCGCATTGGCCTTCGGCCCCGCCATCATCTGTACCGGATCGCCGGCCAAATTCAGCAAAGCATAATCGAGAATCGTAATTCCCGCCAGCGTAACCAGCGCGGTAAACAGCCGCTTAATGATATATCGTATCATGGCTTTCTCCCGCCTCGGACATAAAAACATGCCGCCTGATGTGTAAAGCCCGCTTCATCTACCCGCATTTCCAAAACCGGCTCTTCTTTAAAACACCTTTCCTCGGCAAACGGACAACGCGGTGCAAAGCGACACCCCTGAATCGCCTGACTGCCGCTTGGATCTTCGCCTTTGAACTGCACCTTGTCCAGCGTTCGTCTTGTCGGATCGGCAAGCGGAACGGCGGCGATCAACAGCTGACTGTATGGATGTAAGGGATGTTGAAATACCGCCCCGCTCTCGCCCGTCTCCACAATCTTTCCCAAATACATGACGGCGATGCGATCGCTGCTATAATGAACCGCCCCCAGACCGTGCGCGATAAACAGGTAGGATACACCGAGCTTTTTCTGCAGGTCCTTGAGCAGGTTGAGAATCTGCGCCTGAATGGAAACGTCCAGGGCCGATACCGGTTCGTCACAGATCAGAATTTCCGGATGCAGCGAAAGAGAACGGGCAATTGATATACGCTGGCGCTGGCCGCCGGAAAACTCCGCCGGATAGCGATCGGCCGCGGACTTTGAAAGGCCAACCATGTCCAGCAGTTCCTCGATTCGACCGCCCACTTCCTTTTTAGTCACGAGACCATGGTACAGCATCGGCTCGGCAAGAATATCAAAGACACGCCGGCGTGGATTTAAAGACGCATAATTGTCTTGAAAGACCATCTGTATTTTGGGTCGGAGCGGTTTCCTGTCGCGAGCAGACATCCCGACCAGCTCCTGTCCGTGAAAGCGTATCGACCCCGCGGTCGGTTTTTCAATACCGGCCAGCATTCGTGCCGTCGTCGATTTTCCGCATCCCGACTCACCGACCAGTCCCAACGTTTCGCCGCCGTACAGATCAAAGTCAATCCCCGCCACCGCCGGCACGTCGTTCGACGCGCTGAAAAAACCGAAGCGGCCGGAAGAATAATTTTTTTTCAGCCCCCGCACTTGTAAAACCGGCTTGTCATCTGACATATTCGATCTCCCGCGCCCTGTGGCAGCGCACTTTGTGTGCAAGTTCAACCTCACGATATGCCTGCGGTTTTTGGCATGCCTCCATGGCGAACGGACAACGGCCTGCAAAGCGGCAGCCCGTCAGCTCCGTATAATCTTCCGGCACCGTTCCCTGAATATTTTCCAGGCGGCGGCTTTTGTCGTCCCGGACACCCGGCGCGCTGGCCAGCAACATGCGCGTATACGGGTGCAAAGGACGGGCAAACAGGGCCTCCACCTTTGCCTCTTCGATGATCTGTCCCGCATACATGACCATAACGCGATCGGTCATCTGTGCGATCAGCCCGATATCGTGCGTAATCAAAATCATGGCCATGCCGAGCGTTGTCTGTATCTTCCGCAACATGCGCATAATTTCCGCTTGAATCGTCACATCCAAAGCCGTGGTCGGCTCATCCGCAATCAGCAGTTTCGGATTGCAGGCGACCGCCATCGCAATCAGCAGGCGCTGGCGCATACCGCCGGAAAGCTCATGCGGATATTTTTTCATGAAACTGCGGCCGTCGGTCAGGCCGATCGCATATAGAACATCTTCCGCAATCTGGCGCGCCTGCTTTTTATCGGCGGTGATGTGTGTGCGAATGGTTTCGATCATCTGATAGCCGGCTGTAAAAGACGGATCCAGCGCCGTCAGGGCGTCCTGATTGATCATGCAGAGATCTTTCCCGCGAATCCGATTCATTTCCTTTTCGCTCAAGGACAGAAGATCCTGACCGTCAAAGGAAACGGAGCCGCTGCGGATACGGCCGTTTTCACCCAGCAGGCGCATGATGGCCAGACTGGTGACGCTTTTTCCCGAACCGGATTCGCCGACGATGCCCAGAAATTCGCGGGCGTCCACATGAAAAGCGATATGATCGGTCACAATCCGTTCGCCGAAATCGTCTTTAAACTGTACTTGCAGATCTTGGACATCCAATAGCGGACTCATCGTGCTTTCTCCCTTATAAGAAGCGTGAGCGAACCGGCATGCATATGCCTACCGGATCAGCTCCCAATTTTGTATGGTATGAAAAGCCCCGAAGAACGTTGCCGACGCATTGGCGAGCCGTTTTGAAACAATACCGGCGTTGCCCAGAAAATACAAAGAGAACATCGGCGCCTTCTGCACGACAATATTCTGCATCTGTGTATACAGCTGTTTCAGCTCCGCTTCATCGGCCGTCTGCGTCAAGGTCAGCACTTCATCCAGCTGCTCATCATGGAAATCTCCGGTCCAGGAACGGCGAGAGCCGGCTTCCTGCCCCATAACCATATTGGCCAGACTGTTGACGTCCGCATAATAATCAATCGGCGTAATCGTGTACTGCACCGAGAAGAGATCGTACTGATCGGAACCGGCGATGGTTCCGGTCAACGTGTCGAAATCAACGGTATTGATATTAACCTTGACGCCCACGGCAGCCAGATTCTGCTGCGCGATCTGTACCGCATTGACAAGGACGGAGTCGCCCGAATTGACATACCATTCCAATGCCCGGCCGTCATAACCGGCTTCCGCTAACAGCGCGCGGGCATCTTGGGGATCATAGGAAATCGTCTGCATCGCTTCCGCATCATAGAAATTTTTATCACTTTTGGGAATAAATCCGTCGCCCGTCGCGCCGCTCTCCGGCAACAGGGAAGCGACGATCGTTTCGCGATCGATCGCCTCGACTATCGCCCGTCGTATCCGCTCATCCGGTATGTTGTGCGTATTGAAAAACGTCATTTCATTCGTGATCGGGTCGGCATAATTCGTCGTTATCTGATTCAGCGACATCAATCGTTCCCGATCCTGGTATGGAATATCTGCCAGCGCCGGCGATACGAAATCCACTTCGCCCGCCTGCAAAGCGGCGACCAGCGAAGCCCCGTCATAGACCTGAATGTTAACGGTTTTAATTTTCGGCGCACCCGCAAAATAGTTTTCATTCGCTTTGTAAGTGACGTAATGCTGCAGGTCGAAGGCCTCCACCCGATAAGGACCCGAAACAACCGTCGGCTGATTAAACCACGGATTGCCGACCAGCTGATCGTCGGGAATCGCTTGCAGGACATGGGAAGGAAGAATCATAATCCATGTCGCAATGTTATTGATAAAAGTATTGCGCGAAATCGGTCGATTCATCGCGATAGTCAGATTTTTAGCGTCGATCTTGTTTATCCCTTCAATGGTCGTGGCCTGCGGCTGTGAGGTGCCGCTTTCCAATCCCTTGATCATGGAAAAATCGAAGCTGGTATTGGCGACCAGCGGGCTGGTCATCTTTAAAAATGTCCAGATCACATCGTCGCTCGTAACCGGCTCGCCGTCGCTCCACGCCGCCTGCTCCGCGATCCGGATATGATAGGTCAGATTATCCTCCGTGGTGATGGACTCGGCCAGCTGCGGAACAGCCTGATAATCGGCATCCAGCGATACCAAAGGCAGAAACTGCATGCTTGTCGCATACAGATCAATAAAATTCCATGACTGCGTCAGCGGATTCAATGAAGATAACGGATTGGTTGTGCCGATCGTCACGATATCGCCCGTTCCGGAAGCCGCGGTCTTTTCGGCGGCCGAACCGGAAGCGGACGGCGTCCCGCAGCCGATCAGAAGCTGAACACTCGCCGCAATGATACCCAGTTTATATATTTTTTTCATCGCTTTTTCTCCCTAATAAAGAAACAAAAGCCGGGACGTCTGCCCCGGTTTATCGACATGCAACAGATTTGCATGAAAAAACGGCAGACACGTTAATCCTTCCGGTCTGTGCGGCAACACTTTCTTTCCCATGCGTCATCTTGTCTTTGCATATACGCTCTTTTGGATCGTGTTCATCATACCATTCGCGTTACATAATGCAATACTTTTGCCTCCCGGCTTTTATGGAGCTTTATTGTTCAGATGAACAAGCGTTTCCGGCCGACTCACCTTCTTTATTGAAAATTCCCGTTTATGCTTAAATGCCTTTTGTTCCTTGTTTCACATGTCGAAATATGACAGGATATATAAAGAAAGGGTCGGTTTTCAAACCGACAATCAGGATTAGAAGATGAAACGTTGTATTGCTCTTCTGAGTGCCGCCGCGATGGCTCTGGCTTTGGCCGGATGCGGAACGGGCTCAGCCTCTGCATCGCCTGCGGCGTCTGCCGGCGGCAGTGTGAAAGATGGAACCTATACCTCTTCACAGCCGGCGATGAACGCCAACGTCGAAGTATCCGTCACCTTTGAAAACGGGGCGATCAAAGATGTGCAGATCACCAATGATGCCGAAACGCCGGGGATCGGCGGACGATTGACGGATGCGGACGGCAAGGTCGTCACCTCCGGCGGTCTGGCGCCGGTTGATCTTCTGCCGGAACTGATCGTCAGACACAATACGGTCAATGTCGACTATGTGACCGGTGCAACCATCACTTCGGCGGCGATCGTCAATGCGGTCAGCGACTGCATTACGCAAGCCGGCGGTGATCCGAAGAGCTTTGATACGAAAGCGGAATACGAAACCTATACGGACGGCGGTGCGGATGTCGTTGTTGTCGGCGGCGGCGGCGCGGGCCTGGCGGCGGCGATCGATCTTGCGCAAAACGGCAAAACGGTCGCGGTCATTGAAAAGAACGGTGAAGTCGGCGGCGATACGCTCGTCTGCGGCGCAATTTACAACACGCCGGATGAAGCGCTTCAGTCCAAAGTCGAAATGACGGACGCCGTAAAGACGACGATTGAAAAGGCTCTCTCCGCTACGGCGGAAGATCCCGAAAAGGCGACCGCCCTCAAGGAAATGCAGGCGGCCGTGCAGACACAGTGGGATGAATACAAGGCGTCCGGACGGACGGATCTGTTCGATTCCAAGGAATGGTATGCGCTTCAGACATGGATTAACGGCGATATGGCCGCCAATCCGGAGCTTGTAAAAGATCTTTGCTACAACGCATACGACGGACTGAAATGGATTGAAGATATGGGGATGACCTTCAATGATCAAATCAGTCAGGGCGCCGGGTCACTGTGGCAGAGAACCCATACGTCCGTCATGCCGATGGGTACCGGATTCCTAAGCGTTTATGGCAATCAGCTTGAGAAATATAAAGACCTGATTACCGTTTATACCGAAGCGACCGCAACGGATCTCCTTATGGACAATGACAAGGTTGTCGGCGTCACAGCCGTAAACAATCATTCCGGCGATACGTTTAACCTTGAAGCAAAAGACGGCGTCATCCTGGCGACCGGCGGTTTTGCGGCCAACAGCAAAATGGTGCAGGATAACAACGATACCGGAAAATGGCCGGATCTCTCCAAAACGATGACGACCAACCGCTTCAGCTGCTCGCAGGGCGACGGCATCACGATGGCGGTCAATGCCGGCGCTTCTTTGACGGATATGGACATGATTCAGCTGCTTTATCTGGGAAATGTCAAAGACGGACAGATTTCAAAATATCCGCCGCGTGATGTAAACGGTACCGATCAGATTATCTTCATTAACAAGAACGGCGACCGTTTCGTTCAGGAAGACGGACGCCGCGATCAGATCTGCCTGGGCGTTCTGCAGCAGCCGGACATGATGTTCTACATGCTCGAATCCGGCGACGGTAAAGGATATAAAGATATCCATGATCCGGAATGGCGTTCCGGTGACGGCTTCACGTTCCAGTACTTGGAAGAAAACGGTTATATCGTCTGGGATGATACGCTGGAAGGTCTTGCAAAGAAACTGGATATGGATCCGGAAGAACTGCAGAAAACCGTCGATGCGTTCAACGAAGCGGTTGATTCCGGCAATGATGAATTTGGGCGGACATTATTCTCCACCAAACTGGAAAACGGCCCGTGGGTCGCAACGCCTCGCGTTGCCTGCCTGCATCATACGATGGGCGGCGTAACGATTGACCCGAGCGCCCACGTTCTCAACACTTCCAATGAGCCGATCGACGGTCTGTATGCGGCCGGTGAAGTTACAGGCGGCATACACGGTGCAAATCGTCTGGGCGGCAATGCGGTTGTCGATACCGTCGTCTTCGGTAAACTGGCGGCCGACACGCTGCTGGCTGATCATCAATAAAACCGATTCAAAATGTTGTCAAAAGCGTCCGTCTAACCGATCGGGCGCTTTTTATTGTCTCTTTCCATTTCAGAAATACAGAACGACAAAGGTGCTGAAAATAAAACCGCAGCATGTCGAATCGGCATTGCCACGGTTTCTTTTTTATTCCGAATAGGTTTCGCTTTCCATAACTTTGAGCTTTTCCAGATACATATCCTTCTCGCGGTCATTCATAAAGACATAATGTTCCGGGCGAATCAGGCGGAGCTTCGGCTTGCGGCCGCTGTGATCATGCGCGTCCTCATCATAGAGAACCAGATCTTTTTTCTTTTCGATTTCCGGGTCCGGAATCGGAACCGCCTGCAACAGAGACTGCGTATACGGATGAAGCGGATAGCGGAAGAGCTCATCTGACGGCGCGATTTCGACGATGCGGCCGTTGTGAATGACGGCGATACGATCGGCAAAATAGCGGACGACGGACAGATCATGCGCAATAAACATGTAGGTCAAGCCCCGCTCGCGCTTGAATTTATTCATCAGATTCAACACCTGCGCGCGGATTGAAACGTCCAGAGCCGAGATCGGTTCATCGGCGATGATAAATTCCGGATTCATGATCATCGCTCGCGCAATACCGACCCGCTGACGCTGCCCGCCCGAAAATTCATGCGGATAGCGCGACTTATGCTCCGGCAATAACCCGACCGCCTCCAGCATGGCGTCAACCTTCGCCTCGCGTTCAGCTTCGTCTTTATACAGATGAAAATTGTACAGGCCTTCGGAAATGCAGTAATCGATCGTAGCACGCTCGTTCAGGGAAGCCGCCGGATCCTGAAATATCATCTGAATGTTGCGAACGACTTCATGTTGCGCACTTTTAGGAATCTTGCCGTTAATTTTCTTCCCCTTATAAAGAATCTCGCCGCCGCTTGTTTCATTTAAGCGGATAATGGCCCGCGCCGTGGTCGTTTTCCCTGAACCGGATTCTCCGACAAGGGCAAATGTTTCACCCTTATAAATCTTAAAATTGGCGTCCTTGACCGCGCGGAAAGCATGCTTGCGGTTATTGCGGAAAGTAACCTCCAAATGTCGAACGTCGATCAGACATTCTTTGCCGTCCGCCGAAACAGCCGGCATCTCATCATAGACGAGTTCTTTTTCTTCATTAACGCTCACCGAAGACACCTCCCTTCGCTGTCATTGCAAGCATCCGCGTATGCAGATCGCGAATAACCTTTGGCGCTTCAACTTTGGGCGCCCGCGGATCCAAGAGCCATGTCTTGGCATAATGCGTGTCCGTCACCTTGAAGAATGGCGGCTCTTCCACATAATCGATTTCCATCGCATAAATGGAACGCGGTGCAAAAGCGTCGCCTTTAATCTCCTCAAACAAAGAAGGCGGCGTTCCGCGGATCGCAAACAGATCATCGCCGCGAATACCCAGCTGCGGCAAGGAAGACAACAGTCCCCATGTATACGGATGCCGCGGATCGTAAAAGATTTCATCCACGTTGCCATATTCGATAATCTGACCGGCATACATGACCGCAACGACATCCGCGACATTTGCCACAACGCCCAGATCATGCGTGATGTAGATCGTCGTAAAGTGGTATTCATTCGACAAATCCTTAATCAGGCGAATAATCTGCGCCTGAATCGTTACATCCAGCGCCGTCGTCGGCTCGTCGCAGATCAAAATACGAGGCCGGCAGGCAAGTGCGATGGCAATGACAATACGCTGGCGCATACCGCCTGAATACATAAACGGATATTCATCAAAGCGCAGCTCCGGCTGATGAATGCCGACTTTTCCCATCAGCTCGATCGCTTCTTTTTTAGCTTCCGCCTTGTTCTTGCCCTGATGCTTGATAATCACTTCCGTAATCTGTTCGCCAATCGTACGAACCGGGTTCAGTGACGTCATCGGATCCTGGAAAACGGTCGCAATCTTACGACCGCGAATCTTTTCCCATGCCGGATCGTTGCGATCAATCTGGCTGAGATCCTGCCCTTCAAATAAAATTGAACCGTTGGTAATGGAGCCGTTTTCATCAAGCATGCCGGTAAAGGTTTTGGTAAAAACCGATTTCCCTGAGCCGGATTCACCGACGATCGCGACAACGCGCCCCTCTTCAAAATCCATGGAAATATTACGAATGGCGCTCAATACCTGTCCGCGCACCTGAAACTGTACTTTAAGGTCTTTGACAGACAGAACAATCTGTTTTGTTTCAGTCATGGCACCCTCCCTACATCATATGCGTCCGCGGATCGCTTGCATCCGCGAACGTTTGACCGACAATATACAACGATATGGAAATAATCGCCGAGACCGAAACCGGAATCCAGAACAAATAAGGCGTCGACACAAGATAAGGCGCGTAATCACGAATCATCTGTCCTAAAGAGGGATAACGTCTTGACAGACCGATACCGAGATAAGAGAAGAAAACCTCCAGTGAAATAAAACTCGGGATGTCGCGAGATACTTCCGTCATGATGACGGAAATCAAATAAGGAAGAATATTCTTCATGATGATGGTACGGTTGCTTGTTCCAAGGCACCTTGAAGCCAGATTGTATTCCCGATCGCGGATGATCATGACCTGAACGCGAATGAAATAGGCCACCCCGATCCACGAAGTGACGGACATGGCAAAAATCAGCTGCCACATGCCCGGTCCCAATGCGTACATCAGAACCATGCCGATCAGAGTCATCGGTATGTTCGCCACAACGTTGTACACTTCAATCATGACGGCGTCGACACGCTTGGAAAAACCCCACCACATGCCGACGATCACCCCGACCACGACAACGATAAACGTCGACGCAAACGAAACAAACAACGAGTTGCGCGTACCTGCCCAGACTGCGTCAAATAAAGAATTTCCTTTATCGTCCGTCCCGAACCAATACGTAAAATTGGGACGGATATATTTCATGGACGGTATGTTGATATTCGGCGTGTTCATGGGCGAATAGTGGGAAATCGCCGGCTGAATAATGGACATCAGCACAACGACAATCACAATGACAAGCATGGTAATGGCGACCTTGCTACGGAAGAACTGCCGGAAAACCGATCGCCAGTACGAATACGCCGGAGCCTTAATATGTTCCGAGGCCTCGTCATCCGCTTTTTTAAACGCAAAACGGCTGTCTTTAATCTGTGTTTCGGACATGAATCAATCCCCCTCCTTTGCTGTAAGCTGAATGCGCGGATCTACCCATGTCATCAGGACATCGCCCAATAAAACAGCCAGAATCGACAATGCCGTAAAGACAAACGACAGCGCAATAATCATGTTGTTGTTGGTCTGGGTAATGGCATCCGGCAACATTTTTCCCATTCCCGGAACCGCAAAGGCGGATTCTGTAATGAAAGCGCCGGAGATGCACAGAATTACGGAAGACGGAATCGCATTCACAATCGGGATAATCGCGTTCCGTAAAATATGACGGTTAAAAATTTCTTTAGTGGAAAGGCCCTTCGCTCTGGCAAATTTCACATAGTCCGCGCTTGTCTGATCAATCATGTACCGGCGTACCCACATCATCAAAGAAGGTGTATTCAACAGACCCAGAATGATGACCGGCATGATATAGGAACGGATATCGCCAAAGCCGAGCATCGGAAATTTATCCGGCAGTCCGAACAGCGTTCCGATACTGCGCATGAAAAAGATAAACGCCAAAGACGGAACGGCGATCAGCACGTTGATATAAGCGATACCCAGTCGGTCGCGGAACTTTCCTTTATGCTGCGCCATATCGATTGCCATCGGCAGACCGAAAGCATAAGCAAGCACGAGCGACAGAAGACCGATCAGATAAGATGTATTGATCATGGACGGATCGCTGTATGCATTCAGGCAATCCGCATAGTTGTCGGAAAACTTCTTCGCATCTCGTTTATCGATGCTCTCTTTATACTTGCATGACGTCTGTATAATAGCCGAGCTCTGCTGCGCTCCGGAAGGGAAAGTCTGCTCCGTATTTTTCATCTTCCCCTGCCCGCTTGAAATAACTTCCAACACCGGAATACCCTGATTTGTCGGATAGGAATCGCCAAAATTCATATGCAGAACATTGCTGTGAATAAATGGAAATTTTCCGTTGAAATAGAGCTGGTATTTATACCGGCATCCGGAACACACAAGCGCCGGACTTCCGTTATCCGGATTTTTCTCCCATCGATAGCCTCTTTCCATATCCGGATTATTGGGATCCTGTACGGCGTTTTGGTGATCCAGGACGAACATCTTGGAATAATAATTCCCCAGAAGTTCCAGCCAGCTGTAGTCGTGGTAAACAAAGGTATCGCCGTTTTTGAATTTTTCCGCCGTATATCCTTTCGCCGCCATCTGCGCCAAAGCCTCCTTTTGCTCGGCAGAATCATTTTCCAGGCAGCGATTGGCTTTTTCCGCATCATCACTGTAAATAAAACTGCAGTATTCCGGCTTCCGCTGAAAATCCAGATAGCCTAACTGCTCATATTTCTGATACGTGTAAACGGTTTTATTGTCCCCGCGTATCTTCTTATAAGCCGGATCATTCGCAAAAATCTTGTTGCGCGGAATCAGTTCGAAAATCATGACGATGATAATCGACATGACTGCAAACAGCGACACAACAGATTTCAGCAATCGCTTTAAAATATACTTGCCCATACCAAATCCCTTTCCATTCCATACCACGCTCCGGCTGTTTTAAGCATATAAAAAAACCGTATCGCAAATATGTGGCTATTATAGCACGCACCCATCGGATTCCTATCGCCATGGGGAAAATAAAATGCAAAATAATTCGAC
>CAUVBZ010000029.1:0-16386 GCA_963550455.1 uncultured Erysipelotrichaceae bacterium
GTAAATCGTCTGATCGGGATCGCCGACGACATACAGACTGTTCGTCTCACCGGTCAGCTGACGAATCAGTTCATATTGTTTCATGTCGATATCCTGAAACTCATCGACATGAATATAACCGAAGCGTCTTCGCCATTTTTCCACGATATCCGGAAAGCGGTGAAACATTCGCACCGTCCATAAAATCAGATCATCAAAGTCCAATGCGTACAACGCGTTTTGCCGCTGTAAATAGTAGGCGTAAATCTTCACCTTGTCCGCCTCGTCCAAACTGCCGCCGGCCAGCCCGGCCGCCTGCTCCGGCGTCACATCGGCATATTTGCAGTTGGCTATATAATCCTGAGCGGAGGCATAGGAAATGGCGGAAGAAGAAAGGCCGAGTTCCTTGTAGGCGGCGCGCAAAATGGATTTCTGATCATCACCGTCCAGCACCGTGAAATTCCGCGGCCAGCCCATGCTTTGGATATCCTCTCGTAAAATGCGCACGCAAAGAGAATGAATCGTACTGATCCACGGCTGTTCTTTCCCATCGCGCAGCAGCTTCCGCAGGCGCTCTTTCATCTCATTTGCGGCTTTATTGGTAAAGGTAATCGCCAGTATTTTATAAGCCGGCACATGCATATCTTCCACAAGATGAGCAATCCGCATGGTCAACACCCTTGTTTTTCCCGAACCGGCGCCGGCGACAATACGTAAAAAGCGGTGCGGGTCCAGCACGGCTTTTTTCTGTTCGGCATTTAAAACGTCCATATCCATCATGATCAACTCCGTCGGTGATGCACGGACTATTATACCATCTGCGTCTAAACCCACATGGTATAATAAACCCGAAAAAGGATGCGGGAAATGGCAAACACTTTATGTGCGGACACATGGGAAAATTATGCGCTGCTCGATGCCGGCGGCGGTGAAAAACTGGAGCGCTGGAACGATGTGCTTTTGCGGCGGCCGGACCCGGTCGCCATCTGGGCGAAAGATGCGAAAGAAACCCGCTGGAACCGCTGTGACGCCGTTTATCACCGCTCCGCAAAGGGCGGCGGCTCTTGGGAAATCCGGCGTAAAATGCCGGCCTCGTGGTCGATCGCTTATCGCCGGCTGACGTTTAAGATTGCGCCGACCGGATTCAAGCATACCGGTCTTTTCCCGGAACAGGCGGTCAATTGGGACTGGATGTACGACCTGATTCATGCCCATCGCGGTGAAGAACTGCGCATTCTCAATTTATTCGCCTACACGGGGGCGGCGACCTTGACCGCATCCTTGGCCGGGGCGAAAGAAGTCGTCCATGTCGACGCGGCCAGGGGAATGATTCAGTGGGCCAAAGAAAACCGCACGCTCTCGCATCTTGAAACGAAGACGATCCGCTTTCTCACGGACGACTGCTTCAAATTCGTCGAACGGGAAAAGCGGCGCGGACATACGTATCACGGCATTCTGATGGATCCTCCCAGCTATGGCCGCGGCCCCAACGGCGAATTGTGGAAGTTCGAAAAGGAGATCGCCCCTTTTTTGCAGACATGTATACAGCTGTTGGACGAGCACGCCCTCTTTCTTTTAATCAACAGCTATACGGCCGGCGTTTCCGCAACCGTATTGGAAAATCTGCTGCGCTCGTTCGATCGCCTGCAAAACGGCGTGATCACGGCCGGCGAAATCGGGATTCCGATGAAATCGCGGAAAATGTTACTGCCGTGCGGCATTTACGGACGCTGGGAGCGCCTATGATCAAGGTGCTCTATGAAGATAATCATCTGCTGTGCATCGAAAAGCCCATAAACATGCCGGCCCAGCCGGACAGCAGTCATGATGCAAGCGTGCTGGACGTCTGTAAATCTTATCTGCGTGAAACGTACGCCAAAAAAGGGAACGTGTTTTGCGCCCCTGTCCATCGTCTCGACCGGCCGGTCGGCGGCGTCATGGTTCTGGCGCGGACAAGCAAGGCGGCGTCGCGGCTTTCCGAAACAATCCGCACGCACCGCATGGTCAAAACGTATCTGGCCGTCCTGGACGGAATCCCGCCTGAAAAAGAAGGGACGCTGACGGACTATTTATATAAGGACGCCGCCTGCAATCGGGTATCCGTCGTCGATGCGGCGCATGGAAAAAAAGCCTTTCTCTCCTATCGGGTTCTAAGTGAACAGGACGGAAAGGCGCTTGTGGCGGTCACGCTTGGGTCGGGACGCAGTCATCAGATTCGGGTGCAGTTCGCTTCACGCAATCTGCCGCTGGTTTACGATCAGCGCTATAACCTCCATACTCAAAAAGGACCGATCGCCCTATGGGCGTGGCGTCTTGAATTTCCCCACCCGGTCACGAAGGAAAACATTCGGATAGCCGCCTTACCGCCGGAACGCGACCCGTGGAACGTATTTGAAAGGAATCTTTATGAAAAAGGAAAACCCATCGGCTAAACGGCGTCGCCGCCGCTATCGTCTTGTATGGCCTTGGCGGAAGCGCCCGCACAAAAAAGGAACTGCACGGCGGCGTCTTCGCCCGCAGGTGCTTTTATCCCTTGTCGTCATCGCGGTTCTTTGCGTCTTGGCGATGGTGCCGCGCATGCTTGAAACAAACGCTCTGCGAAAGCTCGGCTATGCGAAAGCGACGCTCAAAGCTATCCGTGAAAATAAGCTGCAGAAAGAACTGCTGAACGGAAACTATTACAGCCCTTATCTGGAGGCGGCCATCAACGCCGGTACCGTGAATCGTGACTATCTGCCGTATTATGCGGCTGTCAAGAGTGACGATGCCGCGCTTGATGCGGAAGACTTTCTGCTCATCAGCCGGTTGCTGGATCACGGCTATGAAGTCGATCAGGTACAGAATCTGATCGGACAGCTGAACTATGCGGAACTGACGCCCCTGCTGGTTTTTGATTATCAGCCGATCGAACAGAATTACATCGACGACGTGCTCAAACATCGAGAGACCAATTCCCCTTCCCGCTTCGAACTTTCGGGAACCTACTATACGCCCTATAAAAACGCGCTCCCGGTTCCGGTCACCGACCGCACCATGCTCATCAATAAGACCTATTATCTGGACGCGGCCTATGTGCCTGAAAATCTGGTCACCTTGAGCAACTGGTATGCCGTGCCGGATCGTCAGCTGATGCAGGAAGCGGCGGAAGCGATGGCCGCATGGGGTGACGGCGGCCGGGCGGTGGGCGTCACCTTCTATGCGATCAGCGCCTATCGTCCTTACGAAACGCAGGCAAACGTCTAC
Organism: uncultured Erysipelotrichaceae bacterium; assembly: GCA_963550455.1. Lineage (GTDB taxonomy): Bacteria > Bacillota_I > Bacilli_A > Erysipelotrichales > Erysipelotrichaceae > Bulleidia. Next base: position 3,223 of record CAUVBZ010000029.1, read on the forward strand.
AATTCTCTGGTCGCTTCTCAAGGACAGGAACAGGCCGATCAGGCCGGCGCCAGACCCGGATATTCGGAACATCAGTCGGGCATGGCCGTTGATCTGGCGGCCAGCAATGAAGACGATATTCCGGAATTCGTCAACACCAATGCCTATAAGTGGGTTGTTGCCAACTGCATGGATTATGGATGGATTTTGCGTTATCCGGAATATAAGGAAACCATTACCGGCTATGCCTTTGAACCGTGGCATTATCGTTATGTCGGCGTCGATCTCGCCAAGGCCGTCATGGATTCTGCCCTGACGTTTGATGAATTCTGGATGCTGTACCTGCAGCCATGGCACAACGTACAGTCGATTCCGAAAGCGGAAGTCCTTGATCATGTGCGCTATGCGGTCAATACCGACGCTCCTTCTTTGACAACGGCCGAGGCGAAATAATCCTTGTTTAAAAGAGAACCGGCATTCAATGGCGTAAACCCGCTAACCAACGGGTTAACGCCTTTTTTCGGATGGGATGTCCTCTTTTCGCATGTTACGTCTCAATTTATACCACTTGCCGAAAACAGCGGGACAAAACGGCCGACAGTCCGTATATTGATAACAGCGAGGCGGCCGCGCCGGAAAGGAGAGATGCGTATGCGAGCAGAAGTCAAAATTCAGGACGGCATTGAACCGTATGCCGTTATCTATACGGCAAAAATAACCGACGAAGTTCAGCGTATCCTGGATTTTATGAACGCCGATGTCGATACGATAATCGGAACGGCGGCAGACAGGCGGTACGTGATCGCGCGCGATGAAATCATAAAAGTCACGGTTCAAGACGACCATACCTGTCTGCATACGGCGAAAGGATGTTTTCTCAGCGGGAAAAGGCTCTATGAAGTCAAAGGCATGCTTGGCGGCGCGTTCGTGCAGATTTCAAAATCCGTCATCGTCCGCATTTCCGCATGTGAAAGCGTCGAATCGAATTTCGACGGAATGTTGTTACTGAATTTGAGTGACGGCAGTCGGGAGTATGTTTCCCGCCATTATCTTCCCGCATTTAAAAAGAGTATCGGTTTATAAACGGAGGCAAAAGCTATGTTAAAAAAAAGAATGAAATCCATTTTTATCGGAATAGCAATCACAACGACGCTATTTTCAATGACGGGTGTGGTCTTTGACCTGCTCTATGGCGGAACGTATGTCCTGCAAAACTATCAATACTCAAAAATGTTTCTGGGCGCGGTGTCTGTCGGACTGGGGTTCAGTCTGCCGTCTTTTATCTATGAAAATGAGCGGCTTCCCTTTCCGCTTCAGATTATCTTCCATATGGGCATCGGCTGCGCCGTTCTTCTGATCACGAGTTTTCTTGTCGGATGGTTTCCGACAAAGCACGGTATGCTTCCCCTGCTTCTGGCGATCGTCGGTGAACTGGCGGTTTCTTTCGCGCTGTGGAAATGCTTTGCAATGTTTTACAAAAAAGAGGCTGATTCCATCAATCAGAAACTGAACGGTATGTCAAAATAGATTCGCGCTTCAAACGTGTTGCCGCAAGCGGCTGTAAACGGACTTTGTTTACAGCCGCTTCACGCTTCAATGGTTCTGTCTAAAAAGGCTTCCAGCTCTTTTCGTTTGGCTTCCATATCCGCATAGCCGAGCCGATACAGTTCTTCGCAGTTTTCCGGACTGCCCTTGAAGCGGCTGATCGCGATTGTCCGGGAAGGGCGGATATTCATCGCCTTGCCTTCCTTCTCCAGCCGATCGATCAATTCCACCTGTTTTTTATAATTCAGATGCCGCACTTTATAATCGCGGACAATCTGCGGAAAGGACCGATAAGCCAGCCGCATCAGGAAGATCACCATGCGGTTCGCCGGCTTGCGGACATAATCCGCCGGCTTCGTCGTGATGACAAGATGCTTCGTTACCCCCTGCTCAAGCGAGCGTTCAATCGGAATCATTTTGGTGATGCCCCCGTCCAGATAGGGAGAGCCGTCGATCTTCACCGTCGCCGAAGCGATCGGTAAGGCGACCGTCGCCCGAATGACCGTCAGATTTTCATCAAGATCTTCGGCATTGAAATAAACAGTTTCGCCTTTTTTCAGCGAATAGGCCCCGATCTCGATCGGGGCATTTTCCGTTTTCAGTTTCATGACCGAATAATGCGCCTGCCCGAGCAGACTGACATCGAACAGCCGCCCATAATCGACGTAATAGCCGCAATGCAGTAAAGCTCGCAGGCCGACATTTTCCGGATTTGTCGCATAGTGTATCGCGATATCATATGCCATCTGCGTTTCCCTTTGCCAATAACAGGTCATATACATGGCTCCGGAAGAAATGCCGACGCCATAATCAAACGTAACATGATGATCGCTCAACCAGGCCAGCGCTCCCGCCGTATAGGCGCCCCTTACGCCGCCGCCCTCCAATACAAGCCCATACTTCTCCATTTCATTCCCCCTGTGCTTTTATTTCCAGCAGATGATATTGATCACGCACCATCTGCTTAAATTCTTCCAGACGTCCCTCGCTGATCAGACGATGGGGACAGTCCTTTGCCATGAAATCGGCATGGAAGCGAAGCGCGTCCGGCGTCAGATTATAGTTCTTCAGCAAGGCGGCGGCCAAAATGGCCGTATTCTGCAGCGTCTGATCATAATCGCTTCCGTAATTGACGCACATCTCGATTGCGATCCCGTTCATATTGCCGCCGTTTTTGGTACGTTGATCGCCTGCATTCCAGGCGATTTCATTATCCGGAATATGGTGAACGATGGCATGGTCATCGACGGAATAATGCCAGCCGGTTATATCCGTCTCATTCTGCGACAGAAAAAGAGAATGCTGGTAGGCGTCCGCCGCCTGACTGCGGTTATCCGTCTCGTGAATGATGATATATTCGATTTTCCGCACTTCGCCCGGCCGCCGGGGTGAATCGTAGGGAATGTACGCCTGCGTAATCGGAATTGAACCGGCTTTCTCAAGCTCTTTATTTACCGTGCAAAGATCGGTATTGTCGATCGGCGGGGAAGGCGTGAAGAAAGGCGGGATGACTTTTTCAATCTCCCAGTTCTGCTTGGCGAGAGCCGCGATGAAAAGGATGAGAACCACCCCGATCAGCGCCACCAATATCGTCAACAAGTTTGCCGTTTTCCTTTTTTTCGATCTGCGTCTCTTCATTTGCATTCCTAACAAAGCGGTGCGAACAGGTTCGCCACGCCGCGCGCCATTCGAATGAAGACGTTCGTTTTCCGACACTCTTCCAGTGTCACTTCCTTCGCCTGCGCCAATCCTTCCTCATACGCCCGGCGCATCTGTATGGCGATTGAAGGATCGTCAAACAGCACGCCGTTTTCAAAATGCAGATAATAGCTGCGGTAGTCCATATTGACAGTTCCGACGATACCGAAGCGATCGTCCATCACAAAATTTTTGGTGTGATTAAAACCCGGCGTAAATTCAAAGATGCGTACGCCGTGCTTTAAAAGCTCCATATAATTTCCGCGCGTCATGGCCAGGATCACGATTTTATCCGGAATGTGCGGCGTCATAATCCGAACGTCCACGCCATTATCGGCCGCCAGACATAAGGCGGAACGCATGACGTCGTTTAAAATCAGATAGGGCGTGTCGATATACACATACCTGCGTGCATGCAAAATCATGTTGCGATGCATGTCGAAGCCAAGATCGGCCGCATCCGTAGGCGTATCGGAGAATGGCTGATAGTACCCTTTATTCTGTCCGGTTGTGGGATAGGCGAGGCGATATTTTGCATAGTCGATATCCTGATCATTTTTCTTGAGATAGCTGTACATCCCCAGAAACATGACCGTCAAAGACCACACCGCGTCGCCTTCGATCATAATCGCCGAGTCGCGCCAGTAGCCGTGCCGTTTTTTCGTATTGATATATTCATCCGAAAGGTTGACGCCGCCGGTAAATCCGCAGACATTATCGATGACGCAGATCTTGCGGTGATCGCGGTTGTTCATCTGAATCAACAGCTGGGGCCGCAGGCGGTTGAACGCATAGGCTTCGATGCCCATCTTCGCCAAGGTTCCGGTATAGCGCATCGGCAGGGACAGCGAGCCCATATCGTCATAGATCAGTTTGACCTCCACGCCTTTCTGCGCCTTCTGCTTCAAAATCGAAAGCACCTCTTCCCATAGCGGGCCGTCGTTGATGATGAAATATTCCAGAAAAATAAAATGCTTCGCTTCACGTAACCTGGTGAGAAAAACCGGATACCATTCTTCTCCGGATTTAAAATAGGTCGCGGCTGTATTTCCATAAACCGGAAAGCCGGAAGAATGGAAGGCATGATAAAACAGCGGATATGCCTGTTCACTCTGCATCGCTGCGGATAAAATTTCCGAGTCCTGGCGCAGCAGATATTTCATCCGACTGTTGGCAGATGTAGTGCCGTTGGCCAGCCGTTTGGGCATCTTGCGTCCCGCACACAACAGATACAGCACGATGCCGACGATCGGCACCGCCAGAATCAATACGAGCCAGATCATCTTGAAGGAAGAATCCTCTTCCCGATTGATGACGACGACAGCCAGCAGGAAGGAAAACAATTCAACCAGCGGCGTCAGTGCATGCAGCAGAGCCAGATCATACATCCATGAAATGATGAAATAAATCTGCGCGGCGATTAAGACAAAGCAGATTACCAATCGGCTGGTCAGAAATTTAATCAGATTTCGCATGTACCTATTATAGCAACTGAAAACGATAGATGTTTTTTTGAATTTCGCCGCGTTCATACAGCCAGTGACTGCGCGGTACGTCGGTCGTTTCCAAAAGCTCACCGCCTAGATGTTCCAGCGTCATGCGGGAAGCCGTGTTTTCCGGTGAGCAGGTGATCAGAAGTTCCCGCATCCGCTTTTGTCTGGCGACGGTGAATAAAAGCCGACACGCTTTTTCCGCATACCGATGGCCCCGATAGGCGGCGTGGATACGATAGCCGATGTTCCCGGCATAATAGATCTCCGGATTCATTCCGCACCGCAGATCGCAGGAACCGATTCTATTTCCGGTTCCATGCAGATAAATGCCGTAAATGTACGTCGGCACATGATCATGGTCGCCAAAAAAAGGCAGACTCCTTTCTAAAACGAGGTCTACCTCTTTGCCCGCGATTCGCTTTTCTTTCCTGCCGAACCACGCGAACATATCTTTACCCGAATAAGCGGCCGATCGCTTCCTGAAAGACGGCCTTCTCCGCCTGCGTGCGTCCGGAAACGATCGTGTCGCTGCCGCCGCCGGAGCAGACGCCCAAAGCTTCCTTAAGCGTTTCAAAGCGGGTGCGGGCGGAATGATCGGGAGCGACGATGGCAAAGTTGATCTGCTCGTCGACCGTATACAGAAGCATCGCGGACGTTGTCTTCCTCAACAACATCTGGCTCAAGGTGCGCATATTGCCCGCTTCTTCCTTCGGCATTTCCAGAATGACGCGCTGTTCCTGAACAAGCTGTGCCGCCCGATATTCCAACAGCTGGCGCTGTAAGTCGTCGACCTGCTTTTTATAGGCCTTATTGGCGGCGGACAGGCTTTCCGCCTTCTTTGTCAATTCTTCCACACTGCTTCCCAGCGTTTCGGCCAGATGATGTAACTGACGGTCTTCCTGCTGCAGTTTCCAATCCGTTGCATAGCTGCTTTCAAAATAAATACGGCTGGTGGTCTTGTTGACGTGTACGGCGCGCAGTAAAACAAAGCTGCCGATCTCGGCCGTCGAATTGACATGCGGCGTTCCGCAGGGCTGTTCATCCAGTCCCGCAATGGTGACGATACGCACTTCGTCAAAATGCCGATAAGCGGGATCCGGATAATCCGCCCCTTTCACATACGAAAAGGTCACGGGCGCATTCAGTCGAATCGCCTCATTGATATAAGCCTGCGCCTCTTTTAAATCGGCTTCCGTCACTTCGGGCTGATCTAAATCATAGTACGAATCGTCCACGTGGCAGTTGGTCGACGTGATCAGCTGCCCTTTGCGCCGATAGTAGTTGTCCAAAATATGCAAGGCCGTCTGCGGCGCGGTATGGGCGATGCGCAGTTCCAAATCCACTTCCATATGAATCGGATCCGCCAGCGGCTCTCCCTCTACATGATGCCAAAGTGTTTCGCCCTCAAAACGCAGGCCGTCCACCTTCTGCTTGTTAATGGTGCCCTGATCTGCCGGCATGCCGCCTTTTTCACCGTAAAAAACGCTTTCGGAAAAGGTATACCAGCCGTCTTTTTCTTCCCGGATACGCGTGTCGCATGTCACGCTGCGATAGGAATCGTATATTCTGGTCATCTGTTCCTCCCCACTTTTTCCTCATTATAGTATAAAAAATACGGCGAGCGGGAAAGTACCCCGCCCGCCGCCGCGTTCAGCGCAGAACGACGCTTTTATTTTCCTTGGTCACGATGGCCGAAGAAAGAATTTCGGCATGCAGATACTTTTGAAGCAGTCCTCCCAGTTCCTCCATCGCTTTCTGCAGATCGGGCAGGCGATCCGCTTCTACGCACTCCATCGCCACAAAGGCGTTGGGCGTTCCTTCTTCCATCTGCGTTCTCTGACCGTCCCGCCAATTCCAGCAGCGGCATACGGCGCCGGCCTGATCATAATACGCGACCTCGCCCGGTAGCGGCGGTTCATCCTGATCGGAGCCGATCGGACGGAACGCTTCGTTCCCCTTCATAACGCCCAGGTGCAGATCGCCGTCGATGGCGTCCAGATTCTCAACCCCGATCGGAAATGCATAGCGCAGAGAAATTGCATTCGTGATATCAACCGACGGTACGATAGAGCCGATCGGCGTACCGTGAAGAACCCGTTTCAGCAACGCTTCAATCGAACAGCGCGCTCCTTTCTTGGACGGAAATTTCTGATAGGCGCCGCGCCATACCTGTACGACTTCATTCGCCGAGATCGGCTCGTCAGGCACATACTTTTTCGCCTCCTCATTGGCGGAAGCGAGAAGATTTTGAATCTCGATCCGCTGTTGTTCGGAAAGGTCGTCTTCTTTCAAGCCTTTGACCGCGAGCACGGCAATGGCCGCATCCGGAAAAATTGTCCAAAATTCGTCGTCCGCTTTAAACATCTGCATATCCATACCCTCTGTCATTATTTTAGCACACGCGGGCGAACAGCTTTGGCGCTTGTTTCACTGCCGTCGGCATTTTGCAAGGTGATGCGCGAGCGAAATTCGGTCGGATTCATGCCCTTGTATTTATAAAAATTCAGGTTGAACGTTTTAACATTGCTGTACCCGACGCTGACCGCAACGTCAATAATCGGCTGCTGGGAACTGAGCAGCTGTTCGCAGGCTTTATTGATGCGGATAAAATTCAGCAGAGCTTCAAAGTTTTTTTCCGAGTAATAAAGCAAAGCCCGGTTCATCTCCGCGACTGAAATGCCGAAGTGGGCAGCCGTACGGCTCAGGGAAAGCTGTTCGGTATCGTAGTTTTTATAGAGATAATCCGTAACGGCAAAAGCGACGTCCTTCGCATTGCGCGAGTAACGGGTTTTCACCTTGGAGTAGATCTTGCGATAGCGCATCGGGGTAACGCCCACCTTCGTGACGAAATGCTTGGACAGATGCGAGGCGTCCACGAAGCCTAAAAGCTGGGCAATTTCATCCAGGGTCAGATTCGTATAGGTCAGATAATCCGACGCTTTTTCAATGCGGATGGCGTTGAGGAGCTTGGAGAATGTCGTCCCCGTCAGCTCGATCAGGTGCTTGGACAAGGTGGATTCCGACATGTAAAAGACGCCCGCCACTTTCGCCACCGACAGCTTTTCAGAAGAATGCGCGTAGATGTAACTCAAAATCGAATCGCGGCTGACGGTTTCCGCGGCCACGTTCTTCTTTCCCGAAGCCTGGCGCACAAAGCGGTAATACAAAATCATCAGTTCGATCAGTTTGGTGCTGGTGAAGAGATAGCTGAGGGGCTTTTCGGGAACGTGTTCCAGCGTGCTGGCAACGCCGAGCTCTTCTTTCAGCTGTTCCAGGATGCCGTCGACGGTTTCCATCTGCAGACGATCCAGTTGTAAGACCGGCTGCATATTCAGGTAGGAAAGCATCTCGCTTCCTTCATCTTCCAGATCGCCGACATGTGAAAGCACACTCTTTAAATATTCATAATCATAGACGACCTTGATCAGCTGCAGCGTTGTATCCACGACGGTGATATCCGTAATCATCCACGGGCTGATGGCGACGATCGTACCGGGTTTCATTTCATAATCCACACCGTCGATCACCATGGTGCCGTGCCCGTTTTTAAAATACAAAAAGCGGGCCGCCTGATGCATCAGAGCGCGTGTCGGTTTCTCAATAGCCTCATAATCAAAGGAGCACAGAGACGAAGGGTCAACTTCCGATACGGCGCTGTCTTGTAATGATGCCTGTTTCGTCATTGTGGTATTCCTCACTTCTATGATACAGCAAATGCGGCCGGTTCAAAAACAATCACCGGCCGCATGCACAACTACTTTTAGAATGGATCTTCTCAGCTCAACACAAGCATGAAGACCGTTAATACAACAGCAACATAGAGGGCAAGTATAACCAGCAGCTTCGCCGCCCATTTCAGCCATGTTTCATACGGAATACGAGCCAAGGCAAGACCGCCCATGATGAATCCGCAGGTCGGTGTGAACAGGTTGACAAGACCGTTTGCACCGACGTTGCACATGATGGACGTCTCCACCGACCAGTGCAGACCGGCAACGATCGGCGAAACGATCGGAGCCGAGAGCGCCGCCAGACCGGAAGAAGACGGAACCAGGAAACTCAAACCGATGTGCAGCAGATAATCCAGGAAACCGAACAATGCCGCCGGCATACCGGATTGTGTCAAACCCGTAACCGAAGCCTGAACCATCCAGGTTCCCATGCCTGTCTGTGCCATCAATACGGCCGTCGCACGAGCCAGAGCGATGACGACGTTGACGGAAATCATATCGCCGATACCGGTAATGATCGTCGACGCCATCTTATCGCGATCGCTCATACCGATCAGACCAATGATAATGCCCATCAACATGAACCATGTCGCCGCATCGTCAAACCACCAGCCGCCCAACTCCGTTCCGGTCAGGAAAGATGTCCAAGCTAAGCTATCCGCAATCCCCTCGTTCAGATCACCCCAAGGGATGAAACCAAGGATCATGACGACGAAGGTCAACGCAAAGAGCCACATGCAGGTTTTCTGCTTGCCTGTCAGCTTTTCATCTTCGCGGATTTCCAGATTGCCGTATGCCTTTTTGCATTCATCCAGCTGATCCGCCGTAAGAATGGAACCCTTGGTATTGATCACATGCTTTGCATACTTTGTAACGGCAATCGCCGAAATCAGATAAGTACCAAGCCACAATACGACACCCTCCATATAGAGGATACCCATGTTGACTTCAACACCCATCGAACGCGCCGCGTCAACCGCCGCGCCGGTCGCAAACGGGTTAATCGTTGAACCAAGAACACCCGAACCTGCACCAAGCAATACGGTAGCCGCTCCGACGATCGGATCCATTCCGGCAGCCGTCATCGTTGCGGCAAGAAGGATATAGAAACCGACAGTTTCTTCACCCATGCCGTATGTTGTTCCGCCAACCGAGAACAGGAACATCAAAATCCAAATCAATGAGAGTTCCTTACCCTTGAGTTTCTTAACCAAAACGTGAATTCCTGTTTCCAAAGCACCGGTCGCATTCACCAATGCCAAGAAAGCTCCAAGGCAGAATACAAATCCGATAACATCGCTGGCGTCATGGAACCCGGCAATCGGTGACATCAGAATTTGCTGAAATGAAGCCCCCATAACCGCGCCCGGTGCGCCTTCATCCGTAATGTACGGTTTCCCGTTTGTCAGCCAGGTACAAATTGCCACGAATAACAGAACCAGCAGCAAAATACCATATGTACCAAGCCTTTTTTTCTGCTTTTCAGCCATATAAATTGATTTCTCCTTTCAAAACCCTATCCCTTGTTTATTTTTGAACGATTGTTCCGGTGACACCTTTCAGTGCTTCCGCCGCCCTCTCCAACGACGTAATCAAAGCCGTATGCCCTGCGCCGACGCTTTCAACGAAAGCGATGCAAGATTCCACTTTCGGTAACATCGACCCCGGTGCAAACTGCTTTTCCGCAATATACTGCCGCGCCTGTGCGATATCCATCTCGGCCAGTTCTTTCTGATCCGGCTTATTATAGTTGATGCAGACCCGATCGACCGCCGTCAGGATAATCAGCTTGTCGGCATGTACCGACTCCGCCAGCAGTGCGCTGGAGCGGTCTTTATCGATCACCGCCGCAACACCCTTCAGGCCTTCCGCCGTTTCGACAACCGGAATACCTCCGCCGCCGACCGTAATCACGATATCGCCCGCTGCGATCAGCTGATTGACAACGTCCAGCTCAACGATACGCTTTGGTAACGGTGAAGGAACAACGCGGCGATAGCCGCGGCCCGCATCTTCAACAAAGACGTACCCTTTTTCCGCTGCGATCTTGTCCGCCTCTTCCTTGCTGTAGAAGCTGCCGATCGGCTTGGTCGGATTTTTAAAGCCCGGGTCATTTTCATCGACGACAACCTGCGTCACAACCGTCGCACAGGACTTTTTGATGCCTCGTGCCGCCAGTTCCGTCTGAATCGCCTGCTGCAGATGATAGCCGATATAGCCCTGGCTCATCGCGCCGCATTCCGCAAACGGCATCGACGGCGTACCGCCGCCGTTTGTGGAAGAAAATTCCATCGCCAGATTGATCATGCCGACCTGCGGTCCGTTGCCATGGCCGATGACAACTTCGTAGCCTTCCGCGGCCAGATCAACAATTGTCTTGGCGGTGTGTTTAACCAGTTCGAGCTGCTGCTCGGGGGTCTTGCCTAAAGCATTCCCCCCGAGAGCAACCACAATACGCTCAGCCATTACTTCAACGTAGCATACATCACAGCCTTGATTGTATGCATCCGGTTTTCCGCTTCATCGAACTGACGCGCCTGGTGGCCTAAGAACACATCATCCGTGACCTCCATCGCTTCCAGTCCGTACTTCTCGTAAATATTTTCGCCGATCGTCGTATTCCGATCATGGAAACTCGGCAGGCAGTGCAGGAAGATCGCCGTCGGCTTCGCCGCCGCCATGACTTCCTTGTTAACCTGATACGGGCGAAGCTCTTCAATACGCTGTGCCCAAAGTTCTTCCGGCTCGCCCATGGACAGCCAGATATCCGTGTACAGAACATCCGCATCTTTGGCGCCGACCTGAACGTCGCTCGTAAATTCAAGCACCGCTCCGGTTTCCTTGGCTACGGCCTGGCACTGATCGATCAGTTCCTGCGCCGGCATCAATTCTTTCGGACCGCAAGCGCAGAAGTGCATGCCCAGCTTCGAGCAGACTACCATCAGCGAGTTTGCAACATTATTTCTTGCGTCGCCGAAGAACGTCAGCTTCCGTCCGCGGACGTCGCCGAATTCTTCCTGAACCGTCATGATATCGGCCAGCATCTGGGTCGGGTGGAAATCATCCGTCAAACCGTTCCATACCGGAACGCCGGAATATTTCGCCAGATCCTCAACAACCTGCTGTTTGTATCCGCGATACTCGATACCGTCAAACATGCGGCCCAATACTTTCGCCGTATCTTCCAGCGACTCTTTTTTGCCCATCTGCGAAGACTTCGAATCCAGGAAGGTGACTCCCATGCCGAGATCCTTTGCGCCAACCTCAAATGCGCAGCGTGTGCGGGTTGTAGTTTTCTCAAACAGCAGAACGACCTGACGGCCCTTCAGCCAGCTGTGATCGTCGCCGTTTCTTTTCAGATTCTTAAACTCGACCGCAAGATTCAGCAGATACCGAATCTCTTCCGGCGTGTAATCCAGCAGAGTCAGAAAACTTCTGCCACGAACATTGACTCCCATTTTTTTCTCCTCTTTTTCTCTTGTTGAATACGACTCAGTCGGCGCGAATCAAAGGCATCGACATGCAGCGAGGGCCTCCGCGTCCGCGGCTCAGCTCAGCGCTCGGAATGCAGAGAACGTTGACACCGTGCTCCTGCAGAATGCGATTGGTGACATCGTTACGCTCGTAAACAACAACTTTGCCCGGAGCGATGGCCAACGTGTTGGACCCGTCGTTCCACTGCTCACGCTGTGCCGCGATCATGTCGTCGCCGCCGCAGGTGATCAGATCAATCTTTTCCTTGTTCGTGTACTTCGCGAGAACATCATGCAGCGTTGCATTGATTTCGCGTACATTCAGGCTGTAGCCGTCCGTACCCGGCGTGATTTCGAATACCTGCAGCGGGCCGATAATCTCCGGATGCACGGTATACTTGTCCACGTCGATCGCCGTGAAGACCGTATCCAGATGCATGAACGCTCTGGAAGAAGGAATGACGAAGGCCAGAACGGTACGAACCTTGCACTCCGGATCCTTAAACATCTTCGCGGAAAGAGCCTCAAGCGCTTCCGGACTTGTACGCTGCGAAACACCGACTGCCAGAACCGATTCCGTCAGGTTGAGAATATCGCCGCCTTCAATGTTGAAATTAGCCGTACGCTTCGTATACAGCGGCGTGCCGACGTAATCCGGATGATACTTGAAGATGTAATCCGCATAGATTGTTTCGCGGTTACGGGTCGGGAAACGCATTCTGTTCAGCGAGATACCGTGGCCGATGGAACCGAACGGATCACGTGTAAAATACAGGTTCGGCATCGGATCAACGATCAGCTTCTGCGCAACGGAAGTCAGATCTACCAGCGAATGGTTTCTTTCAGCGCCATAGCACTCTTTCAGGTTGATACCTTCCATCGTCTTGAGGACCAGATCTTTGCCCTCAAAATTTTCGGTCAGATATGTGTACAGCTTCTTCTGCCATTTTTCGGTGTGGATTCCGCCTTCTTCAAGCCACTTCATCAGGAACTCTTCCTTAAGTTCCGGATGGAGCTTCAGCACCTCGGTCATCAGATCTTCCAGATAGACGACCTCGACGCCGTTGTCGCGCAACAACTGCGCAAACGCATCATGCTCTTCCTGAGCAACCTTCAAGAACGGGATGTCGTCGAACAACAGCCTCTCCATTGAGTCCGGAGTCAAGTTCAAAAGCTCCTTACCCGGGCGGTGAAGCAGTACCTTTTTCAAAGGAGCTACTTCACTGTGAACATTAATTCCTTTCA
>CAUVBZ010000030.1:0-15362 GCA_963550455.1 uncultured Erysipelotrichaceae bacterium
AATATATTTTATGCATTTACTATTGCAATGTCCGTTTTTGAAAATAAAGCGGTATTTTTGTTGCAATATAGCGAGATAACTATAAAATAATTGACACATCTATACATTGCCGAAAGATTAAGCAAAACCGGCCTGTACTAGGGTGTAGTGGGGGAAATTATGTTTAAAAAATTCCGAAAAAGAAATTTTCTTTTGCTCCGGGTATTGTTTATTATCGCCTTATTCGGGCAAAGTATTTTCTACGCACATGCGGATCTGGATCCGAATGCGGGAACTGAAACGCCTGCCGAGCCGCCGGTACAGGAATCGGTGGAACCGCAGGAACCCGTAGCGGAACCGGAACCGGCGCCGAGCGAAGAAGTGACGCCGACTCCGCAGGAAAGTGCACGGCCGGAAGAATCACCGGTTCCACAGCCGCAGGAAACGGCGGAACCGGCAGGCGAAACGCCAACGCCTTCGCCGACGGCTTCTCCGAAGCCGACCGCGGAAAGCGAAGAAGAGGAAAAAGACGGCGAGGGTAAAAAGAAAGATCCGGCCGAAGCCGATGAGGAAATTGATGAAGAATTGCTGAAAGAAGCAAAGAACACCATTGAATACATGCCGGCGGGAAGCTTTGAGGGAGAGATTGGTAGTCTTTTCACGGTCAAGGCCGAGTATGAAGCGGATACGTTTCCCTTATTTAGTATGTTTTCGTTATCTTCCTATTTGGAGCCGGACGATCTTGCCAAGGCAAAAGAGAAGATGATCGAACTTTCCGGAAAGACGGAAGAAGAGATTACGGTACGATCGCTTCATGGCATGGAAATTGCTTTCAAAAGAAGTTATTCGACCGATCTGATTCAGCCGGAAAATGATCATGCGGTCAAAATTTCTTTATCCCGAAAAGACGGCGTTGCGTTAGCCGATGATGAAAATTATCAGCTTCTGCATTGGAACGGTACGGAATTGGAACCGGTTGATTTTACCGTGGATGAAGAAGGTGTGATTCATTTTGAATCAAAATCGTTCAGCCCGTTCTATCTGGGCATTTTAGGCGCGCCGGTACCTCCGGTCATTTCCGGCCTGACGTTGCCGGTGGACTGTCCCATGCTTAACAGTCAGGGGCAGGATGGCGAAGGCGTTTATCACTTTCCGATCCATCCCGGCACGGACGGCGTATTCAACATTACGATTCCCAAGGAAGCGTTTCACGGAACGAATTTTCGCTTATCGGTTGATCTGCCGGCCGGCATGAAATTTGATCAGGGCGGTCTTGAGAATCTGAAAGCGAAAGCTGAAATTTTAGGCGTGGAGTATGACGCGAACAGCTTGAAATCCGTTGTCGTCACGCTGAAAGCGGATCCTTCGACGCTGGATGATCTTTCTACGGCGCTTGCTTTTCATACGGAAATCGATTATATGTCGCAGACGGATCTGAGCGATATCATTGCCAACGGGCCGAAAAAGACGACGATCGCTTTCCGCCTGACCGACAGCAACGGCGGTCTGATGGGAGAAAATACGCGTTATACGGTACGTCCTAAAACCGGAAATACGGCAACTCCCTCCATTACATCGATTTTTACTACGGAGCCGGCGGAAATCTCGGCAAGTACCGCCGTCAATGATTCGGATTCCAAGTGGTATTATTTTCAGCAGCACCTGTATCCGCTGGTGAAGCTGAACGTTCCCGAAGTGGATAAAGATAACAGCAAGCTGATTCGCATCAAGCGAATTAAAATCTATCGTCCGGTCGGTCTGGAAGACCTGTGCTGGCCGAGTGAGCCGTACATACGCTCTGCGATGTCCGGCGGAGGAAAATACAAAAAGGTCAATACGGATCCTTTGACCGATGCCGGAGGAACATATGATGTTTTCGAAATAGCGGCCGATTCGAGCACCGATCCGTATAATAAACTTAAGCAAACCGAGATCTGGGCCACATGGAAATTTAAAGAAAATGAATTTATCCCGGCAGATACGTTGTTTGAGGCGGCCGATACGGAAGTGACCTTTGAAACAGAAGGCGGCGAGGAAATCACGCTGACGACAACCGGCGTAAAGATGAAGACGCCGAAAAGTGTTTATGATGATCAATTCAAGGTGACGCCGAAACTGCAGTATAAGAAGAACACCACCAACATAAAAACCGTCAATGCAGGTCATCCGGCTTTCAAGCAGAAATTTATTGACGTGTATAACAATATGTATTCGGTGAGCTATCCGTCGAATGATGAATTGATCATGTCGGAGGGTGCGTATACGGAAACGTATCATTTCCCGTATGAAATCCGGCCGACCGACTATCATCGTGCGCAATACTTTGATGATTATAAGCGGGCTCTCGGCAAGATGACCTTGATCATCACCAAGGCCGACGGCAGCGTGGAAACGAAAGAAGTTCCGGAAAATGATATAAAGTATAGCCAAAACATTTCGTTCACCAGTTACATGGAAGCTGGCGATCGTTTAAGCGGTCTGACGCTGGAATGGGATCGTGCCCGGACTCCGGCCACCGGAACGGACGATCCGTTTACGCTGGATTATAACGTTACCCGCACGCATGAAGACGGCAGTCCGCTTACCACAGGGGAATTAATTCAGATCGGCTATGAAGTGGAGCATAAGAAAAGAGACGGTTCGTCTTATACGTATAGCACCGCTTCCGATCCGGATTATCTGTATGTCAAGGTCGGCGAAGAAACCTGCAACGATTTCATGGAGGAAGGTATATCCGGAACCCAAACCGTGTATACGTTCGGCCAGGGTCCGGATGATAATGCTTCGTATGCATATGCCGGTAATATCTATTTCAGAGGGGATGAATATTCCTATAAGAGTCTTTATAAGAATCCGGTGATTACGCTCCGGGCAAGGTCGACCAATATCAACGGGATTGAAGAGCCGATCAGTTTTATCGGTGGCTTCAGTCTTTCACAGCGGATGAGCGGCTGGAAGGTTATTTATTCTTCCTATAACAAAACGACCGGAGAGACAAAAACGAATCAGGAATACACAATTCCCGATTCAATAAGCGGAAGCTGGAATTCGATTACCAAAACCGATATCGGTCTTGCGGACGACGAATATTTTACAGGCATTCGTCTTCAGTATGACGGCGATCTGCTTTTGGATTACATAAAAGATATGGATTATACCGAAGGCCATAAGCTTATTTTCCGTCTGTTTAACGTTCTGATTGATCCGAAGCGTGATCGCTCGCTGTATCACGATCAGGAGGTATCGGTCACCGGCGCGCCGACCGACCGCGGAAGAATTGAAGTGGACGCATTCTTTAAATGTGATAATCCATGCCCGGGCGTCACACCGACCGATCCGGACGGCGTTGAAAGTCAGGTTCGCTATCACAGCCTCGGACTTTTATTCGGCCCCAAAGGAGCGAGCTGGGTTATTTCGCATAGGGGATTTAAATCCGATGATCGTACGGTCATCGCTTATCAGGGCGGTATCGCTACGGCGGAAGAGAGTGAAGATTATTATTATAGTGGTATGTCTGAGGAGAAAAGCGGTGCTTTCAACGGCGTATTCTGGGCGGAACGTAACGATCTGAACAGCGACGAAACGCATGCCGACTCAACGATCAAGATGGATGCGCCGGAAGCGGTTTATATTGAATTAACCGATCCGGAGTTTGACGTCGCTTCAGTAGAGGCGGAACAGGCGAGCAGTTCTCCATGGAGCCGCCGCCAACCGATTACCGCTAATGAAGTATCGGTTATTACGGCAAACGGCAAGCGGTATTTGAAGATTTCCAGCGGCAGTCAGAACGGCCATTTCAGTAAGAATACCCAGAACGGCTGGGCGGCTTCGTTGTCATACGATCTTGCCAAGATCAATTTGCAGGCATGGAACGGCGCCATGCTGGGCGACCATCATCCGTTCGGCGCCGTATATTATGATATTTCTGGCCTTCTGACCAAGTATGACGGTTCGCCGGCTTCCGGAAATGTCAAATATGCGTTCAACGGAGCTGTTCCGGATACGGACGATATCCGCGGAACGGGCGATACGACAACGCCGTCGCTGTTCCGGGTCGGCGATATGAGCGCCTTTACCGTTCGCGTTTTGCAGCATGTTCTAAACGGTGTGCAGCTGTATCCGGGGAAGAACAACGTCGTCGACCGTCTGAAACCGGTGACATTCTTGCCGCGTGAGAAGAGTTCGCTGCTGGTAAGTGAGCAGATTCATATTCCGGGCACGACTTCGCTTGCCGAAGTGATCATAAAACTGCCGAGTAAGGGGGAAGAGGTTTCCTTTACGACATTCGATACGTCGGGGCATGAAATCAATGAAACGAAAACAAATGAATATACGATGAATCTGACCGGGACGGCGATCACGAATCACACGTCCGGCCTGAGCGCAACGGATACCATTGAATATTCATACAGTACGGACGGCACGACGTATGTACCGGAAAGTTCCATCACGTCTCCGGGCGACTGGAAAAATTATCGGTATGTCAAGATGACGCTGCATCATAAAGTTACGCCGGGCAGCGATGCGAATATAGAGGTACGCATTCCGCTTGAAGCGGAAGAAGAGGCGGTGAAGGAAAATGATCTCCATGCCTATGTCACAGGTACGTATCATTTCCTTGCCGGAACGGAAGCGACGGATGCGAAATGTTCGTCGGCGGAATACATCTTCCGTCCGTATGAGGTACATGGCGTTTTGTGGCGGGATAAAAATGAAGACGGCGTGCTGGATACGGATGCGCCGATCGGCGAGGGAAGCGGAATCGTCGTATCCCTCAACGATGCGAGCGGCAATGAAATCGGATCAACGGCAAATGCCGTCAGCGGTAAGCTGAATGCGGATGGAACATTTACGATTCGCACGAATCATGAGGATACGGCGTACAGCGTTTCCTTGCAGCTTCCGGCCGATCTGAAGGTGACGAAGCATACGGGAACGGGCGATCCGACGACCGTAAACACCGATTCGGACTTTGACCGCACGTCTCTGAAGACGCAGACGTTCCACAGCTTTGACACTTCGGGGCATGCCTATAACGTTTCGGGCGGAATCATCAGATTACCGAAACTTCCGCATGATGATCAGTTTATTCATGTTACCGATTCACCTCGCCCGCTTGAGTTGAAAGCGACAAGTGAGAATCCGGATCAGCCGAATCCGCCGATTACCTATACGGCGGTGAGCGATCCGGTAATGGATCTGGATACGACGGGGACTGTCACGCCGAAGAAAACAGGGGCGCTTGAACACCTGCAGATGCAAACAAGCAATACATTAGGCGATGTTGTTACCGGGGAATTTAACGCATATGTATATGCAAATGTTGTGTATAAATACGAGGAAAGCGGCGTCTACGGCAGTGTGCCGGTTGATTCGCACCGCTATTATCCAAGTGCGGATCCCACGACAGATGATGCGATTGTCTTGGGCCCCGGCACATTGAAGAGATCGGGCTATCGCTTGACGGGCTGGAAGGATGAAACCGGACATATCTATCATACCGGCGAGCACTTTACGATCGGTGAAGTTGAGGACGATATTGTTCTTATAGCGGTATGGACTCCAATTCCGCCTAGCCAGCCGGTTAGGATAACTCCGCGCCCGCTTGTTCCGAATACAAGTGATACGCTCTTCCTTGGCGCCTATATGGTTCTGCTGATCGCGTCCGTCGGGATTGCGTGGGTCAGTGTACGAAATCTCTATAAATCAAAATAGTTGCATGAAGCGGTAATCAAAGGCCGGGTTTAATCGGAATCGTTCTCTGTGTACGGACAGCGGAGCGATCCGATTGAACCCGGCTTTTTATGTGTAGGCGCATTCTCTGTTTTATACAACGGATAAAAAGCGGTATGAAGTTTGAATAAAATTTCGAGGTAAATACACGAAGAAAATGCAGACATGCATTAAGAATGAAGCGCATGCCGTTTATGGGCGATAAAGCAACGGTTCTGCGCATTTAATGCGCGATACTGCGCGGATTCCCACCTGAAAGCGGAAAGAAGAGAGAAGAGAAGGGAGGCAGGAACAGTTGGGGAAGAAGACGGCATGCGGCTGAAATCCGGTTATCCTTTTAAATATAGATCTATTGTTTTATAGACTCGTGGAGCGTGCATTGATCTCGTAATTTGGCAGGTGATTTTGCGGGGGCAGTATTGATGAAGAGACCATAAAAAAATCCCCTCATGCGCATGCATAAGGGGAAGAAGGACGTAAGCTTACTCCGCTGCCGGAACCATAACGGGAGCGGGCAGAGCGACAGCCTCCTCCGGCTCCAGATCGGGATGTTCCATAATTTTCATAAATTCTTCGCCGGTAATGGTTTCTTTTTTATAAAGAAACGCGGAAATTCGATCCAGCGCCTGCCGATTTTCTTTCAGCATCGTGCGGGCGTTTTCATGTGCCTGCTTGACGAGATGAATCACTTTCTGATCAATATCGGCGGCCGTCGCCTGCGAGCAGATCAGACTTGTATCCCCGCCCAAATATTGGTTCTGCACCTGTTCCATGGCCACCATGTCGAAAGCCTCCGACATGCCATAACGCGTAATCATGGCGCGGGCGATCTTCGTCGCTTTTTCAATATCGTTGGAAGCGCCGGTTGAAGCATTGCCGAAAGCGACCTCTTCAGCACTGCGGCCGCCGGTCAGTGTCGTGATTTCATCCATCAGTTCTTCTTTTGTGTACAGATAGTGGTTTCCTTCTTCAAGCTGCATCGTATAGCCTAAAGCGCCGGATGTGCGGGGAATGATGGTGATCTTCTGCACCGGAGCGCTGTGCGTCTGCAACGCCGCGACCAGCGCATGTCCCACTTCATGATAGGCGACGCGTTTCTTTTCTTCATCCGTCAGAATGGCGTTTTTCTTTTGATAGCCGGCAATGACCGTTTCGATGGATTCTTCCAGGTCTTGTTGCGTGACGACCTCCCGGCCGTCGCGTACCGCCCGTAAAGCGCCCTCATTGATAACATTGGCCAGCTCGGCACCGGAAGCGCCGGAAGCCATGCGGGCGATGACATTATAATTGATGTTTGCCTCGGTTTTAATCTTCTTGGCATGCACTTTCAGAATTTCTTCACGCCCTTTCAGATCCGGCAGTTCAACCGGAATCCGCCGGTCAAAGCGGCCGGGTCGAAGCAAGGCGGGATCCAGTGATTCCGGACGGTTGGTCGCCGCCAGAATGACGACGCCGCTGTTGGATTCAAAACCGTCCATCTCCGTCAACAACTGATTCAAAGTCTGCTCACGTTCATCGTTTCCGCCGATATTGCCGGACATGCGCTTACCGCCGATAGCGTCAATTTCATCAATAAACACGATACAAGGCGCTTTTTCTTTTGCCTGTCGGAACAGGTCGCGCACTTTGGAAGCGCCCATACCGACGAACATTTCCACAAATTCAGAACCGCTCATGGAAAAGAAAGGAACGTTGGCTTCACCGGCCACGGCTTTGGCCAGCATCGTTTTACCGGTGCCGGGAGGGCCGACAAGCAGGATACCTTTCGGCATGGCGGCGCCGATCTTCTTATAAGCGCTCGGGTCATGCAGATATTTGACAATTTCCTGTAAGGATTCTTTGGCTTCATCTTCGCCCGCCACATCACGGAAGCGGATTCCGGTCTGGGACTTGACATAAACGCGGGCGTTGGATTTTCCGATATTGAAGATCATAGAATTGCCACCTTTTTCACCCATGCGTTTCATGATGAAGTTACCCATGAAGTAGAAGAAGAGAAGCGGCACGATCCATCCCAGCAGAAAGGAAACCATCGGTGATTGTTTCTGGATGATCGTTGAGGAGAATTTCGCTCCCGAATCATACAGGCGCTGGGTCAGATCCGGATCATTCATAATTCCAGTCTTGTAAATCTGCTCCTTTTCACCGTTTTTCGTAAAGAGAATCTGATTTTCTTCGATCTGCACTTCCTTGATTTCTTTGTTTTTGGTCTGGGTGATGAACGTTCCGTAGTCCACTTCCTTGACTTCCGCCTGCCGCCACGCCGGCAAAGCGAACAGATTCATCAGCACCAATATCAGCAAGACGATCGCGTAGTAATAGAGAACGGGTTTTTTACGTCGCGGATCGTTACGATCTTCAATGTTGTTCATACCGTTTCACCTTTCTTTGTACATGTAGTTTAGCACACTTGACAGCAGAGTGCTAAAGAAATACTGTGTGAGATTATGGGATAAAAAAGGCAGGTTTTTCTTTATGTAAAGAGAAACCTGCCGTCATTAAAAATCAACAGGATGTGATTTATGCTTTCTTTTCAGAATGGCGAAGCAGATGGGCGACCAAAAACACGACGGGGACGATCATGACGACGGTGAACAGATTCCATGCCGAAAGATATGCATGCATATATTCCGGCGCGGCGAAGGTGGAAAGAATATTGATGACCATGTGCATGAGAATTGTCCAGCGAAGATCCTTGGTCTTATAGTAGATCAAACCGGAAATAAGCCCCATGATAAAGGTATAGACGATCTGTACCGGATTGATGTGTGCAAGCGCAAACAGAAGGGCGGAGACGATGACGGCAAACCATCCTTTTTTGATTTTCTCCAGAAGGGAGAAGATAATTCCGCGAAACAGCAGTTCTTCCAAAAGCGGCACCAGAATGCCGGCGGCCAGAAGCAGCCAAAACAATCTTTCACCTGAAAGGGCGGCGCCGTTCATGGCTCCCAGACTGTTGCGGATCCATTCGATTCCGGAAAGAAATTTTTCGACAAATTGAATCCACAGAAAGGAAATGCCGTTAAAACCGACTCCGGCCAGAATGCCGTAGGCGCTTCCTTTCGCCAAAGACCAATGTACTGTCCCGGGCTCCGACTTTTTTCTCAGACGACGGTAGATCAATACAGCCGGAATAATCATCACCAGGCAGCGCAGTGAGTCAAAGCGATCCACGCCTTCGGCCTGCAGAAGCAATTTCAGCCAGCCGGCGTTTGTTGCGGCAAGCAGGGCGGACAGAAACATGGCCAGAAGATTGGCGACCGGTATGAAACTGAACGCGGTCACGAGGCACAAAAGCAGTATCAAGATGGGGTGTTTCTTTTTGACGTTTTCCATGGAAAATCCTTTCTGTTTTCAATTTTCAAAGCATAACAGGAGCGGCATAAAATTAAGATTAAGAAGCGATTAAGCCGGCCTTGTGTTTTCTGTGAGGATCGTCAATAATCATTTCATAAAGGCAGACCATGGAAATTTTGACGCCGCTGTTATGGACGACCGGTATTGAAAGCGCCGTACTGTTGATCGGGATGCGGTTATTTTATAAAAAAACGGATAAACGGCTTGTGCTGTATGAAATTTTGATCAATGCCGTCACAAATCCGCTCTTGAACCTGACGATCGCGACTTTCGGAATCCGCTCCCTTGCCGTGACGCTTCTGCTTGAGGGTCTTGTCGTCTATGCGGAAGCCGGCATTTATCGTGCGTTGACGCCTTTGTCGCTATGGAATTGTTTGGCCTTGTCGCTTCTGCTGAATGCGTCTTCCTATTTTATCGGGTTGATGATCTTGTAAAACAAAGGAGGTTCTACGATGAACAAAATTCTGTGTGACGTGGTTGCCCCGCCGTTTCTTGAACCGGGCGTATCGCATACGCTTGTATTGGAGGGGCTACTTATTGCGGTGACGGCGGGAATAATTTTATTTTTCCTGCGTAAAGGTAAAAAGAATTCCTGAACCGCCGGTTTATTGTGAAGAAAGACGTTGTTTTTTAACGCGCCCGAGAAGGAGAAAGCCGTGATTACTTCAGAAAATGGCAGACTGCTGGTTTATGCATGGTGTCATCTGTGTATAGACGCTTTGTGCTGCTGCCTTTTATACCGGACGGACGCCGACGTATGGTTGTGGATTATCGGCTATCATATGCTCGCCTTTGCCTTTCAGCCCGTCTTCGGTTGGATACTGGATCGTCATCCGAACATTGCGGCCGGTAAAATCAGCATTTTACTTATTCTTTGCGCCTATGCGGTACAGAGTGTTCCGATCTTGGCGATCGGTCTTGCCGGTATCGGCAATGCATTATTTCATATTGAAGGCGGTTATGTCAGCCTGCACCGCACGCAGAGAAAGATCGGACCGGGCGGTTTCTTTGTCGGCGCCGGCGCTCTGGGCATCGGGATGGCCACGATCTTCGGCGTGTATTTTTCTTCTTTCATGCGCTGGCCGATACTTCTATGCGGCGTTTTTGCTTTCGTGCTGTTGATGTTGACACCGGTTCAGCCGGAACTGCGTACAAACCGCGGGAGCTTTCATCTTTCGCTTCATGCGGACGCATTTTACTGGCTGTTTGCGGCGATTCTTGTACGAGGTTACGGCGGCATGAACGTGACGATGCCGATCGCGGGATGGGCGGGCATCCTGGTGGGGGCGATTTTATCCTGCGTCGGGAAAATGGCCGGCGGTTATATCGCCGATCAATTCGGCGCAAAGAAAACCGTGCTCTTTGCGCAGATCGCCGCCGCTTTCTGCGTGCTGTTATCGTATTGGATGCCGTTTTTAAGACTGGCGGCGATCGTTCTGATCAACCTGCCGATGGCGGTGACGCTGGCAGCGCTGTCCGATTATTTCCCGGAGCAGACCGGCCTGGCGTTCGGCCTGGCTCCTTTGGCGCTGTATATCGGTTATGTGGCAAATTTTCTGCCGCAGGCGTCCGCTTTCTTCCGCCTTTCCTTTTCGGCGGTCTTATTGTTGGGCGCTTCGTATTGCCTGCATAAGGTTTTTGCGAACTGATTGATTTTACGTTTTGAGAAAAAGAAAAGGAAACTGTATCCCAAGACATACGGTTTCCGATTTTTGTTTTTTACAATGCGCGTGCACGTTTTATTTATTTCTATACACGATTCTGCCATTGGTCAGATCGTAGGGCGAAAGCTCTACCGTGACCTTGTCGCCGGGCAAAATGCGAATATGATGGATGCGCAGTTTTCCGGCCAGAGATGCGCGAACGGTCTGCCCGTTTGTTAAAGTGACATTGAAGACATTGGAAGAAATATCGTCTACAACACCATCAATGCGGATTGCGTCTTCTTTACTCAACGGAAATCTCTCCTTTCCTTATAGGGTGATTCTACCATAGGAAGAAGAAACGTGATCACATAATTTCACATGAACATGACATAATTTTGCCTAGACCGTTTTTTATAGTATAGGTGCAGGTAAGAAGAAGACCTGCATCCCCCGGAATATCAACTCCCCCCTTTAGTTGGTATTTCAAAAATTCTATCCCCCTTTGAAAGAAATTATAAGTTGAGAAAAAGCCCGAAAGGGCTTTTTCTCTTGTGTACAATAGATGGGAGAATCATAAGTCAGAGCATATCGATGTAGAATGTGAATAACGCGAGGGAGAAGACATGAAATATATATTTCTGGATGTGGACGGCACTCTGTACAGTTCAGCGCTCGGCGCCGTTCCCCGATCAGCACAAGAGGCGATCAAAGCGGCGCGAGCCAACGGCGCAAAGGTGTTTTTATGCACGGGCCGCTCTCTGGCGGAATGCATGCAGTATCTCAACGACGATCTGGACGGCTATGTATTTGCGGCCGGGGCGATGATCTATGCCGACAAGAAACGGATTTATGATCGGCCGATGCCGAGCGAAGACGTCAAAATGCTCGGCCGCTTTCTGGAGCATTACCGGATGGGCTGGACGAAAGAAGGGCAGGCCGGCGCCTATTGCAGTGAAGCGGCATATGAATTTTTACTGCCCTATTTTGCCGGCGGCGAGACGACTCGTTCCGTAATGGTGCAGCAGTCGATGGAAAACGGCTGTTATCCGGCCGACTATATGGATCCGGAAGAGAAAATCTATAAGGTCTGCGGTTTCAAAAACGGCTTCGGAACGGATTTTGAACGTATGAAAAAAGAAGTGCCGGATCCCTACAGCGTTCTGGTGACCATGCAGGACGAAAGAGGCGAGGGCTGTGAGATTACAGATTCGCATATTACGAAAGCCACCGGAATCGCCCGCGTTCTGGATTATTACGGTGCCTGTATGGCGGACGCCGTCGCCGTCGGAGATAGTGAAAACGATATTCCCATGTTGGAAGCCTGCGGCACGGGCATCGCCATGGGCAATGCCTTTGAAAGCGTCAAGCGCGTCGCCGACTGGGTTACGACCGACATCATGGACGACGGCATATGGAATGCATTCGAGCATATCGGGGTGCTGTGATGCTGCAGATCAGTGAACATGTTTTTGCGACCATGGCGGACGATACGACCGATCAGCCCTATGTCTACCTGATTCACGGTTCGGCCTGGAACCTGCAGATTGATGCCGGAAACAGCCCGCGAAATTATCGAATGTTTTTGCGAGAGGTTGAAAAGGCCGGCTTCGATGCGCCGAAACTGATCGGCCTGACACATTGGCACTGGGATCATACTTTCGCCATGGCTGCCGCCGCGGTGCCCGTTGTGGCCGGGGAAAAAACCGACGCCTATTTGCGCGAGGTATGCCGGTGGGAATGGACGGAAAAAGCGATGCGTCAGCGTCTGCAAAGCGGAGAAGAAATACCGTTTTGCGATGAAAAGATGCGCGTGGAATATGAAGACATCACCTCGATTCGCGTTCGTCATGCGGATATTCTGCTGTCATCGGATACGGTGTTCGATCTTGGAAATGTGACGGTGCGAGCCATACAGGCGGACAGTCCGCATACACGAGACGCGCTGTTCTGGCTTGTGGAAACGGACGGAACGCTGATCGCGGGAGATGCGGAATATGAAGATTATTACGATAACGGCGGTCATTATGATGCCGAACGTCTGGCGGCGTATATTTCATTTTTGGAGATGTTGCCTTTTGTGCACTATGCCCGCGGTCACGATGAAGCGCGGGTGACGAAAAAAGAAATTCTGCAAAAAATGCGACAGGCAGGAAGGGGGCTTTAAGTTTTCATTTAAAAGGACAATGTTCACCATGAAGCGTTTTGTCGAGAGCTTTTTCTCATTTATTGGCGCTGTGTATGATTTGAATTTGATAATGTCTTAATGAATCGAGAGGGAAAATGTCCCGTAAATCGGGAAATACAGGCGCGCGGATTCCGGCGATTATATCCAAATGGTTGTCAAAATAATAATAATATAGTAATCTTAATATAACCGAATGGTAATTTTAAACAATTTAAGGAGGATAATCATGATTACCAACGAAAACAGAATTAAGATTGCAGTTGTCGGTGACGGCACAATGGGACATGGTATCGCGGAAGTCTTTGCGAAGGCGGGTCATGAAGTCACCATCATCGGATTGAACGCGGAAAGTCTGGATTTTGCCAAGAAGAGAATTCTGCTCAGTCTTAACGAATTTGTCGAAATGAAGCTGTTTGAGGCGGATCAGATCCAGCCGGTTCTCAGCCGTATTTCTTTCACCACCGAGATAGAAGCCGCAAAAGACGCAAAGATGGTTATTGAAGCGCTGCCTGAGAATATGGAGCTGAAGAATCAGACGTTCGGAACACTCGAAAAGGTCTGCGCGGAAGATGCGATTCTTGCGACTGCGAGCGGACATTCCGTGTCGGAAGTTATTTCGCAGGTAAAGAAACGTGATCGGGTGATTGCGACGCATTTCTGGTTCCCGCCGCAGCTGCTGCCTCTGGTCGAAGTATGCGGCGCGCCGGAAACTTCGCGTGAGACAATCGAGTATACTTGTGATCTTCTGCGGAAAATCGGCAAAAAGCCGGCAATCATCGATAAGGAGATTGACGGGTTTATCGGCAACCGGATTCAGTTTGCGGCTTTGCGTGAAGCGTGGGCACTTTATGCGGCAGGTGTCGCAAGTGCTGACGCGATTGACTCTGTTGTACGTTACAGTATCGGCCGCCGTTATTCCGTAACCGGACCGATCGAATCCGCCGATCTGGCAGGACTTCCGGTCATGGTTAATTTTGCGGATTATCTTCAGCCGTCATTGTGCAATGATAAGAAACCGCCGGAAAAACTGTATGAATTGATGAATATCAAAGGCGGAACGGTGTATAACCGTTCACGGGAAGAGGTTGAAAAACTAACTCTTGCCCGTAAAAAGGAACTGTTCCGCTGGCTCGCTTCCGATATGGAAGAAGACAGCTGATTTGATCATTAAGGGTCAGTCAGATGGTGAAAGACTATATTCTTTACGCGATATTGGCCGGAATTGTGCTTGTCAACGGACTTTTCGGCTACCGATTCGCAATTGATTACCGGAAACATCGTGAGGAGGCAAGAGCGGAGCCGGGCAATCCGTTTCTGATGTTCTGCAGCTCATTTGTACTGTATTTTCTGTCAACCTTCGGTGTTTCGGACTATGCTTTGTCAACCGCCTTTTACCGGCATATGAAGTGGATTGACGACAAGAAGTTGCCGGGAACGCTGAACACGCAGTGCGTATTGCCGGTGGCGGTTATGGCACTGGCTTATATTCAGTCGATTGAAGTGGATCTGTTGACACTGGTTCTGTGCATTGTTTCGCAGACGCTGGGTGCTTATATCCTGCCGCGGTTTGTGGTGAAACTTCCGGCACAGTTAATTCGCCGGGTCATCGGCTTCGGCTTGTTCGGAGCGGTGATTCTGATCCTGCTTGGTAAAGCCGGGCTGTTCCCGCTTGGTGGAGAACTGACCGGTCTCAGCGGAGTGAAACTGGTTGTGACTGTTCTGCTGTTTGCGGTTTTCGGAGCGATGAATACAATCGGTGTAGGTTCCTACCCGATTACCATGTTTACGGTATACGCAATGGGACTGCACCCGGTTATTGCATTTCCGATTATGATGGGAGCATGTACTTTTTCGGTACCGGTCGGCAGTATGGAATATGTCAGATTGGGAGAATATGGCCGTAAGATCACGCTGTTTTCATCAACAGCCGGTATTCTGGGCGTTCTGCTGGCTGTATTTGTAGTCAAGTCAATGAATATTTCAATGCTGCAGTGGTTAGTCGCGGCAATTCTTCTTTACAGCAGTCTGACCATGCTTTACCAGGAATACATCGCAAAAAGAAAGGCGTAACAAGAGAAAAAAGGGGTTGTAACGGACAGGCAATTGATGA
Organism: uncultured Erysipelotrichaceae bacterium; assembly: GCA_963550455.1. Lineage (GTDB taxonomy): Bacteria > Bacillota_I > Bacilli_A > Erysipelotrichales > Erysipelotrichaceae > Bulleidia. Next base: position 15,011 of record CAUVBZ010000030.1, read on the forward strand.
ACACGCATCAGTCACTTGGAGGTCGCCTCTTTTTCATGTTTTCTGAAATCGATATTTTCATATCAGACCATACCGGTTTTTATTGTTTTCCGAGAGAGTAGTCTAATCCGTGTAAGTTGAGCCGTGGGTCAGAGAGCTGGACAGGAAATGGGAGTCAGGCCATTCGTTGAGCCGGTCAATGGTTCTCAATCAAAACTGATGGTGAATGACCTTTTTAAGGATCGGATCCAAAATTTTCTGAACATGAACACCGTTCGTTGAATTTACTTACACTCTCTTCTTGGTACAGTCAAAAATAAAAAAGACAGCACCTTAAGAACTGTCTTCACATCTTAAACAAATCCGCATGACT
>CAUVBZ010000031.1:0-13978 GCA_963550455.1 uncultured Erysipelotrichaceae bacterium
TTTTCATAGCTGCCTCACTTCTATATTTGAATAAGACGATCTCCGTATTTTTGTAACTTATATTAAGAAACAAAAATCAAAAAGATGTTAAACAAGCCAAGCTAAAATGTATTTTTTCAAGCTCCCCGTTCCTCCGGTTTCGTATCCCGCACATTGCGGCGCATATTCTGCCGAATTCCTTGGCGAACAATAGTCGACGCCGAGCCGAACGATATGGAATAACCGACCTTGGTTTCTACAACCCGCATACCGCCGATTTCACGCAACATTTCCACATTCAATTTCGAATGGTCATACAGGCCCAGTGTCAGACGGCCGACCGACGAATGCACCATCTTCACATTCTCGATTCCGCCGACGGCCAGAATGGTACCCTGCACCATGCGTTCCTTTCCGCCGGTGCGGAAAATATCAATGGCCAGATAGCGAAAATAAACCTGCGTCATCGCATAATACAAAACCAGATAAACAAGACCGACGACGGCGATCATGACGACGCGCGAAGCCAACGTCGGATTAAAAAGATAGACGAGCAGTTCCGGCAATGTTCCCGGCAGGGCCGTCATCATCAAACCGGTCGTACTTTGATAACCCAGATAAACATGCATCGCCTGCAGGACGCCGAACAAAATGCCGGTCATGCCCAGATGCATCAGATACAGCAGAGGGCACAGAAAAAGCATGCCCAGTTCCAGCGGTAGCAACGTTCCGGAAAGATACGACAGTAAGGTCAGCACCACATACAGGCCGAATGTCCGCCGCTTCGCCAGCCGGTCCGTCTGCAGGCTGTAACAAGCCCACAACAAGCCCGGAACCGCGAACAGATTCAACACATAATACGGCGTGATAAAGTGACCCGTCATACCGGATATGCGCCCGGCCGCAAACTGCGCCGTCCATATATTCACGTCGCCGGCGATGCTCGTGCCGCCCATGGAAATCCAGCTGCCGCTGTTTGTGCCGTACCAGAACGGCGAACGAATCAGCGTCAACAGATTTCCGGAAGCCAGAACACGTTCCAGCATGCCGTATATGCCGAGGTTTACCGGGTTTGCCGTATCCGAGGTGATAAAGTCGACGGCGATCTGCAATCCCGAAAGAAAATACGGCCAGATCAGTGCCGTCACGATACCGCCGACCGCGCACCACAATGCCGTGATCATCACGCACCACACGTCCCGGGAAATAAAAGCCAGAAGACTATACTCCGAACGGCGGCGAGAACGCGCAAACACCCACAGCGTGATCGCTCCCGTCACGACAGTCGCCACGATGCCCGTCTGCAGCGGATAATGCACGCTGCTGGTCAAAGTCAGACTGTCCGTGCTCGTCATGGACAGGCCGAGAATGGACGAATAAGCGTCGGAGGACAGATTGGTATGCGCAAAATACATCGTCATGACATGAAACGTAATATAGCCGACGAAGGCCGACGTCACCGTGGTCGCACTGCCGCCTTTTTTTGTCACAAAGCGAATCAGGGCTAACAGCGGAAAATGCACAAGAAGAAACGTGCCGGTGCGTAACGCCGTATTGCCCAGCAAAATGACGAAATCACTGCGCACCGAATACAATGTGGCAAACGCCGTATTGGTCAGACAGTTTCCCACTCCCAGCAGGGCCAGGGCAAACAACATGACCAACAGCGGAAACTGAAAAATATCATACAAAGAATGCCAATTACGCATGTTCTTCCCCTCTCTCATTTCCTCTTAAAACAAGCACTGCAGACGATCAAAATACGACACGGACTGCGTGTGCCATACATGCACGCCGCTTTCGCTGTAAGCGATCCGGATATCCGTTTCCTTTTCCAGCGGCAGCGCCTCGACGTCCGCCCCCATGATTGCGCCGCTTAGATCGGCGGCATGCAGATCGATGACGGTCGACGGCTTCAAAATCAAAGGCGCGCCGAGCGAGTGATACTTCCTGTGATGAATACCGGCGATTTCCGTCATCTGCAAAACATGCAGACCTTCTTCCACCACCGCTCCCCCCACGCTGCGATTGTAAGCGGTTGATCCGAGCTGACTTGCCGCCAAGATGCCGGTGCCGCGAAATGTCTCAAAAAAATGCCCGTTCAGCGAAATCGTAAGCTCCTGTGTACGCAAGCTGTTTTCGACGCGAACTTCATTGATACCGAACAGTTCCTTCCTTCCGGCCCGGATGGACAGCACCGGAAAGGTGCGCATCTCGCCATGGCCGTCCAGAAACCGCCGCAGCCAGTCGTCGAAACGGTCGCCCGCATAATCCGAATAAAAGCCGAGCGTGCCGGTATGCAGACCGTAAAACACGGTCTTCTCCAGATTTTTTCCATACCGATGCACCGCTCTTAAAAACGTGCCGTCGCCGCCGATGACAAATACGACCGCCGGCCGCTCCGTATCCATTTGATAATTTTCCCGCTCCAGAAGAAGCTTTAACCGTTCGGCAAGCGCGTGAGACTGTCGATCTTGACGAATGGCGATCGCATAGGTTTTCTCCATATGCAAACAGTATACCGCAAAACGTGCACCGGTTTTTCCGATGCACGTTCTTCTCAGGAAATTTTTGTCCCCGGCTCCAGGCCGTTGACCTCCACCACCGCAATTGCGCCGCCGCTTTTCCCCGCCAGTAACATGCCGCACGACTCTTCGCCGCGGATAACCGTCGCTTTCAGGTTGCTGACGACGACGACAAGCTTCCCGATCATCTGTCCCGGCGTGTAGCTGTCGGCAATGCCGGAAACGATCTGACGAATTTCGCCGCCCCCGATATCCACCGTCTCAATCAACAGCTTCTCGGCGTCCGGATGCTTGCGGCAGGATACAACCTTTCCGACCACCAGATCGAGCTTGCCGAAGTCGTCCATCGTAATTTCCCGCGCCTTGGTCTTGGCCAGGCGGATTTCTTCCGCCTGTTTTTTCTGCATGTCCTCAACCTGCGCCATGATTTCCTTTTCGTCCAGCCGGGCGAAGAGAATCTGCGGATGTTCCGCCACCCGCACGCCCGTTTCCAGCCGGCCGAAGGAAGACAGAGAATCGTAGTCGCGCTGTTCGGTGTGCAGCTGATCCAGAATCTTATGCGCCGTCTCCGGCAGGAAAGCGCTCAGAAGCACCGCCGCGAAGCGAATGCTTTCCAGCAGATTGTAAAGCACCGTCGCCAGACGTGAAATGCGATCCGAATCCTTGGCCAAAGCCCAGGGCATCGTTTCATCAATATACTTATTCGCCCGATCGAGCAGACCGAAAATGGCGGACAGCGCTTCCGCCACATGCAGGGTGCGCATCTGTTCCTCCACTTCCCGCACGGTTTCCGTCGCTTTCTGTACAAGCGCGTCGTCGATCTCCTCTTTCTCCTGCGGATTGGCCACCATGCCGTTGAAATATTTATTCTGCATCGCCAGCGTGCGGTTGACAAGGTTGCCCAGATTGTTGGCCAGCGCGCTGTTGATGCGGTCAATCATCAGCGCGTAAGTGATGTGGCCGTCCTGGTCGAAAGGCATCTCATGCAACATGATGTAGCGGACCGCGTCGGCGCCGAACAGCTTGACCATGTCCTTGGTATAGATGACATTACCGTGTGATTTGCTCATTTTATCGTTACCGGTCAAAAGCCACGGATGACCGAACACCTGTTTCGGTAAAGGCAGGCCCAGCGCCATTAACATGATCGGCCAGTAGATGGTGTGAAAACGGATGATATCTTTACCGACCAGATGAAGATCGGCCGGCCAGAAGCGCTCAAACAGCGGCGCCGAGTTGCCGTCCACGTCATAGCCTAAGCCGGTGATATAATTGCTCAGCGCATCGATCCATACATAAATGACGTGCTGAGGGTCAAAGTCGACCGGAATGCCCCATTTGAAGCTCGTTCGTGAAACCGACAGATCCTGCAGACCCGGCTTGAGAAAGTTGTTGATCATCTCGTTGCGGCGGCTGTCGGGCTGGATGAACTCCGGATGTTCCTCGATATACCGCATCAGGCGGTCGGCGTACTTGCTCGCGCGGAAAAAATAGGTTTCTTCCTGCATCGGTATCAGCTCGCCGCCGCATACCGGGCATTTGCCGTCGGCCGTAACCTGTGAAGCGGTGCAGAAGGCCTCGTCTTCCGGGCAGTACAAACCGTCATAATGGCCTTTATAAATGTCGCCCTGTTCATAGAGCTTGCGGAAAATTTTCTGCACCGTCAATTCATGATCCGGATCCGTCGTATGGACAAAATGGTCATACGAAACATTCACGCAATCAAACTGCTCTTTGATCTCGCGCGTGATTCGATCGGCAAACTCCTTCGGCATGAGTCCGGCTTCGGCGGCTCTTTTCCCCACCTTCTGCCCGTGCTCGTCCGTACCGGTCTGAAAATAAACCTCATAGCCTGTCATGCGCTTGTAACGCGCGATCGCATCGGCCAATACGATCTCATACACATTGCCGATATGCGGCTTGCCGGTCGCATAGGCGATCGCCGTCGTAATATAATACGGTCCCTTGTTTTCCATATCTTTTTCTCCTTCCAAAAGAAAAACGCCCGGAAAGGACGTCTTGCACGCGGTACCACCTTCATCTTGCCCTTAAGGGCCTCTTTTCTGCGTGATAACGCACGCCGTACGGATCGCACTTTTCGTACAATCGACTCCGGAGTCATCTTCGTCCGTCTCACTTTACAGGCTTTCACCGCTTCCTGCTCGCTTTTGAAAGTTATGCGCGGACTACTCGTTCCTTCACCGTCTTTCAGATCGTTTTCATTATAAAAGATAAGCGGGGGTTTGAAAAGGGCGCAAGAAGCGCCGGTTTTCTTCTGAAAAGCCCTTGTAAAAGCCATTTTTGACCGCTATACTTAAATTTGTATTCAAAGAACGATCGCTGTCTCATGCCATCTTAGTATGGATCTGCACGAAGTTCCGTGAGTACAGTATAGAATAGGAGATCCAATTGGGATGGCTACAGGCAAAGTAAAATGGTTTAATGCAGAGAAGGGATACGGATTCATCACGACCGATGACGGTAAGGATGTATTCGTTCATTATTCTGCAATCCAGGGAGACGGCTTCAAGACGCTGGATGAAGGACAGGAAGTTGAGTTCGAAATCGCGCAGTCTGACCGCGGTCCTCAGGCTTCAAACGTCGTGAAAAAGTAATTGTTCACAAAAAGCGTAAAAGGCGGCACTCATTGCCGTCTTTTTATATGTCGATTCTTTGTCCTGCATGCATATCATACTGTTCCCAGAACCGGCCCGCGTTGCTGCCGGAACAGATAACCCCTTCCGCGGCAAACAGAATCATCTGCAGGGCGGTCGTCTTCTCTTCCTTTTCCAGCGCTCTTTTTAAAGACTGCCGGAACCGTTCCAGATGAATATATGCCTGCACCAGTGAACGCGCCTGCCGAATCCGATGCTGGCGCAAAGCCATGCATGCCTGTTCCAGCTTTTCCTGCAGGGCGGAAAGTTCCGCAATCCGCCGGGTGAGATTTTTAAGCCGCTCGTCCTGCGCGTCGACCATTCCTTTCCCGGCGCTCAGGCCCTTTTCCTGTCGGGTATAGCGCCGACGTGAGTTCGCCATGCTGGCCTGCATGTTCGCCTTGGCCGTACGGCAGGCATTTAACTGACGCCGAACGTCGGCCAGCTTCTGTACGGTATCCCGATAAGACGCCGCCGCATGCGAGGCTTCCATCCGCTTATTATCGACTCGCACGGACAGACGGGCGCAATGGCGGCGTATCTCATTGACGTGTTCCGCGTGAAATAAACGATCGGAAAATGTTAACTGCGCCTGCATCTGACGAATCTGTTCCTCGTCCGCGTCGGCTTCCTGCGTACAGTGCCGTTCACTTTCGGTATAGCCGGGCAAAAGGCTTTCATACTGTCCGCACAGCTGCTGCAGGTGTTCGATTTTCCGCTCGTTTTGTTTCTGGGCTTTCTCCAGATCGGCGATCTCGCGTTCCATGCTGAGGCGGCGCACGTCGCCTTCGGCATTTTCACGATTCAGCCACGCATTCTGCGCCTTTGCGCTTTTCAAAGCGCTTTTAGCCAGCTCTTTATTTTTACGGCAGATGCGCAGCTTCTCCTCTTCGGCCTGATCACGCTGGCGGACGGTTTGATACGACGTCAGCCGTTTTTGAAAGTCTTCCCTCGAGCAGGTTTCTTCCTGCAGCAGTTGTTCGCCCTGCAGCAAAATATCGGCGTCCGTCTGCAGAATGCAGAAATCGGCCGGCATCTGTTGTACAATCCGTTCCAAAACGGGACGGGTATCGCACACGACCAAAACGCCCCATGCATGCGACAATAAGTCATCCGGGCTGACAATAAATTCAGCGCGGGCCACGAGACTGTTTTCCAACACCGTTTCGATGGTCATGTCTGTTATTTTAACATGCTTGAAAATAAACCGTCATGAAGGCGCGACCGCGCAGCGGACAGAATAAAGAAAGCTGTACTCTCGTACAGCCCTCTCGTTTATCTGCTTTCCGCTTTGGTCACATCTCGCGCATCGCGAATCTCAAGCAGTTTGTCATTCAACTGCTTTTCGATACGATTGAGTTCCGCTTCCGCCGCCATCCGCTTTTCATGTCCCTCTTTCTGAATGGTCATCACTTCATCCAGCGTATGAATCAGCTCTTCGTTTGTATGCTGCAGCGTTTCCAGATCGACAATTCCGCGTTCCGCTTCCTTGGCGGTTTCCACCGTCGCCTGATGCAGCGTTTCGGCATTTTTACGCAGCAGATCGTTCGTCATGTTGGTGACGGCGCGCTCCGATTCCAATGCATTTTTAGAATGTGAGATACCCAGCGCCAAGACGATCTGGTTCTTCCATAACGGAATCGTATTCACCAGCGTCGACTGTATCTTCTCCGTCATCAGCGTGTCGTTGCTTTGCACAAGACGAATCTGCGGCGCCATCTGAATCGCGATCTGCCGCGTCAGTTCCAGATCATAAATCTTCTTTTCAAACCGCTCGCAAGCCTGCGAAAGGTCGTTCGCCGCCTGTGCATCCTCCGGCAGGCCGCTGGCCTTCGCCTTGGCGACCGCTTCCGGAAGCTGTGTCGCCCGCACTTCCTGCAGACGTTTGCGGCCGGCGATGATGTACATCGACAGCTCTTTTGTATTCTGCGCGTTGCGATCGTACAGCTGATCAAGAAGCTGGATATCCTTCATCAGCTGAATCTGATGATCTTCCAATGCCCGGGCGATCTTTTCAACGTTGGCTTCGGCATTGTCGTAGCGGATTGTATAGGCCTGCACCTTCTCGCCCTGTTTCTGGAACCAGCCGAAAATACCGCCTTTCTTGGCCTGCGGGTCCGTGTTGAACTCCTTGAGCTCCTTGACCAGGTTGGTCATCATGTCCCCGACTTCACCCAAATCCTTGGTGCGGACATTTTTCAATGCCGAATCGGAAAAATCGGAGATTTTTTTCTGCGCCGCGCTGCCATATTCCAAAATTGTATTGGTGTCTTGAATATCGATCTGCTTGGAGAAATCATCCACCGCTTTCTTTTCCGTTTCGCTCAGATGTGCATCGGCCGCCTGCTGTTCAATTGTCTTGCCCGTATACGCTTCTTTGCTCACTTCCACTTCCGGTTCAACCGTTTCTTCCGGGGTCAATGTCAGCTTAATGACAGGTTCCTGTTTTTGTTCCGCCTGCTTTTCACTCATTTTTCATACCTCTTTTCATCGTTCAGTATACACCACCGACTTTCAGGAAAGATAATAAACCATAAATTTCTCATCGCCCGCCATTTCTTTGGGACCGACAAGCACCGCCGCCCCGCGCGCTTCCATTTTTGCAAGCAGCGGTTCCAGCCGCTGTAAGGTCACACGGTCAAAATGCAATATCGCCTTACGGCGCGCTTTTCTTGACGCGTAAGTACTGCCCGTAAACCACAGCTGATCGCCCAGTATAATCCGGCTGAAGGCATCCAACAGCGGCTCCGTATGTGCAATCGTCCCGATGATGAAAGGCGACAGGTCTTCCGGAAGTTCCCGCAGACCCGCCTGCAGATTACGCTCCGTATGCAGAGAGAGAAGCGGCGTCGGATCGCGATAGCTGAAAGCGCCGATGGCGCCATTGCCCCGCATATAATACCGGGTTCCGTAAGCGCCGCCCTTAACGCGGATTTCATCCCAGAGATAGGTATAGCTCAACGCATGCGTCAACACAAGCAGGGCGCCGAAATCGGCGTCGTCAAGACTGCCGGCTTCCGCCATCCAACCTGAATAGCCGACCTGCGTCGGCACGACGATCATTTCCTGCGGTTCTTCAAGAAGCGGATAATGCACCTGACTGCGATGATACATGGAAACGCCGAGCTGTCGAATCAGCGCCGCCGGTATTTCTTTATCCATATTTTCGGAACAGGAAAGGTAAAGCCGGTCGGAAGTAAATAATACGTCGGCATACAATGCACACCGTTCGATAAACGCGTCGATCTCTTCGTCGTAGTTTTCCAGAAATTTCCGCTTCCACGCGATCGCCTCAAAGCCGTACATATATTCTTTCGCCGCCGCATCGGCCGCAAAATGCGCCGCCGCCCGGAGCATCGCTTCGCCATGTCCGCCGTTGATCAAAGCCTGCCGCTGTCCTTCCAGCCCCTGCTGCAACAAGGGCAGAATGGCTTCTTTCGTAAAGAGCGATCGTTTCATCACTTCCGGCAGAATGTCCGCGACCGCATGCAGTTTGCTTTTTAATACGGCAAGGCGGACGATGAGCATCGGCCGGCACGTTTCCGGACGGTCGTTGAGACTGTAGGCGTCGCATTCAAACGAAAGCGTGCCGATGTTGGCCTTGATCAGCCGCTGTAATTCGCGCAGGCTGTTATTTTCGGTCGGAACCCGCTTCAGCAGCGATGCGAAAAACGCGACGGCAGGCAGCTCCGATTGACGAATGCCAGCCATTTCAAAATACAAATTGCAGTAAACGATATCGCCCGTGCTTTCATAGACCATGGCCGGAATGCCGGCGATTGTCGTTTCCGTCCCCTCCATCGCCAGCGGTTCTTCCGCAAGATCGGACGGTTTCAGGTGCGGCAGGCATTTTTTCGCCTGCGGACTGTCGGGCGTCGCCTGCCAACGGTCAAGCGCTTCGTTGCGGGCGATTACAGCCTCCAGCTCCGCGTTGCTCCAGGAAGACTTCGCCGCCGCCAATCGTTTCGCTTCTTTCTCGGCGGTTCTTTCCGTCAGCGTCTTATCCGGAACGGCGATGACGCACTGCAGCTGCGAAAGGTCGTGGAAAACGCTCTTCAGCAAATCCTCAAAATAGCCTGTCTCGGCTTTGCGACGCAGTTCTTCATAACGATAGCCGCTGTTCAGATAAAGCATCGGATCGCCGTCATAAAGCCAGCTGCGATATGCAAGGTCGGCGTAATTAACGCCGGCCGGTTCCGTACCCATGCGATAGCGAAATTCCATCTGGTTTAAAATCGCCTTGATTTCTTCCGGATCGAATTTCACCGTTTCGACGACTTCCCGCAGAGTGCGAAAGAGGGCGTCTTTCGCCTCGACGTTTGTGTTGCGGAAAATAAGCATCAGTCCCGGCTGTTGAATGCCGTCTCCCATCAGGCTCAGCTCCACGTCCTGTGCCAGACCGGCATCTAAAACCGCCTTGGTCAAAGCCGCTTCGTTGTCGCCAGTCAGTGCGGACGCAAGCGCCTGCCAGGCCAGCAGTTTTTCCACGTCTTCATAGGTGCCGACAAGCGTGGCCAGCGCGATCTGGGTACGATCTTTGCTTTCTTCTTCCGCGCCGATCGCATAGGGAACCGTATGGGTAGCTCCGGCCGTCGGCTCCTGCATGGGGATCGCAAAAGACAGATCCTCTTTTTCATAGGCCGCCAGATAGCCGTCGTTCATGTGTTTCAGCATCGCCTCGATGTCCAGATCGCCGTCCAGAAAGATACGCGCGTTGGACGGGTGGTAGAACTTCGCGTGCGTTGCCGTAAATTGTTCGTAGGTTAAATCCGGAATGTGTTCCGGATCGCCGCCGCTGACAAAGCGGTAACATGTGTCCGGAAACAGCATGCGGTTCGCTTCGTTGAGCAAGGTTTCGTCCACATTGGCAAACGCGCCTTTCATCTCATTCAACACGACGCCTTTATAAACCGGCTGAGCCGCCGGGTCACGCAGTTCGTAATGCCAGCCTTCCTGGTAGAAAATATTCGGATTCTGTCCGATCGCCGGATGAAAGACCGCATCCAGATAAACGTCCGTCAAATTCAGAAAATCCTGCGGATGGCGGGAAGATACCGGATAAATGGTTTTATCGGGATACGTCATGGCATTCAGGAAAGTCTGCAGGCTTCCCTGCAAAAGATCGACAAACGGCTCGCGAAGAGGATATTTCCGCGACCCTTCCAGAACGCTGTGCTCCGTAATATGAAATACGCCCGTATCGTCAAACGGAATCGTCTTGAAACCGATGCAGAACGTCTTGTTCATGTCCTTTCGATACAGCCATGCAAGCTTGGCGCCTGTCTTTTCATGCGTCATTTCGTAAAGGGTTCCGGCCGCGTCTTCAACCGGACGGATACGTTCGATGAGAAAGCCGTGTATAGAATCGCCTACGTGTATGCTCATACGCTTTTCCTCCTGCATCAGTTTAGCACAAACAAACCCGCCGTCCTGTACAATAGATATACGCACAGGGAGAGCTTTCATGTTACGTGTCGAGATACATACATCCATTCTGAATCCGGACGATCCGATCGAAAAAGCGCTTCGTCGTTTTCATATCCGGCCAACCGACGTACACAGCGCCAGGCTCTACCGGCGTTCGCTGGACGCCCGCCCGAAGCGGCCGACGGTCTTTGTCGATCTGATTGATCTTGAACTTGCCGATGAAGCGGCCTATGCACGTAAAATCAAAAACGCCCGTATCGTACAGCCGTTTCATTATGCCCTGCCCGAAGCGGGCGCGCATCGGCTGGCACACCGGCCGCTGATCATCGGATTCGGTCCGGCAGGAATGGCGGCGGCCCTGGCTCTTTCAAAAAAAGGTTATCGTCCGCTTGTCTTAGAACGCGGACCGTCGATTCAAGAACGCAAAGAAGCAGTCCGTGCGTTCTGGGAAGGCGGCAAGATCGATCCGGAAGCCAACGTACAGTTCGGCGAGGGCGGAGCCGGCGCCTTTTCAGACGGAAAGCTGACGACGCGAATCAAAGACCCGCGCGTATCGCTCGTTCTGGAAGCGCTCATCAATGCCGGCGCCGATCGTTCCATCGCCTGGACGCACCATCCGCATATCGGTACGGACGCCCTTGTCGGCATCAATGAAAATCTGCGGCATACCGTCGAAAAATTGGGCGGCGAAATTCGCTTCCGTTCGCGGGTGGACGATCTTCTTATTCAAAACGGTTCCGTGTGCGGCGTCCGTCTTTCTTCCGGAGAAGAAATTCCGGCCGAAGTCGTCATTCTGGCGATCGGCCATTCCGCCCGCGATACGATGCGCATGCTGGCTGCGAAGTCCGCACTGACGATGGAGCCTAAGAATTTTGCCGTCGGCGTGCGGGTGGAACATCTGCAGACCTTTATCAACCACCGTCAATATCGGTATGCGACAGACTTTGAAAAACTGCCGGCGGCGGAATATCATCTGGCGCACACTGCCGCCAATGGAAAAGGCGTGTACTCTTTCTGCATGTGTCCGGGCGGCTATGTTGTGGACGGAGCGTCCGCTTCGCATACGATCGTAACCAACGGTATGAGCTATGCGGACCGCGCCGGCAGGCAGGCAAACAGCGCCATCGTCGTACAGGTCGGCCCGGCGGATTTTGGCGAAAACCTGTTTGACGGCATAAACTTTCAGGAAGAACTGGAGCGAAAAGCCTGGCTGCTCGGTAAAGGAAAAGCGCCTGTCCAGCGCATCGCACATTTTTTGAATCCGACGGCTAATCCTTTACCGGAAGACGTCATTCCGACCTTTCCGCGGCAGACGGAACCGGCGGACATGCATACATTGTTCAACGGTTCTGTTTTGGAAGCGCTGGAAGAATTTTTCCGCTATACGGAAACCGTCTGGCCGGGTTTCGCCTCCGGCAGCGGCATCATGACGGGTGTGGAAACGCGGACGTCTTCGCCCCTCCGCATCCTCCGCCACCCTCATACGTTGGAAGCCTCGCTCAGCGGTCTTTGGCCGGCCGGAGAAGGAGCCGGTTTTGCCGGCGGTATCGTTTCCAGCGCGATCGACGGTCTTAAATGTGCCGAAGAAATCATCCGCCGTTATCAGGCGAATTCAGGCATTTGACAAGCGGCTGTTCTCGATCGTATACCGCGTATGCATCAATTATGCCGGTGAACGATGGCGTTTTAAAAATGGACGATTATGAAAAAATGTCGGAAGTAAAGAAGTGCGGCGCTTGACGATAGCCGAACATGCAGACATCGCTCTTGACGCGGCTACACGAATATTGCGCGTCTTTAATGGCGATGCTAGAATCAACTTGTCGAAAAAGGAGACTAACATATGGCAAAAGGTTCGAAATTCTTTATGGCGGCGATCTTTGCGGCGGCTCTCGGTCTTGGGGTTCTGCCCGGCTGCGGCAGTTCTTCTTCCACGGACGGCGTCAGCGGAACATTCTCCGGCACGGGTGTCGGCATGGGCGGCAAAGATAAACCGGTGACGGTCGAAATTACCTTAGATAAGGGCGAGATCACGGATGTCAAGGCGACCGGCGAAGCAGAGACGCCGGGTATCGGTACGAAAGCGCTGGAAAATATGCCCGAAGAAATGAAGGCGAAAAAATCAATTGCCGTCGATACCATTTCCGGTTCAACGATTACCAGTCAGGCGATTCTTGAAGCGGCGGAAGCGGCTTTGACAAGCGCCGGCGTCAATCCGGAAGATTATAAGAAGTAAAAGCGGCGAAAAATCGTAATGTGAATGTAATAAATCCGATTTTTAGGCAGCTGATCTATTGATACGATAAGGCTTGGCTCCTTGCCGGGGAAGGAGTCAGGCCTTTTGTTTTTGTTTGAATTTTTTCTTCATTTTAATAAGGATAGGTTTCTCGGTTACCATGAAAAGAGCGCAGTTCCCGGAGCCTTAAAAGAGGACAACGCTTCGGATGAAACGAACAGTCCGACCTGTTCCGGCCTCTTGCGTTTTCGCTCCAAGGCATATATTGAAACACGATTACGCACCTGTGTGCGGCATGGACCTCTTTGCAAAAAAGCCTCGACATGCTCGCCGCACAAAAAGAAGGAGGAAAGCCCGCCCTCCTTCTTCATCACTTATAAATTCATTTTTTACGCAAGTTCTTCTTTAAGGATTCCGATCAGTTCTTCAACCGCCTCAACACGCGTTTGCCCGGTTGTCTTATCAATAATCGAGGAATACACATGCGGTATAAATTTTTCGACATTCTGTTGAAGACATATATCGACAATCTCCCTGAAATTTTCAAGGTCAATTCCTCCGGTCGGTTCAAGCCAGAGTCCTTTACGGCCGCACGCTTCCGCAACGGCCACAACTTCTTCACGATGTGCAAGGCCATGCATGGGGAAAAATTTAATGGAGGAACCGCCCATATCCTTGATCATATCTATAGCGGTATCAATGGGAATATCCGCGCCCTTTTCCGACCGACTTGAAGAAGGACCGGTTGAAATGCGAATAATTCCGGGCGTTCCGGTAAGTGTGCACATTGCGTTAACAATCGCATCCTTATTTCCGGCATTAACACGTGTTGCGCTGACATAAGTGAATACTTGATTATAGTGCTTGCACTTGACCGCTTTCGCCACTTTTGCCACATCATATTGCTGATCAGGATTACCATTTCCAAGTCCGACGGACAGGTTTCCGTCAAGCACTTCGTTATACTTCTGCATATCTGCGATCGCTTTATCAACCGAATCGTAATTTGCAGTGAGCACCCCGACGAGCGCATGTCCGTCCGATGCTTCGTAAATCTCTTTCGCATTTTCCAAAGAGCCGCCAAGAACATTAATGCAGGCTCTATTGAATCAATCCGTTATCAAGCTCAAACAGATCGCGCTCTCTATTGATCATTC
>CAUVBZ010000032.1:0-13934 GCA_963550455.1 uncultured Erysipelotrichaceae bacterium
CTTGGCGTAAAGCTTGTGCAAAGCGGAATTGCGGGCCCTTCATAGCGCTTCAATACGGCTTTTGTTTCTTTGCTTCGACAAGTGCCGTCAGGCGCGGCATAGGCGGAGCAGATTTTGCGTTGAAACAGTTCGTCTTCATCCAGCACGGAAAGAAGCAGGCCGCTCATTCCGTTTCTTTGATTCAGCATCGGCAATGAAAGCGGCGCTTTGGAAAAGTGCGGCGGGACGGCGTCGACGATATAAAGCCGATCGCGCGCCCGGGTGACGGCGACGTACAGCAGACGGATAAATTCATCTAAGTCTTCCAGATTGTTTTTATGCTCGACGGCGATAAAAGGCAGGGTGGGACGGACGGCCCCCCATGTTGTGTCAATCCATCGGGCGCCGACATAAAGGTCATCGTCGACAACGATCGGGCCGCTCGCGTCGCGAAAGAGATTTTTCATCGTCGACCATAAGAAAACATACCGATATTGCAGACCCTTGGCATGGTGGATGGTCGTGACGGTGACGACATCGTCGTCGGCGCCTTTGGATAAAGCCTGCGAACTGCTTTCATCCTGCGCCTCGTCCAGCATGTTCATAAACTGCCGCAGGGTCGTTATCGAGCCGGCGCATACCATCTGGAACAGGAAATCATAATTGGCGCGTTCCTGTTCGTCCTGCCGTTCGATAAAATCATGCATGCAGGCAAGTCGGGATAAAAAAGCCCGTACGCCTTCATCGCGCGCCGTGACGCGCAGCTCTTCCAGATCGGCCATGATATTTGGACGTAAATTTCGCACGCCGGTGTTTAAAGAACCGCCGTTTATTTTCAAAAGAGCCAGCTCCTCGTCGGTCAGGTTATACATGGCGGAAGTCAAAACCGCCGCCAGAGAAATATTGTCCTCAAAATCCAGAACGGCATGCACGAAACTGCGGATGGTCTGCGCCATGCGGGAATGGTAAAAGCCTTCGCGCGCGTCGATATCATAGGGAATGCCATAGCGGTCAAAGGCGGAGCGCAGAAACGTCTTGTCCGCATGACCGCGGATTAAAATCGCGAAATCACGAAAACGCAGTTGCGGATTGTTCCGCATTTCTTCGTGAATGGTCCGGGCGATCCAGCTGCTTTTGCGTTCTTTGTTGGAGATGGATTCCGTATCGTCTTTTTCCGCTTCCACCTGCGCAAAGATGACCGGTACGGGCGTCTCTTCCTCTTGAGCGGAAGAGCCGACGGTAACCTGATCGGCAGCGGCATATTGATTTTTCAGTCCGTCGACATTCATGCAGGCGGAAAAAAGTTTGTTGGTGAAGCGAACGATGGATTCCTTCGAGCGATAATTGTGCCGCAGGGTAATAAAACGATTGTCCGGATTCTGCATCAGCGAGCGCATCAGGTCCGGCTTCGCCTGACGGAAACGGTAGATGGACTGCTTGATATCGCCGACGCGAAAAACCGTATCCTTGCGGGCGATGCGCTCGATAATCGCATTTTGAAGGACGCTTGTGTCCTGGAATTCATCGACCATGATTTCATCCAGACGTGTGCGCAGAATGGCGGCGACTTCGCCATTGTTGGCGTCCAGAATGCGAAGCGCATAACGCTCCATATCGGTGAAATCCATACACGCATCCGCCTGTTTTAAAGCGATGAAGCGATCGCGATAAGCGTCGGCCAGCCGAATCAGCGCCTGCACCAGCGGCGAGACGGCGTTATTGTCCCGCACCAGCGTCGCTTCGTCGTAACGGCGGGCAAGCATCTCCCTGATCGCATCTTCCATGTGCCGGCGGGCTTTGGAATAAACGGCGGCGTTTGAATCGGCTGCGGTTTTGGCGACTGCCAGCGTATCCAGGGACAGACAGAAGAGGCTGTAGTTTTTCTCACGCAGAGCGTTTTGACAATTGTGCAGAAGAATTTCCTTTTCCTGCAGAAGCTCGGGCTTAATCTTCTTTCCTTCCTGCGCATTTGCAAGCATGGTCTTCAGATCGGCTTCCACAGTTTCCAGTTTCAGTTGAAAATAATGAAAGAAAGACTGTATTGCGTCTTTTGGAAAGTCGGAAAAATGTTTGATCGGTTCGGCGGCATGCAGCGCCTTTTCCAGCCAGCGCTTGGGATAGACGGCGCTGTCGGCATGCGAGGCGATCGTTTCGCACAGCGCAAAGAGCGAGCGGATATCTTCCGGACGCGGTGAGCTGAACATAAGCAGTTGTTGAAACAGCTCGGGATTATCCAGAGCAAGCTTCGTGGCAACCTGATGAAAGGCTTTCAGACGGTAGCGCTCAACTTCACTTTCCGATAAGACGTGATCGGCGATGGCCGGATTTAAACCGATCACGTTGCAGTATTTCTGAATGACGGTTTTACAATAGCTGTCGATTGTCGTGATGTTGGCCGTATCCAGTAAAATCAACTGCTCGGCAAGATATTGTCGGCTTTCCGCTTCCGCTGCCGCTTCATATTCTTCATGAAGTTGACGGGCGAGGCGCTTCTTCATTTCGCCGGCGGCCGCCTGCGTGAAGGTTACGGCTAAAATACGGGAAAGCGGAATGCGGTCCTGTACACACCGTTTGATCAGCCTTGCCACCAGCACCCCGGTTTTTCCGGCGCCGGCGGAGGCGGAGACGAGAATACTCGTGCCGGTCGTTTCGATCGCCTGCGTCTGTTCTTTATCGAAGCGCATCAGTTCTCCTCCTTTCCTTTGTTTACTTTAAAATCCGCCGCGTCTTTCTGAATGGGATTCTCGGGTCGATAATTGCCCTGAAAGCGACAGATGGCGCGATAGTCGCAGAATGTGCAGGCGCCCTCCGTCGGCTGCAGAGAGATATTTCCGGTCAGAACCTGATCGCGGAAATACGTATACAGCGTCTGCATGTATGCCCGGATCGCGTCCATGTCGTATTGATCACGCATGCCCTTGATATGCGTGCCGGAGTCATCCTGTTCAATTTTATGTTCGGCGTCAAAGTTCCATCCGCTCAGCCGTCGATGCTCAAGAAAGCTGTCGGAAAGCCATGCCTCTTCTTCTTTCGTTTCCAGAATCTTGCCGCGGCTCATGGAAGCCGCCGGCATGGGGTAGCGTTCCTCTTTCAGCGAGCAGTAAAAAGCGGCGGCCGCCTTTTTTGCATAAAGGCGTTCGGCGATCTGCAGATACGTTAACAGCTGTAACTGCATCCCGGCTTTGATCTTCGCCTGCGATAAAGAATGGCCGGAGCTTTTATAGTCGATGATGCGCAGCAGGTCGTGACAAAGATCGACGCGGTCGATGATGCCGCGCAGTTGTACGCCGTCGACGATCTCTTCCTGAAAGTTCTTTTCCGCTTCCGCCGGTGTGAAAGAGGTGTGCCGTTCAAAATCCGCGAGCATGCGGAAGGTATGGCGGAGATTGTGTTCCAGATGGCGCATCGTGTGCTGAATAAAAACGGCGTCGTTGGGAGCGAAGGCGATCAGGGCGTCCATATAAGGCTGTAACCATGCGTGAAGCTGTGTGTCCGCCTCTTCTCCGTAATGCTTGCCGAAAGTTTTGACGGCCTGTTCCATCAAGGCATGCTGAATGGTACCGAAGGCGGCCGTGTCCATACCGGGAATCGTTTTTTGACGCGCCTGCAGGCCGGCCTGCAGGAACCAGGAATACGGACAGGCGAACCAGCGTTCGATCGTGGAGACGGAGCCGGTGATAAAGCCGCTCGGCGCAAAAAGGGTTTTGGCGGTTTCGGGGGTCAGGGAATGAGAAGGAAGGGAAACGGAAGTCGTTTGAATCAGCGGCCACTTTTGGACGGCTCCCTTTGGGAAAGTGGATTCGATCGCGTAGGCCAGCTGAATCTCCCGTCCCTGATAATCTTCGGACGGGGAAGAATAATAAAGCTGATCCGAAGCGCTTTGTTCAACCCATTCCAGTTGTTTCCTATACATGTCGTGGCGTTCCTGCAGAGAGGGAAAGGCGTCGATTTCGGCGACATAGTCTTCATCAAACAGGCCGTGCATGCCGGGAAAACCCGGATAATTGCGGCCGTCGGCATTCAGAACATAGGTTTTTTCCTGTGCGTCGATCGGATGCGTTAAATCCGTAACGGTCACAAAATTTCCCTGCCGGCGGTCTTTGCCGAAGGAGACGGACAACAGCAAGTCGACGATAAAGCGGACATCTTCTTCCGTCTCGATATCCGGAAGAACGGCCTGCAGGAAGGAATGAATCGTCCGGGCGGCGGCCTGTTCCCGCTCCTGCTTAAGCAGGGGATGCCGGGTCAAGAGCGTATAGGCCACGAGGAGGATCGCCTGCGGCGTAGCGGCAGACGACAGTTGTTTTTGCTCCGGCTGAATGGCCTGCAGGTATGCCCGGGCACTTTTCTGCAGGGCGTTGTACCGCCCGGCTTCTTTTGGAAAAATAGCTTCGGATAATTCGGCTTCGGGGATTTTCAGCGTCTGCATGACATTGCAGAGCCATGGGTATACGGCGTCGGGGCAGGGAATAGAAAAACCGTCCTGTGCCAGCACCTGCAGAAAAGAAGCGGTATCTTTTTGCAGGGCGAACGTGACCAGGCTGTTAAAAACGGCGCCCGCTTTTACCTGCCGGCAGTCATCGATACAGGAATATGGAACTTTGTAGCGTTCCAGAATCGGCTGCAGAACGGGAAACTGTTCGGCATAAGAACAAAGGACGATGATACTGCGCCGCGATTCTCTGCATATATCCTGAACAACCGCTTCCGCTTCCTGACGCAGGTTGAGCGCGGTGCGAAGCAGGCGCTCTTTGGGCTTCCTTCGACGTGGCGATGAAGCGGGAACGCCGGCTTTGATTAAATCTTCCTGCATTCGATACAGGAAGTTGTTTTTTTCAAAACCCGTGTAGATGGAAAGATCGGGGACGGCGCGGATATCCGCCTTGATTTTTTCCTGTTTTTGAAAGAGCGTCTGCTCGTATGCGGTGAAGGGCTGTAAAAGCTCCAAAATGGCGCGCAGTTCGTTTTCCATCGCCGTGCGTGTCGGCAACTGTCGGCCTGTAATATTGAACAGGGCGCAGGTCTTGGCGAAGGAAAGAAGCTCCTGCATGAATGTCGTATAGGAAAACATGGCGCCATAGATCGGGAACCGTTCGGCGTGCGCCTGCAGGACGTGCTTGCTTTGTAAAAGCAGGACGGCGTTTTCCGGTTTGGAAAGATTGAAAAAAGTCGGCAGGCTTTGGATGGAAACGTCTGTCACAAAGCCGTTTTCTTTCGCCAGCTCGTGATAGAGAGCGGCTTTTAAGTAGGAGGGGCAGATCACAGTTCTCATAGGAAGATCATAGCACGGGTCATGCCTTTTCGGCGGTGCGGAAATGGTAGCGGCAATGATGCGAAAAACAGTCGGCGGAGTTCTTTATTTTTAGGGCGGTTACAGTATTGCCGGGGGCCGGCTATGCTATAATGCGAAGGTATGAGGTACGTTGATGCGAGGTCGTAAAGGAAACAGCGGGTTTCTCTGGATATTTTTAGTTTTCATATGGTTTTTCGGGAGCGGCTCCGAGTTTCGGTGGGCCGTGCTCCTCATGGTTTTTATTCTGGCTTTGGTCGCACTGAATTTACTGTTGAAAAACAGCCGCGGTCAGCAGGACTATTCCTATGGCCGCACAAGCTATTCGTCCAATGCGGAAAGCGGCGTCGCTTTTCAGGCCGACACACTGCATTCACAAGAGCAGAAAGCACGCGTGAACGCCTATATGGCGCATCGTTTTAAAAACGGCGCGCAGGCGATTGAAATTGATCTGAACGGCAAAATGGTCACGCTGTTGAATGACGGCGTACAGTACCGCACGTTTGAAATGCTGCGGGTGCGTTATCAGGGCCGCACCTACGCCTCCATGGGGCAGTTTCGGCAAGGAAACGGCGATCTGTACAACGTTCTTTTTGATACGCTTTTGAAGATGGCCCGTCTGCATACCGATACGGCGCAGGGGCCGATCGTAGATGCGGATTTCACCAAAGCCCCGGCTCAAAAAGCGAAGCCGGAAAAGGCCCGGCCGGTACGTAACGCCGCGTATTTTCGCAGTGTCATCAATGATCTGAACAATGAGATTCCCAACGAGAATATCAGCAATTCCATGTTTGAAATGATCGGCCTGCTCAAACAGCTGGGCGATCTGGAGGAGCAGTTTCCGGACAGCGCCGGCAAATTGACGAAGCTGTATCAGACCTATCTGCCCTATCTGGTTGAAATCTTGAAAAACTACCGGGCGATACAGCACGTGGAAACCGATCCGAACTATAAAAAGAACGAGGAGACGTTGCAGCGGACGATCAGTCAGATCAATGCGGCCATCCGCGAGCGGCTGATTCCGTCGATGTCCGAAACGGCTTCCAGCAATATAGCGGCCGATATGAGCACGTTGGAAGCGATGCTGCGGAAAGACGGCATGAGCGATGAAAACGATATCGTCGCCATGCTCCAGAAACAACAGGAACAAAAGACGGCGGAGCAGACGCGATGAGCAGCCGGGAAGAAGAAAGAAAACGCCTGTTGCAGGAAACGCTGAATCGCAAACAGGACAGACCGGATAAAAAAGAGGCGGCGGAGGTGGAACTGCACCTGCATGAAACACCGGCTCCGAAAAGCTCTTCCGCATCGACGAAGGAGCAGCTTCTGCGTTCGGCGGACAGCGCGTTTTCTTCGCTCAGGGAAATCCTCAGCCGCCAGCAGAAAGACCTGCAGGAACTTTCCAAAGAAAACGGCCTGGACGAAGAAAGCATGGTGCGGATGCAGGCGGAGATTGAAAAGGACTACGGAATCGCTCCGGAAGTCAAGTCGGAGCCGCCGGATGTCGATCGGGCTTTTGCGGCCGTCCAACAGCGTGTACAGCGGGAAATGGTCGGTCAAAACGAGGCCGTCAAAGCGCTTTGTTCCGCGTATCGTCGCCCGTATGTCATGGGCAGTCAGGGCGGGGGCGTCCGCAACGTCATTCTGGTGAACGGCCCGAAAGGGAGCGGCCGTCATTACGGTTTGCGGGCGGTCTGTAAAGCGATGTATGAAGAAGGATTATTGCCGGCGGCGAAGGCTACCTGCATTGATTTAAGTCGCTACACGTCGCAAGCGCAGGAGCAGGTGTTTCTGCAAGATATCTATGAGGCGCTTTCGTCAGCCGGGAAGACGATCTGCCTTGAAAATTTTGAGAGCGGCTTTGCGCCTTTTCTGCGGATGCTTTCCGATTTGATCATGACGGGGACGATGCCGCTCAACAAGCGCTATGTGCTTAGCAAGGGCATGCTTGTCGAAGCGCAGACCGGCCTGGTGAAGGATGCCGTCAATGCGCTGAACGCGGATGGTTTTTACCTTGTTCTTTTAACGAGCAGGGGCATCGGCGCCGTACAGGATGCGTTCGGCGCGCAGGTGGTCCGCCATATTCTGGATACGGTGTCGTTTCATGCCCTGCAAACGGAGGAAGCGGCCGCCTTGACGGAGAACGCCGTAAAGTCACTGCGGACGCAGGTGAAGGAACGGCTGAAAATGGACGTGACGGTGGAGCCGGAAGTCATTTCCTGGATTGTGGAAAATTATGATAAAAGTCAGGGCGTCAACGCCATTGAGGATATGCTCCGGGATTTTTATATCTCGCTTTCGGAAATCGCGATGCAGAATAACGGTGAAATAAAGGGAACCGTTCTGCTCGATGAAAAGCAGCCGGCTGTACGGATCGGAGAAGAAACGCATCCGCTGCTGCGGGCGAAGATGTCACAGGAAGAAATCGCCGCGGTCGATCGGGAACTGGACGCGATCATCGGTCTAAAACCGGTCAAGAGCTATATCCGCTCGCTGCAGGCGCATATCGAGATGAACCGCCTGCGCCGCTCCAAGGGACTTGCGGCGTCGGAAGTGGCGCGGCACATGATTTTCACCGGCAATCCGGGAACCGGCAAGACGACGGTCGCGCGGCTGGTCGCCCGTTACATGAAAGCAATCGGAGCCTTGAGTCAGGGCCAGCTGGTGGAAGTTTCCCGCAAAGATCTGGTGGCGCAATATGTCGGTCAGACCGCTCCCCTGACGATGTCGGTTGTAAAATCGGCGCTGGGCGGCGTTCTGTTTATTGATGAGGCCTATTCGCTCTATCGGGGTGACAACGACAGTTTCGGCAAGGAAGCGATCGATACGATCGTCAAGGCGATGGAGGACTATCGCGACGATCTGATCGTCATTCTGGCCGGCTATAAAAAAGAAATGGGCGAATTTCTGGAAGCCAACAGCGGTCTGCGTTCGCGGTTTCCCAATACGATCGATTTTCCGGATTATACGGGGGCGGAACTGCTGGCCATCTGTCGCCTGCTGGCGGAAAAAAGAGGTTACCGTCTGGCCGAGGACGCCCTAAAACCGCTGGAAGAATTTTTCACTTCCGTACAGGCGAAGTATGCGGCCGAAGCCGGAAACGGACGTTTGGCGCGCAATGAGCTGGAAGAAGCCATTCTGCGGCAGGCCCGGCGGGTTTTGCAAAATCCCAAGGCGCCGCTGGATGAACTGGAGCGGGAAGACTTCGATTATACCTATACGCTGTAAGGCCGCGCAGAGCGGTCTTTTTTGTTAAAATAGAAAAAGATGGAAAAGGTAAAAAAAGTCATTTTAGTCAGCGGTATGAGCGGCGCGGGAAAGTCCAGCGCGACCCGTATTCTGGAGGATATGGGCTATCACATCATCGATAATTTTCCGGTGTCGCTTTTACATGCGCTGGTGACGCGTCTGGAAGAGAGCACGGATCCGCGGGACAGCCATATCGCTCTCAGCACAAATTCCTGTGACTTTTCGGATTTTCTACACGGCCTGAAGGGGGAAGGCATGGACGTGCAGGTATTGTTTCTGGAAGCGGCGGATAATGTACTCATTCATCGCTATAAAGCGACGCGCCGCATACATCCGCTTTTATTGAGCAACATGGCCAATACGCTGGAAGAGGCGATCAGCGAAGAACGGCAGATGCTGTCCAACGTGATGGAGCGTTCTTTTGTCCGCATCGACACCTCGTTTATGCGCGAGGCGGAGATGAAGAAGCAGCTGCAGCAGTATTTCGCCAAGGATACGGTGCCTTCGTTTACGATCAGCTTTGTTTCGTTCGGCTATAAATACGGGGTGCCGATGGATGCCGATCTGATGATCGACGTGCGTTTTCTTCCCAACCCGTTCTGGGTGGAAAAGCTGCGCTTCCATTCCGGCGATGAGGAGGAAGTGTATCGGTATGTCATGGATCATCCGCAGACCAAGGAGTTTATCAGACGGCTGGATGCGTTTTTGGATTATTCGTTCGCGCAGTATGTAAAAGAGGGGAAAAATCACTTTACGGTCGCGATCGGCTGTACGGGCGGTCAGCATCGTTCGGTCGCGATCACGAATTACCTCTTTATGCGTTATGGAACAAAATACCATTGCTATAAAAGCCATCGCGATGAGAAAGAGTGGCTGCACGCATGAGGCGGATTGTCATTATCGGCGGAGGACACGGCCAGGGAATGATCTGCCGCGGCGTCAAGGAGATTGCGGATGTGGAGATCAGCGCGATCGTGACGGTGGCGGACGACGGGGGCTCGACCGGCCGTCTGCGGCGGCAGTTTCATATTCCGGCCATGGGCGATATCCGCAATGTCATGACCGCCCTTTCAGCGGAAGAGGGCATGATGAATTCGCTCATGAACTTTCGCTTTGAAGACCCGGAAGGAACGGGGCGGGACGTGCAGGGGCATAATCTGGGGAACTTGATCTTAACGGCCATGACCCAGCAGTGCGGGAGCTTTCTGGAAGCGGTCACGATGATCGGGAAAGTGTTGAACGTGCGCGGGAAAATCATTCCGGCCACGACCCAGGTCATCGAATTGTATGCGCGGATGGACGACGGCGTCATCGTGCGGGGAGAAGCGAATATTCCCAGTGTCTCCAATCATATCCGGCAGGTTTTTTATGATTATCCCGTGCAGGCCACGCCGGCGGCGGTGGAGGCGATCGCACAGGCCGATCTGATCATTTACGGCATCGGCTCCGTCTATACGTCGATCTTGCCGAACGTCATTATTCCCGATATCCGGCAGGCTTTGGCGCATACGCACGCGCGGCGCATCTATTTTTGCAACGCCATGACCCAGCCGGGAGAGACGGACGGCTACAGCATGGAAGATCACGTGCAGGCGCTGATCGATCACGGGGCTAAAATCGACGGCGTCGTCGTGGCGGACGATCCTGTTCCGGAAGCGATTATCCGGCGTTATGAAAGTCAGGGCAGCGTTCCGGTGTACATGCAGGCGAAGGAACATGCATATGCGGTTTATCCCTGTTCTTTACTGCGCTTTGAAAATGGTCTGATTCGGCATGACCCGCGAAAAATTCAGGCGGCGGTGACGCGGCTGTTGGAGGGGATATGTCCTTTACCCAAGAAGTGAAGCAGGAGATCGCGCTGTTGATCCCGCAGGGGGAAGATCGCAAGGCGCAGCTTTCGGCCTTGATTCAGGCCACCGCTTCGCTTTGTATCTCCAATCAGGAAATGTCGCTTCTTGCCGCTACGGAAAATGCGGCGGTATCGCGCTGCATTTATCGGCTGATGAAAGACAGCTATGCTTCGGTTCAGATTGAGCCGCTGGTGCGCCGCAAGATGAATCTGCGTAAAAATCTCGTTTATATTCTGCGCATCTATGGCTCGATTACGGATATTCTGCGGGATCTGAAAATATACAGTGCGCACGGGTTGCGGGATAAGCCGCTGAAAGCGCTGGTGGCTAAGGAGAGCGCGGCGCGCTGCTATCTGCGAGGAGCGTTTATGGCGGACGGCAGTGTGAACAGCCCGGAAACAAGCTCTTATCATCTGGAGATCAAGAGTGTCAATGCGGCACACGCCGATTTTCTGGTGGCTTTGATGGCGCAGTTTTATATTGAGGCGCGAACGGTGGAAAGGCGCGGCCATCAAATCGTCTATGTCAAAGCGGCGGAGAAAATCGGGGATTTTCTGCGGGTTATCGGCGCCGATCAGCATCTTTTGTTGTTTGAAAACGAACGTATTTCACGTGATCTTTCCAATAATATTCAGCGGCTGAACAACGTCGACGTAGCCAATGAAGTGAAGTCTCTGCAGGCTTCATCGCGTCAGCTTGCGGACATTCACGTCTTGGAAGCGTATACGGATATGGCGGCGCTGGATACGAAGCTGCGGGAGGTCGTTTCGTTTCGGAAGCGTTATCCGGACGCCACTTTGCATGAGCTGGCAGATCAGATGTGGACGGAAGAGGGCGTCCGGGTCAGTAAATCGGGCCTGAAGCATCGGTTTGTCCGCATTGCGGAACTGGCCGATAAGGTAAGAAAGGCACACGGCGATGACGATCACTGAGGCGGTATTGATCTTAGCGGCGGTTTTGGCGGTGTTCGGCATGGGCTTTCTGAGGACGCGCAGTCTTGTTAAAAAAGCGGAAAGTTTGAGTAAAAAGAGAGGTGAAGAGGCAGATGATTGAACAGGGACAGGCGGCTTTGGACAGCAGTGTCCATGAAATATGGAAGAAGTGTTTTACGAATCAGAATCCGCGCTGGATCGAAACGTATTTTCGCTATATCCACCGTTCGGAATTTGCCTATTGCGACGTCGAGGAAAACAGGGCGGTGTCGGTACTGATGCGTCAGCCGCATGCGCTGGCTTTCAACGGCCGCATGATTCAGGCGTCCGTTCTTTCGGGAGCGGCCACCTTGCCGGCCTATCGGAATCAGGGGCGCATGCATGCGTTGTTTCAGGTTGCATTGGATGCGTGCAGTCATCAGGAACTGATCACCTTACTGCCCGGGGAAGAAAACGGGTATTATGCGACCTTCGGCTTTGCGCCGATCTATCGGCGGTCGCGGTATACGCTGACGCGTCGGGACGTGAAGCGGATAACGAACTTCGGTTGTGCATATGAGCCGGACCCGGCGGCCATGATGGAGGTGTACAGTCGCTTTGTTCAAAATTTCAACGCTTTCAAGGCCAGAAATCTGCGGTATTTTGAGAATCTGAAACGGGAAACGGCCGCGCGTAACGGGAAGATCGTCGCCTATTATGACGGCGGCCATATTTGCGGCTATGCCGTGATCTTGCTGCGAGGGGCGATCGCCTGTATCGAGGAGTGTATTTATCTGGATTCCATGGCTTTGAGCAAACTGCTGAATGCGGCTCTGCAGGAAAGAGCCACCGTGCAGCTGGATGTGTCGGTTTCGGAGAATCTGGGGGTTTTATTCCCGGAGGCGAAGAGGACGGAGCGGGTGAGCATGCTTGCGCGTTTAAATGACGCGGAACTGTTCGGCCGGCTTTTCAACGCCCGCATCAAAACGGTGCAGGAGGCGTATGCCCTGAGCCGCAAGCCGCTGTTCTGCAATGAGCGCTACTGATGATTTTGCAGGGATGAAGACTTGTGAAAAAATCATAAAAATGGCATAAAGGCGGATAAATAAAGCCTTTTCATGAGGTGACATGGATTGAATGCACCTCGTCGTTGCCGTATAATGTACATGCAACATAGAGGAGGTCATGCCATGACAGATGTAAGAGTTGCGATTAACGGATTTGGTCGTATCGGTCGTCTTGCGTTCAGACAGATGTTCGTTTCCGAGGGGTATGAAGTTGTTGCCATCAACGATCTGACAACACCTTCGATGCTGGCGTATCTGCTGAAACATGATACCACGCATGGAAAGTGGAATCATGCGATCGCCGCGAATGATGAAAGCGGTATTTTGACGGTTGACGGCAAGGATATCAAGATTTATGCGGAAAAGGATGCGGCGAATGCGCCGTGGGGTGCTTTGAATGTCGATGTTGTCCTGGAGTGCACGGGTTTTTACACCTCCAAGGAAAAATCGATGGCGCATATTAAAGCGGGAGCGAAGAAGGTTGTTATTTCCGCGCCGGCCGGAAAAGATCTCAAGACGATTGTTTACAGTGTCAATGAAGATAAGCTGACGGCTGAAGATCAGATTATCTCGGCGGCTTCCTGCACGACGAACTGCCTGGCGCCGATGGCGAAAGCGTTGAATGACAGCTTCCCGATTCAGGGCGGCATCATGTGCACGGTTCACGCCTATACGGGTGATCAGATGATTTTGGACGGACCGCAGAGAAAGGGTAATCTGCGTCGTTCGAGAGCGGGCGCTTGCAATATCGTTCCGGCTTCTTCCGGCGCTGCGAAGGCGATCGGTCTTGTTCTGCCGGAGCTTGACGGTAAACTGATCGGCGCGGCACAGCGCGTTCCGGTTCCGACCGGTTCGACAACGCTGTTGTTCTCGGTTGTCAAGGCACATGATCTGACGGCTGAAAAGGTAAATGCGGCGATGAAGGCGGCGGAATCTGAATCCTTCGGATACAACACGGAGGAGATTGTTTCCAGCGATATCGTTGATGAAACACATGGCTCTATCTTTGATGCGACGCAGACCATGGTTCTCAAGCTGGATGAAGACACCTATGAGGTGCAGACGGTTTCCTGGTATGATAATGAAAGCTCCTACACATCGCAGATGGTTCGTACAATCAAGTGCTTTGCTAACGTCAAGTAATTGATCCAGCATTAAAATAGAAGCTTCAAAATAAGCCGGGCTGACAAATAAGCTCGGCTTTTAGCATGCTATAACAGATGAAAAATCTTGTTAAATTATAGCACTTTTCGTTCAAAACATAAGCCCTTTCAATTATGCGTAAACCCTGCTATAAAAAAGATAGAAGTATTGTTACGTGTATGCGGGATCATTCTAAAAAAATTGAGAGAAACAGGAGGAGAAGGCGAAGAGGAAGGATTGATTTGCGATAGCACGATGACGATGCACGCTAAAGATTTACCGGTCGATCCGGATGTAAGGGAAAAGGAGTTATGAAAATACCGGCATATTATACAATCAATCAAATTAAGGTGTATTGGAAATGAAAAAAATATTGATAATCATATTAGCACTGATGATGAGCGGCTGTGGCGGACACCCGCCTGTCCAGCCATCGGAAAGTACG
>CAUVBZ010000033.1:0-13743 GCA_963550455.1 uncultured Erysipelotrichaceae bacterium
CTTTGCCGATAGTGCGCCATAAATTGTTCGGCCGCAAAGAACAGGAAGATCACCGCCTGCAAAATATCGATCAGCTGCGCCGGAACGGCTGAATAGGTGGACATTAAGGAACAGCCCTTTGCCAGATACGACATAAAGAATGCCGCAAACGGAACATACGCCGGATTGTTTCCGGCCAGAATCGCAACCGTAAAACCGGTCCAGCCATAACCCGGAAGAGCCATCCAGTCATAGGCCGTATAACGACCCAGGATTTCGATGCCGCCGCCCATACCGGCTAAAACTCCGCCCAAAACCTGCGCCATGATGATGACGCCGGCGACATTCAGGCCGGAGTAGCGGGAAAACTGCTCGTTGATACCGATCATGCGGATACCATAACCCCACTTGGTCCGATACATGAAGTACCAGATCAGAACGGTGACCAGAATCGCGATGATAAAGCCCCAGGATAATTTCGACCCGTTGTCGACCAGCTGCGGCAGCGCCGCCCCTTCACGAAACGGATACGATTGAATCTGCCCCTTGTTTTTGTCGGCCAGATAGGTGTTCATCAGATAAAGAATGATAAATTGCACGACATAATTGAGCATCAGCGAGTTGACCATTTCCGATACGTTCAGCTTCGCTTTCAAAACCGCCGGAATATACAGCAGAAGCCCGGTTGCCAGAGCGCCCGCCAAAATGGCGACGATCGGCAGAAGAATCGGCGGCAGCGGTGCATAGATCGCCACCATCGAGGTGACAAAAGCGCCCAGCATGATGCCGCCTTCGCCGCCCAGGTTAAACTGCTTGGCTGAAAACATGACACATGTCGCAAGGCCTGTAAACATGATCGGAATCATGCTTGCAAGGATATCGGTAAAGCTCTTTGCGCTGAACGAACCGTTGCCTTTGAAAAGCGGCGAGATCAACATATAGCGCAGGGAATGTACCGCTTCGCCGATCCGCGCGCCCAGCGACGTGCCTTCCGTACCCAGTACGATCAATACGAAGGCGATCAGTAAGGCGATCCCGATCGCGCAGACGTTCCGCACCAGCGAAAAAAGAAACGCTCTCTTCTTATTCATGACAAGCCCTCCGAATTTCTTCCGGCGTCTGTTTCTTTACGCCCAGCATATACTGACCCATCATTTCATCGGTCAGCTTGGAGGTGTCGTCAAAATACGCCGTAATCTGGCCGCCGTACATGACGATCAGACTGTCGCTCAATTCCATGACCTCATTGAGATCGGCGGAGATCAATAAAACGGCGATCCCCGAACGGCTCAGTTCGACCAATTTGCGACGAATAAAGGACGTCGCGCCGACATCGATGCCGCGGGTCGGCTGATCCGCAATGATCAGGCACGGTTCATTTGAAAATTCGCGCGCCACGACAACCTTCTGAATATTGCCGCCGGAAAGACTTTGCACCGTGGTGTTACGATCTTTGCACAGCACCGTATAATCCTTGATCAGGCGGTCGGCCTCCGCGTGCATGGCTTTCATGTCGAACAGGCCTCGGCGGTTGTACTTTGCATCGCCGACCCGGTCGGAAAGTAAATTTTCTTCCACGCTTGCGGAAGCGGCGATTCCATACAGCATGCGATCTTCCGGTATTAAGGAAATATGCTGCTGACGAAGCCGGTGCTGATTCATACCCAAAATCGACACGCCGTTCACCTGCATGGAACCGGCATTCGGCGTGTTCAGGCTGTACAGCATATCGACCAGTTCTTTCTGCCCGTTTCCCTCAACGCCGGCTACGCCCAGAATTTCTCCCTTGCGGACCGAAAAGGAAACCTTGTCCAGCATTTTCTTATTCCATTCGTTGACGTATTCCAGATCGCGTACGCGCAGAACTTCTTCGCCCGGCTGAACCGTCGGTTTTTCAATTTTCAATACGACATCCCGGCCGACCATCAGACGGGAAATGGAAGATGGATCCTGCTTGTCCGTATCATAGACGCCCATGCTTTTACCGCCGCGCAAAATTGTCATCCGATCGGTAATTTCCATGATTTCATTTAATTTATGGGAGATGAATATAATCGTGAAGCCCTGCTTTTTCAAAACCAGAAGCTGTTCGAACAGCTCGGCCGTTTCCTGGGCGGTCAGAACCGCCGTCGGTTCGTCCAGAATCAAAATGTTGGCGCCCCGTACCAGAGCCTTCAAAATCTCCACCTTCTGCTTCATACCGACCGGAATATCGGCCACACGGGCCGTCGCATCCACTTTCAGATTAAAACGACTCGAATATTCCTCCGTAATGGCGACCGCTTTTTTATGATCGATGAACATGCCTCTGGTCGGAACCATGCCCAGAACAATATTCTCCGCAACCGAAAGACTGGGCACCAGCATAAAGTGCTGATGTACCATGCCGACGCCCTTGGCGATGGCGACGCTGGGCGACGTCAGATTCACTTTTTCGCCATTGATCAGAACATCCCCTTCCGTCGGCTGTTCCAAGCCGAAAAGCATTTTCATCAATGTGCTTTTCCCGGCTCCGTTTTCGCCCATCAGCGCATGGATTTCTCCTTTTCGCACATTGAAATCCACATCCTGATTGGCCGCGCATCCGTTCGGATACACCTTGGTTATGCCTTTCATTTGTACGGCGTATGTTTCGCTCATACGTATAAACTCCTTTTACTTTTCTGCACCGTCTTTACTCAATATTGATGCTTGCCGCTTATATCTAAGAAACAAAGGAGGCACCAGCCTCCTTTGTGTTTTCTGGATGTTGTTGGTTATGCCATTTGCCGTCTTATGCAATTACGGGCGAACCGATTCACGCAGATCGGTTACCGCCGTATTTCCTTCTTCCGTCAATGCGGTCGGAACTTCAATCGCGCCGGACTTGACGCTTTCGATCGCTTCGGAAACTTTAGCCTGAATATCCTCGGGAACATATTTTGCATAGTTCTTGTCCGTTACGATACCGACGCCGTCTTCTTTGAGACCGAGTGAAATTTCCGTGCCCCAGTATTCATTACCCGCATCCATCTGATCGACGAACCAGATCAAGGAATTTCCAATATTTTTGAGTCCCGACGTCAACGTGATTTCCGCAAGATCCGGTGAAAGCGTCTGCTCCTGATCGGAATCGACGCCGATAAACCATGCGCCGCCGTTTTCAAGAGCCGCTTCGACCGCGCCGTTTCCGGCATTTCCGGCAACACCCCAGATGATGTCCGCCTTGTTGTCGTTGATCATGGACAGTGCATATTCCTTCGCCGCCGCCGTATCGACATACGAATTGGTATAACGCGTATCAATCTTGATTTCCGGATCGACCGCCTGTGCGCCGGTGATGAAACCATAAAGGAAATCATTGATAACCGGGCTGTCAATACCGCCGATGAAACCCAGAACCTTTTCCGGATTGATATTGGTCAGCGATGTATCCTGCGTCTGCAAAGCCGCAAGCGTACCGACGATGTAGCCCAACTCATTTTGTTTATAGGTGATGTTTACAACATTCTTGCTTTCACCCGCATAGGTATTGTCATCGAAAATCAGATAATGCTGATCAGGATTCTTATCCGCAACCTCTTTCAGGTAATCCGGCATCTGATACGTACCGCAGATGATCAGATCATATTCGCCCGAATCCGACACTTCATACAGCGTGGAAAGCCAGGTCGGCTTATCTTTATCCGTGCCGCCCATTTCGATGGTCTTCAGATTGATGCGGCCGTCGTCGCGCAATTTTTCCAAACCCGCTTCCGCCGAATCGAAGAAAGACTTATCGCCGAGATTTCCGTTTACCAGATAAGCGACGTTGTACACTTTACCCGTCTGCGCTCCGGCCGTACCTGCGGCGGAAGCTTGCGGATTCGCCGCCATGCCGCCGCACCCTGCCAGAAGCGCAGCCGCTAAAAGCGTTGTCAAAATCTTTTTCATGACCTTCTCCTTTTAAATGATCTCCTTGTTTTTTCACGCGATTTCATGCGCTGAGCGAACCCTCCAGAATAGATTTGTTAGCGCTTTCATCACTACTCAATATAATACAACACCAACGTTCGATGTCAATATATTTGTCCATGCACGTATAGTTGACGAAGCGGCATAAAACCGTTTATGCTCAAGAAAAGGAAACGACCATTATGACTGAAAATCATTTTCCAAAAATCGATCTGCATCTTCATTTGGACGGTTCTTTTCGCCTGCAGACTTTGTGGGAGCTGGCCGGGGAACGCGGCATTTCCCTTCCGGCCGCCACGCCCGAAGATTTTGACGCGTGGATTTATCGGCATGCCGAAGCGCGCTCCGTCAATGAATATCTGAACATGTTTACCTATCCGCTGGCCGTCATGCAGGATCAGGAAGCCATCACCCGCATTACGGAAGAACTGATCGCCGATTTGGAGAAACAGGGTTTATCCTATGCGGAAATCCGCTTTGCTCCCCAGCTGCACACCCGTCGCGGCCTTAGTCAGGAACAGGCCTTGCAGGCCGTTCTGAATGGTCTAAAAAGCCCGCATACCATTCCCGTCGGAATCATCACCTGCATGATGTCCGTCGGCCCTGAAGAAGTCAACCGTCAGGCCAATATGGAAACCGTCGAGCTTTGTGCCAAATACATCGGCAAAGGCGTTGTCGCCGTCGATCTTGCCGGGGCCGAAGGAATCGTTCCATTATCCGACTTTGCGCCGCTGTTTGCCAAAGCGCGTTCTCTGCATCTGCCGATGACATGCCATGCCGGCGACAGTCAGCCGGCGGATACGGTGCGGGACGCAATTCATTTCGGTGTCACCCGTATCGGTCACGGGCATCATATCCTTGCCGATGAGACGCTTTGTCGATATGCAAAAGAGCACAAAATCACGCTGGAAATATGTCCCACCAGCAACGTTCAGTGCATGACCGTTCCTTCCTATGAAGAACACCCCGTCCGCGCATTGTTTAAAATGGGCGTGCCGGTCACCATCAACACCGACAATATGACGCTGGCGCATACGACGCTGGACGATGAATATGAACATTGCCGAAACGAAATGCACTTTACCGACGACGAACTGCGGCAGATGAGTCTCTATGCCATCGATGCCGCCTTCGCCCCGCGAAAAGTCAAAGAACAGCTTTACAAACAGATGAAAGGATAACCCTATGAAACAACCGCATATTCAACTCGACGAAACCGTCCATGCAACCTGCGCGCTTCTGCCCGGCGACCCGGCTCGGCTGAATCACATCGTTGAGCAGCTGGAAGCCGTTCAGGAGCTTGCTTTCAACCGCGAATTCCGCTCCTTAAAAGGCTTTTATAAAGGAATGCCGGTACTTGCCGTCTCGACCGGTATCGGCGGCAGTTCCGCCGCCATCGCCATTGAAGAGCTGCATGCGATCGGCGTGGACGCCATGATCCGCATCGGTTCCTGCGGCGCTCTGCAGTCCTTCATCAATCTCGGCGATCTGATTTTCGCCTGTGGCGCGATTCGCGATGAAGGCACTTCCAAAGCTTATGTGGATATCGCCTATCCGGCCGTACCGGACAACGCTCTGTTACAGCATTGTATCCACATTGCGCGGGAGGAAAAATGGCCGCATCATACGGGCATTGTCCATAGCCACGAAAGCTTTTATATCGATCAGAATGACGCCATTGAGGCCGGCTGGAGTAAACTGGGCGTCCTGGGGTCGGACATGGAATCGGCCGCTTTATTTACCGTCGGACGTCTCCGCCATATTGCAACCGCGTCGATCTTAAACAACGTCGTCACTTACGGCCAGGATACGGCGGACGCCATCGCCGGCTATGTGGACGGGGCAAAGGCCTGCGCGCAAGGCGAACGGCGTGAAATTCATGTCGCTCTGGAAGCGCTTTATCGTTTTAAAGGACAAGCCGCATGAAAACCGTGCTGGTCGTCGATTGTTGTATCCGTCAGGAAGAATCCCGCACGCGTAAAATCCTGCAGGCTTTCCTGGCGCATTTATCGGGCTATAACGTGGAGCGGGTCGATCTTTGCACCATGCCGCCGCAGCCTTTAAACGGTTCCTTTTTTGAAGAACGGCAGCAGCTGTTGCAAAATCACAACCTGCAGCATCCACGCTTTCATCTTGCCCATCAGTTTGCAAAAGCCGATCATATTGTCATGGCGGCGCCTTTCTATGATCTCAGCTTTCCCGCTTTATTAAAGATTTATATCGAAAATGTCAGCGTGGACGGTATCACGTTTCGCTCCGGCGAGAATGGGTTGACGGGTATATGCAGGGCAGAAGAACTTCTTTTCCTGACTACGCGCGGCGGAATTTATCATGCGCATGAAGATGAGCAGGCTTCGCCCTATCTGAAAGCCTTGTGCCGTTTCTTCGGCATTTTGAATTTCCACATGATCGACGCCGACGGCATGGATATCGTCGGCTATGATCAGGAAGGCTCGCTTGCCGACGCAATCCGGCGGGCCCATGCATATGCACGACAGCTGACCGATAAGGTATCCGCATCACACGATTGAAACCTGCCTGCCAAAGGACAAAGACATGATGGAACCGACAATTCACGCAATTCACGTAAAAAACATCCTTACAAAATCCAATCTGCCCGTCGCTGAATATTCCGTAAATCCTTATGTCGGATGTACGCACGCGTGCAAATATTGTTATGCGTCCTTTATGAAACGCTTTACGGGGCATACGGAACCGTGGGGCTCTTTTTTGGACATCAAGTATTGGGACGTCATTCCGGCTCCCGAAAAATATAAGGGAAAAGAATTGTTTATCGCTTCGGTAACGGATCCCTACAATCCGCAGGAAGAACGGTATAAGCGCACGCGAGCTTTGCTTGAACAGTTCAAGGGCAGCGGCGTGAAATTGAGCATCGCCACAAAATCCGACCTGCCGTTACGTGATCTGGATTTGATCAGGACGTTTCCGAACGCCCGCATTTCCTGGTCGATCAATACGCTGGACGAAAGCTTCCGGAAAGACATGGATAATGCCGTTTCGATCAAACGGCGTCTTGAGGCGATGAAAACCTTTTATCAAGCGGGCGTGCGAACGACCTGTTTTATATCGCCGATCTTCCCGGGAATTACGGATATAAAAGCGATTATTCAAGCGGTAAAATCGCAATGCAATCTGATCTGGCTGGAAAACCTTAATCTGCGCGGAGGTTATAAGGCCGTCATTATGAAATACATACAGGAAAAATATCCGCATCTTTTACCGTTGTATCGGGAAATCTATGATCATAAAAGCCGCCGGTACTGGTTTGCGCTTGATGAAGATCTGAAGGCTTATGCCGCTGAAAACGGACTTGCCTATGTGACGAATGACGACAGCATGACGAGGGACTTTCATGCGCCGCCGGTCATCGTCAATTATTTTTATCATGAGCAAATCAAAAAATCGGCAAGGAAAAATAGGAAAAGCCGCTCTTCCATAACCGCCCCTTAAGAGCAGTTATGATTATATGAAAAAATCGATAAAAAATTTCGCCAGATTTTCATGCGCTCCATTTTATACTTCGCCATTATGGTCTGCGGGCTGGATATCGCTCCGGAACCAAGTTCTTCATGTCGGCACAGAAAAGCGGATTGGTGGAACGCATTACATCTGCAGCCGGTATTCTCGGCCTGCTGGTCATCGGCTCAATGATCGCCCAGCAGATATCCGTATCGACATTGCTCACCATCAATATTCACGGTATGGAAACACAGGTACAAAGCTACTTTGATCAGATCATGCCCTGTTTCCTGCCGCTATGCACATTTGGAATTATGTACGCTCTTCTCAATAAAAAAATTCGCCCGACAACCATTCTTATCTGGCTGGTTGTATTCGGCTGTATAACGGCCGCGGCCGGTATTTTCTAAAAGCCAAATTTCCCGGCGGACTGTCCATGCAGTTCGCCGGGTTTTCGTTTGTGCCCGATGTCAGATTCCGCTCTTCAGATATATTCAACCAAGCCGAATTTTGCCTGCGCGCCACGCAGCCAAATCTCGACCATCTTGCCCGCGCCGATCAGTAACAAAATCGTGCATATGCCGACCCGGCCGCCCAGCAGCCATCCCATCAACAGATTACCGCCGTCCGCAGCCCAGCGCAGCGTATGATAATGCTCGGTGTGGAAAATGCGCTGCAGTGAAAAAATAAAGCAGTCGTACGTTGTATAACCGCACTTGGGATACTGACTCATCGCCACGCCGAACGTATATACCACAATGCCGACCGCCAGCAGGACGACACGTACCGTCATGGAACCGTTTACCGGCAAAAAAGAATCAAACAGCCAGATGCCCAGGGAACTTGCAAACAGAGAGATCACCGTCGCCCACGTAACGTCCTTGCGGTCCATAAACCATGCAAACAGAATCTGTGCGCCGCATAACAGCGCATTGGACAGGCTCATCGAAATATGTGCCGTTATACTCAGGCCTTTGACAAATACGGAAAAGGAATCCGTTCCGAACATTGCATGATCACATAATGCTATGCCGGCTCCCAAAATAATGCAGGAAACGGTAAACCAGACATACCGTATCACCATGCTCATGTCGTTTTTCTTTTCCATTGTTTCCAATCCTTCCTACAAAATGGCGCGCACCTCATCCAGCATCGGAATCGAGCGGGCGGCGCCTGCTCTTTGCACCGCGATCCCGGCCGCCTTGCTTGCCGCCCTCAGACAGCTTTCCACATCGTTCCCGTCAAATAGCCATCGCACAAAATAACCGATAAACGTATCTCCGGCGGCGGTCGTGTCGATTGCCTTTACAGCGTCCGCCTCCACATGGCAAGCTCCGCTTGAATCCGCATAATAACTGCCGTCTTTCCCGACGGTCATGACGATCTTTTTATCCGGATAAGCTTCTCTTAAGGCCGCCAGAATCGCATCATACGACATTTCTTCGGTTTTGGCCAGCGCTTGCGCTTCAACTTCATTCACGATGAAGATATCGACCAGATCGAGCGGACAGGCAAATACTTTTTCATTCATCGGAGCCGTATTAAAAAGAATGATCATTCCCCGCTCATGCGCCTTCTGAATCAGATACGGAAGCGAACTGATTTCATTTTGCAGAACAAGCACGTCGCCCTTTGAAAAATGTGCCAGCGTCGCGTCAACGTCTTCCTCTGTGATCGCCTGATTTGCGCCGCCGTGAAGAATAATGCAATTTTCCGCATGGCATACCTGAATGATTGCGTGTCCGCTCACTTCCGTATCGTCCTTTTTCAGATATGTTGTATCGACGCCATATTCTTTCAGAATATCCTGAAACGGCTGTCCGTCAGCACCGATCTTGCCGGCAAAATAGACCGCGCAGCCGGCTTTGGCCAACGCAATCGCCTGATTCAATCCTTTCCCGCCAAGACCGACATGATAGCCGATGGAAGACTGTGTTTCTTTCGGGGCGATAAAATGTTCCATCTGATAGACCTTGTCAAAATTCAGAGAACCATATACCAATACTTTCATGATCACCTCTTATCTGTGCATATCCATGCACCGCTGCCCCCCAGTATACACAAAAGACCGGCGGATATGCATCGCCGGTCAGCCTTGTTCTTATTTTATCAACGCATCTGTAATCCGCGGCAAAATCTGACTTTTCCGCGAAAAGACACCTTCCTGAAACGAATTTTCCTCACCATCTTTATTCGGAAACGCATTCAACGCTCGGGAAGCTTTTTCCCCGGTCATATAAAAGATGGAGCCGTGTTCCGCAATCGACGTAAAGGCCACCACCAGAAGATCCAGCTCTTTCTTCCGCGTCAGTTCGCTGCAGTCCTCCATAATCTCACTGGAGCGGTTTTTCATTTCCATGGCCGAGCCGACCATAACCTGAGCGATCATCGCACGGGCGCCGTTGATATTATAGTATTTGATATCCTGCACGATCATTTCACGGATGGACTGTCCCGGCGCCGAAGCGGTTGCCGTAAACATTTCCTTGCCGAACGTCTCCACATCCAGATCGGCCAGCGCGCCCAGAATATTTGCCACATCCCGGTCTTTCGGCGTCGTTGTCGGCGACTGAAACAGCAGGGTGTCCGAAATGACCGCTCCCAGAAGCAGCCCCGCCAGATTCTGCGGAATCGGAATCTGATTTTCCCGAAACATCGTTGTGATGATGGTCGCTGTCGAGCCGACGATCTCATTTCTAAACGAAACCGGCTGGCTGGTCGCAAAGTCATTGATCCGATGATGGTCGACAACTTCCAGAATCTGCGCTTTTTCAACCGCCCGTACCGACTGCGCAAATTCGTTATGATCAACCAGAATGATTTTCTTATTTCGATAATTTGCAATATGGAAACGATTCAGGTATCCTGTCAGTTTTTCGTCCTTATCCACAACCGGATAATTGCGGAAGCGTGTCTTCATCATGGACTGCGCCGCATCTTCCAACAATTCCGTATCATGAAAGACGGTCGGCTTCCGCATAATCAGTTTGACCGGCGGAGCCAGGTAAAGATAACGCGACGTATTCATGGAGCCATGCCCCGACCGGATGATCGGAACATGGCAGGTTTTCGCCGCCGCCAATACATCCGCGCGTATTTCCCGGCACCAGACCACAATCAGAAGGCCCGCGCCGCGTCGAATCAGATCCAGCTGTGAATCCGGATCGTCGCCGACGATCACGATGCGATCCTGCACGTCATAATTGCTGGTCCGATCTTTGCTCAGCGCAATAATTGAGACCTTTCCGTTCATATGGATTTCCTGATCTTCATAGATCACGGTTCCGTTGATCGCTTCGGCAATATGACTGATGCTGGTTTTTTGCAGCAACTCAATTTCCGCCGCCGTGTCGCCAAGTCCAATATTGGCCAGGTCGCTCTTTGAAACAAAACCGGCGATGGTATGGTCCGGATTCAGCACCGCAAAGGACGCCCGATCATGCTCGTGCATCCGGTGGATCGTTTCAAATACCGTTGTTTCCGGCGTAATAAATTCCGGAGAGTCAATGGCTATATCCCGAATCTGCTTCCGGGCGTCTTCCAGCAAAATCGGCGTTTCAAATCCGAAGCGCTTTAAAAGATAACTCGTTTCATTGTTTAAAGGACCCAGGCGGCACGGAACGGCCTTAATACCCTTGGCGCGCTTAAAAAAAGCATACGCAATTGCGGAAACGACCGAGTCGGTATCCGGATGCTGGTGCCCCGTAATAAAAATGGGTTCCATTTCTTCTGTCATATATTTTTCCTCATCTATGCAAATTATAGCAGGCTTGCACGATCTCCTGAATTGTATATTTTCTTATCCTTTTTGACGATGTATCCATGGAAATGGGCGCTTTCTTTCCGCCTCGACATGCATGCCATATGTCCCTTCCTCTATTTCAATATAAACCGATCCGGCACAATTCACGATGGTGACGCCGGGCTCGTACAGCGTCCGACGCGTAAAACCGAACGTATATTCCGGATGAACATGACCATGCAGAATATATTGCGGCCGATACCGCGACGCCAACTCGTGCAGGCACGCAAAGCCTTGATGCGCCTGATCCGGCAAATCGCCAAACCCCTGCAACGGGGCATGCGTAACCAGAATATCCACGCCGCCCGCCTGCCGTATCGCTTTTGCAAGCCGCCGCACACGCCCGGCCATTTCTCGCTCCGTATATTGATAAGGCCCTTTGCGATAGCGCATCGAGCCGCCTAAACCCGCAATACGCAGACTGCCGATTTTCACGACCTGATCTTCCAGTGAAATACAGCCTTCCGGCGGATTAGCCACATAAGACGAATCATGATTACCATGAACATAATAAAGCGGCTTATTGACAACCGTCGTTAAAAACTCCAGGTACGTCTGCGGCAGATCGCCGCAGGCAATCATCAAATCGATACCGTTCGTGAATGACGGCGCGTATTGTTCATACAGCTTATTTTCCACCCGATCGGCAATCGCCAATATCCGCATCTTATTTAACTCCCACTCCGGAAACGAGCTCGCGCATCCGGACAATCTGTGCGTCATCCATTTCGCCAAACGGCTTCAACTTCCCCGCCAGCGCTTTCTGATAGAGGTCGTCGACGGATTTTAGCCAAGTCTTCTCGGCATGTAATTTCACGACGCCGGAGCGCATGCCATACCAATATTGCACGGCTTTCGATTCTCCGATATTGCGGCCGTCTAAAAACAGCGCGGTCAGCAGGCGGTCATATTGTCCCCAATCCATGGAAAGAGCGATCGATCCGATACGCTCTCCCGCACTATTTGTCAGACAAAAACCATTTTCTTTCGCCTGCAGTACAACCGCTTCCCGGCGGGAAAGCCATACCTGTGCATGCGGATTGACATACTGTGCGCCAAGGGTAAAGGCATTGACGTTTGCCGCTTCGCCATATCCCGTGATACTTTCGGCATACCCGATCGCATCACTTTGCATCGCCGCCAATGCGCCCATTAAAAACATTCCTTCATACAGCCTGCACGCATACGTCCGCAAGCAGGCGGGAAAAGGCATAAGCGAAGCGTTCAGCACCGTTGCGTGCGGATAGACCATGGCCGCCTGCGCCGCCGCTTTGTACATGGTTTTGGAAGTCGTAAAAAGAACTTCCGCATCTTGCTCGAGCGCCTGCCGCAAAGCGATCTGTACTTGTTCTTCTCGTGCACAGCCCGGATATGCCCAAGATAAAACCGCTTCTTTATATGTCTCTTGCAGAAGCAGGCGTCCTTCTTCCTGAACACGATCATTTTTTCCGTCATATAAAAAAGCCGCTTTTAATGGACGTGAAGGCGAATAACCCGGACGCAGAAATCCGAACAGATCCGCCTTTTGTAAAAAGATCGGATCCGTTTGAATCGTCATCGTATCCGCATTGTCCATCTGCGTAAAGGCCGGCCACAGCTTGCGGACACGTCCTTCCAGAAGCGCGCGCGGATCA
This sequence comes from uncultured Erysipelotrichaceae bacterium, assembly GCA_963550455.1. GTDB lineage: Bacteria > Bacillota_I > Bacilli_A > Erysipelotrichales > Erysipelotrichaceae > Bulleidia. The sequence continues at coordinate 12,829 of CAUVBZ010000033.1, forward strand.
TCCATCACGGAAGCGGGCGAATAAATACGCAGATACACCAGCAAGGCGTCGCCGGACGTAATCCGGGTAAAGGCGTCGCCGCCGATCTGCTGAAAAACCCTATAAAAGCGATAATAAACCGCCTCGGCAAGATGTACCGTTTCGAGCGGCCATTTTTCATTGAAGGATTGACCCAGAAATTCGGCAAATTCTCGATAATCGCCGATATGAGAAAAGATAATTTCATAAACGGGGCAAACATGGAAAAACTGTAAAAACTCCTGATAGCGCTGACCCGCCTCGCCTGTAAAATCCGTCGGCATAATCCGGGTGACATCCGCTTCAATGGACGGCGCTCCAAGGTACTTCAATACGGAGACGCGTTTATTCCCCTCCTGTACATAAAAATGATGCATATATTCATAAACCACGATGGGTTCGCTGATGCCGTTTTCTTCCTGATAGGCATAAACATTTGCCCATTTATGCGCAAATTCTGAATTCGCTTCCAACAGCGGCATATAGTTTACGGCAAAGGCGTTCTGGCGGCTGACGGTCTTTGTGCCGACAACCAGCGCCAGCGGTATCTCCGTTATCCCGACATGCTCCGTCGATACCGTATGGATACCCATTGCATCCAAAGAAGGAAGGTACGGATTCTCCTTCCCGGCGGCGGCTTCCCGGCAAGCCTTTTCTCCGAGTCGTTTTGCTTTTCGATAGGCTTCACTGCTCATATCGATTATTGTAGCATTCTCAAACCGCATTCTGAAATACGAGGCCTCGTGTCTTTATACTGCATCCTATAAAAAATGCCTGTCCTTCCTGCGAAGTCAAGGCACACTTTCTTTTACAATGGCTGGGATGATGAGATTCGAACTCATGCATTAGGGAGTCAAAGTCCCCTGCCTTACCACTTGGCTACATCCCAATCGCGTT
>CAUVBZ010000034.1:0-13726 GCA_963550455.1 uncultured Erysipelotrichaceae bacterium
TTCCGTAATTGATATACTATATTTTCAAGGAGAATGAAGGATGACACGAAGAAAAGCGCCGGCGCGTCGTCGCCGCGCCATCAATAAACAAAACCTGTGGACGCTTATTTTATTGTTTTTCATCATCCTGGAAATGATCGTCGCCGGGGTCGGCGCCGTGCAATTGTCTCGCATGATCAACGCGGAACCGCAATTGGCCGTCGAAGATTTCTTTTCACTTGAAAGCTCTCATATCTTTGATAAAGACGGAAACCAGATTGCCGACGTCGGTACCCAGCTCCGCGAAAATGTCACCTACAACCAGATCAGCGAAGCGTTGATCGACGCTTTTCTGGCGGTGGAAGACAGCCGTTATTTTGAGCACGACGGATTTGATATCCCCCGCTTCACCAAGTCGGCGCTGGACAACGTGAAAAACAAGCTCCTGCGGCGGGGCGGATTGTCAGGCGGCTCCACCTTCACCATGCAGCTGGTGAAGCTGACGTATTTTCAAAATGATGAAACCGGACAGACCGCTTCCCGTTCCATCGCCTATAAAGTACAGCAGATCGATCTGGCCAAGCAGCTGGAAAAAGTATCCAACAAAAAGGCGATCTTCGAAATGTATCTGAATAAAATGAATTTCGGCGGCTCCGGAAATATCCGCGGCATTGAAAAAGCGGCGGAATATTATTATGGAAAATCGGCCGGCGAGCTCAATCTGGCCGAGGCGGCCATGCTGGCGGGGGTCATCAACGCTCCGTATACGTACGATCCGCACAACTTTCTCGATCATGCCTCCGCGCGGCGCGATACGGTTCTCTACCTGATGAGACGTCACGGTTATATCACCGCCAAAGAATATAATCTGGCTAAAACAATTAAGGTGGAAGATACGCTGATCGATCCCCGTGACGCTTCGCGCGGGGGTATGGGCGACGCCTATGCATATCAGGCCTATATCGATACGGTCATCACGGAAGCGCAGAACCTGACGGGACAGGACCCGCTTTCTGTCGCCATGGACATTTATACGGCCATGGACCCGGCGGTTCAGACCGTCATGGACAACATCCAGTCCGGCAAAGAGGAAAGTATTCAATTTCCGGACGAATTGATGGAAATCGGCGCGATCGCGGAAAACAATCAGAACGGTGAAATCACGGCGATCGCCGGCGGCCGCAATTACGGGCGCGGGGGATCCATGTTACTGAATCACGCCATTGCGCAATACAAACAGCCCGGCTCCTCCGTCAAACCGTGGCTGGATTATGCACTCGCTTTTGAATATCTCGGCTGGGCTACCGATCACGTCGTCACCGATCGGCCGATTCGTTATCGCGGTACGGACGTCGTTATCAAAAATGCCAACGGACAGTATTATGGCGAGGTGAAACTGGATTACGCGATCGCCGCCTCGCTCAATACGCCGGCGATTCAGGCGCTGCAGGACGCCATCGATACCGCCGGGTGGCAGACGGTCAGCGACTATATCGGCGCCTATCATTTTTCACAAGTCGACGCTTCACAGTTCGATCTCGGCTACGCCATCGGCGGTTCCACCTTCGTCTGCTCGCCGCTTGAAAATATGGCGGCGCATGCGGTTTTAATGAACGGCGGAAATTACATTCAACCGCACACGATTCGCAGGATCACATACCGAAACGGCTCCAAAGAACCCATTGAGCCGGTTTATGAAGCCGCCCAGGTGCTCTCGCCGCAGGCCGCTTATCTTGCCGCCCAGCTGGAATATCAAACTATCCATTACGGCATGCAGAACTATTTACCGATTTTAATTCGAGACTATCCGACTTTCGGCAAGACCGGCACTTCCGACTGGGGCTCGGAAGGGCTGCAATATAACATTCCCAAAGGCGCTTCCAAAGATAAATGGATGATCGGCCAGACGTCGCAATATACAATCTGCACGTGGGTCGGCTATGAAAAAGGCGTCAAAGACGCCAACACTTACTTCTCGCAGGACAAGTCTCTGCTCAATATTCCCGGACACATCGTTTCGCTTGTCATGGACGCATGTGCCGAAGCCAGCGGAAATCCCCAAGATCTGAAGCGGCCGGATAATGTGGCGGATATCACGCATATTCTGGGAACATTCCCTTATGCGGCTCCCGTTGAGGGAATGGATCCCAAGTGGCTGACAACCGGTCTGATCAAAAGCGATCGCGCACAGTTGGCCGACCCGGACGCGCCGCAGGTCGACAGTCTCGCCGGTTTCCAGGCCGGAGCGAATCGGGACGGAACCGTCACCCTTTCCTGGACGCCTTATCCGCATGCCGAAGCGATGAATGCCGAAGGCGACACGATGGATATTTCGCTCTACGACGATAACGGGAATGTCATCGTCGAAGCTTACGGGAGCAGGCTCTTCTCATGGAGCTGGGTATTCGGCCCGCTGCGTTATCGGGTTCGCTTAAAACAAAACGGCGAAGTCAAAGCCGAATTGAGCAGTGAAACCGCCGACAGCACGCAGGCCGTCACACTAGATGCCGATACCGATACGGAAGCCTGCGGTTATTATGCATATGAAAATGCCGGCGGAGGCTCGAATGAAGTCTGCGTCACCTTCCGCACGCCGCCAAAAGAAAGCGGGGCTCCCTCGCCCGCACCGTCGCCTTCCCCCACACCGACGCCACGTTAAAAATAACCTCGGTCATTCCATTCAGGCCGGGGTTTTATGATGAGCGAAATGACTTGCTTTTATCATTTCTTTTTCACGACAGATCGCGACAAACGGACAGCGCCAACACTCCGGCCGGCGGGCATGACATAAATAGCGGCCGAAAAAAATCATATGATGATGCGCGCTGATCCAACTGCTTTTCGGGAACTTGCGCATCAGTTTCTTCTCGATCGTAAGGACGGAATCCTTTTCATCGGCGATTCTTAACCGCTTGGCAATGCGCGAAACATGCGTATCGACGGCAAAGGAAGGAATCGCAAAACATTCGCTGCGGATTACGTTCGCACATTTTCGCCCGACGCCGGGCAGCGACGTCAAATCCTCCATCGCCTCGGGAACCTGACCGTCAAACCGCTCCGCGACACCTTGGGCAAACCCCTGAATCGCCTTGGCTTTATTGTGATACAGGCCAAGTGTAGCGATGGCACGTTCAATTTCCTCCACGGGCGCTTTCGCCAAATCAAAAACGGTCGGATAAGCCCCAAAGAGCGCCGGCGTTACGCGATTGACGGACGCATCCGTCGTCTGTGCCGAAAGAATCACGGCGACCGCCATCTCATAGTTATTGCGATGCGACAGCTCACAGCGCGCGTTTGGAAATAAGTTGTCCAGTTCCCTGAGAATCGCTTCGCCTGTCATCACTTTCTCCTTTTTCGATCATTTCGGCCGTCATTCCTTTTTGGCGCCAGCGATCGAGCACCCGTTCGATATAAAGGATGTTGGCTTTCCGGTACATGGCCGCTTCCCGCAAGGCCAGCAGAATCAGCCGCCGATCCATGCGGCGGCTCCATTCGCTGATTTTCTCCATCTCTCTTTGTGAAAGCGGTCGTTTAAATTCCGTTTCAAATGCGTCGAACAAGGAAGCGTCCAGCGTCTTTTCACGACGTTTCGTATCGACTTCAAACAAACTGTCCAATTGAAAAATAACACTTCCGTTTTCCGTGATGATCTGTAACTGCCCGCGCGCCACCAGCAGTGAAATAATCCGGTTCACCGTTTCAACCGGCAGTCCGGTCTTTTCGTGCAGTGACGACATGGATATCGCCATCCGATGTTCATTGGCAAAATCGATCAGCAGAACAAGCATCAATTCTTCCGCGTTCAGCCCTAAAATTTCCAGATGATCTAAAATCCAGTCCCGATGATTTACATAGCGTTCTTTATACCACTTCATAGCCTGCTCCGTTTACGGTTCATTATACGGAGTCTGTGCTTTTGAAACAACCTTGCCCATCGCTTCCTTTGCCGTCGCACTTTATCGATCCGACTTTTCGTCCCTTTATTCCATGAGTGGGAATATTTCCACGCCGTCTGTTTTCTCGTCTCCCGCCTTGATTTTCATGTACAATAGATACGCAATGTTTAAACGCCTGATGTATACCGTACTGACCTTTCTGGTCCTCTATTCCGCGGCCATTATTCTCTATCGCATCAATGAGCCGGAAAATAACACTGCCGTCGTTTCGGCTTTTTCATCCTCGGTCACCCTGGATTACGACACCTTATCCGCCTATACCAAAAACAGCGGCGCATCGGCCACGCACTATTATTTTTTCTGCTCTTTTGAAAATGCAGACTGCTTATATGTTGAAAATACAATTCTGAAAGATGCGGCCGCCGCCTCCCATCTGAATTTAGACCAGCTGATCGAATTTGTCGATGTCGCGCCGCTGGAAGATGATCTGGATATCAACCGTCTTAAAGCGGACTGGGGTATCAGCCGTTATCCCGCTTTTGTCGCCGTGCGTAATGAAAACGGGGAAATTCATATTGAAAACACCTTGGAATGGGACCCCGAAAGACCTTTCAGCGCCGATCAGCTGACCGCATGGCTTGCCGCGAACGGCCTGACCACCGCCGATAACACCGCCGAAGCCGACGCCCCGTAAAACACTCAGGCAAATAGCAGCAGGAAAAACACCGCCAGGCCCAGCATAGGTGCAATACCGATTAACACCTGCTGTAAAAGCGCCTTGCGAAAACGCTCCGGGTGATTCATAAAGCCGAGGGCGATCTGCTTCCCCGCAAAAAATCCCGCCGTCACGGCGCTTGCAAACCCCACGGCGCCGATACAAAGCAGCGCCGGAACGGGCGGTACGTTTCCCTGATTGTAAAAAAGGAAAAGCGCTTCCAATAATCCCCAAAGCAGACTGCCGCCGGCGATCAGCCGCAAAAGCATGAGCTGCTTTTTTTTCGTCGGCGTTTCGGCCTGATAAATCGCACGCTGCATGTACAGCCACGCAAAAATTACGCCGATCAGCGGGAAAGTGATCAAAATCAATATATCTGTCGTCATTCTCTTATCTCCTCATAGGTGCGAATCGGACGATCCGCCCATAAACTTTCCAGGCGATATTGCGCGCGTGCTTCCGGCGTGAAAATATGCACCACGACTTCGCCCAGGTCGACTAAAATCCATGAGCTCCCGCTGCCGCCTTCACGGGCAAACACCGAATATCCGTTTCGATGCGCTTCTTTGATCAGATCTTCCGCCAATGCATCGGCATGGCGCAGGCTCTTTGCCGTAACCAGAAGATAAAAATCCGTAAACGGACTGACCTCCCGCATGTCGATCGCGACAATGTTCTCGCCGACCTTGGCGCTGAGCAGCTGTACCGCAAACTGCAATCGTTCATCCATTCTTTTTCTGCCTCCGATATATTTCCGCTTCCTGCCGTACCCTTTGTACCGCCTGTGTTAAATTCTTTTTCGCCAAAGCGATTTCCGCTTCGGCGTCATAGCCCCGCGTCCGCTCACACTTATCCGCCACATAAAGTATCATGGCCAGTTTTCCTTTCGCCTCGCCGATCGTGTGGGCGCGGACGGCGCGCAGAATCGCGCGATCCGTCAACCCCATATTCCGCTTGAGCCAATAATACGCCGTAATTCCATGCCACAGATTCGGGTGCCATGTCAATTTATCCGGTTCTTGTTCCTGCAGGATCGTCCGCGCTTCTTCCATCGGCATGGATTTGGTTATGTCATGCAATAACCCCGCCGTCCGGGCCGCCCGCAGATCGACGCCATGCGCCCTTGCCAATTCCACGCACAGGTTTGCCACCGATATGGAATGCGCCCGACGATGTGCGGAACAATGTGCCCGCAGAGCTTCGTCAAAATACATTCCCTCTTTGACCAGCACTTTCCGAATGCCGTTCGCCGCCTGCCGATAAAAGCCGCTGCGCACGGCCTCTTCCTGTCCTGCATCGGTGATCTCGATGCCATCCGTTCCACAACCGACATGCACATGCCGATATGGCCGCAAGGCAAGCGCAAGCAGTCTTCGACGTTGACCGATCGACAATACGCCCGCTCCGTCAACGTTGACATAAACATCATGACGGCGTCGTATATACTGTTTGATCGCTGCCACTTCGTGCGTCGTGACCGGGTCAAAAACACCTTTTAAAAACAGCGCTTCCCTCATGGCAGCCGAATGACGGGATTTTTCCCGGAGCGCCGATACAACACGATCCTATGCCCGATCTCCTGTACGATTTCACTGTTCGTCTTTTCCGCAAGCACGCGAGCCAGTTCCCGACTGTCACCGACGGCCGTCTTCAATACCTTGATCTTAAGCAGTTCCCGCTTTTCCAGCGCCCGATCAAGCATATCGAAAAAAGTATCGCCCGGTTCTTCTTTTCCGATCTGAAATAGAGGCTTTTGCTGTACGGCCAGCGTCGTAAGATATCTTTTCTGTTTTGTATTCATCATCCGATCATCGCCTTTCTAAAGGTGACCCGTACCGCTTCAGGAACATGTACCGTAATCGCTGCCGGCGCCCCGGATACGCAGACCCATCCTAAACCGTCGATCACCACGTCCACTTTCCCTTCCGGTTTGTTCATCATCACCCGATGATCCGGTTTCGAAAGCGGAATCGGGCGTAAAAGCGCGCCGTAGTGCTTCTCCCATAATGCGTCTGCCCCCACCAGAGCGCCCCGGTGAATCGGTAAACGGGAACTGCAATAAAATACAGCGCTGGCTTTGGTCACCTCCGCCAGATCAAGACGAGCCAAGCCGCCCAGCGCGAAGCTTTGCGCCTCATAAAGCGGATAGACAGCCGGTTTAATCGTCGCCGCCGGTATAATCTGTTTCAGATCGGCTTCTCTTACAGCCATCACCATGCTTGCTTCGATCTCGATGCCGGGCGTGTCGATATACGTCACACCGTCCTTCTGCATTCTATTTTGCTGAAGCGTCGTACCGGGATAACGCGAACAGGTCAGCGTATCCTCTCCGATCAGACGATTGATCAACGTACTTTTACCGCTGTTGGCACGGCCGAAAAACAAGATGGAACGATTGACCGCATGGGCGAGACAGTAGGCCTTCAACGCCCGGATGCCGCTTTCTTCTTTGATCGACAAAAAGAAGATTTCCGCCGCCGTGATGCCCGACTCCCGTAAGCGTTCCCGAACAAAGAGATACAGTTTTCCGTCCTTGACATCGGCCGGAAATAAATCCCGTTTGGTACATGCAAGCACAACCTTTCGTCCTTGCAGATAAGGCTGTATATCCGCTAACATGCCGGCTTCAAAGTCAAACAGATCGACGACCCATACCAGCAGTGCTTCCGTCTTTTCGATTTGCGTCAAGACTTTCTTTGCATCAATACCCCGACGCATGGAGATTTCAAGATCGTCGTAATGCCGCAATCGAAAACACCGCTTACAGTACAAACTGTCCGCTTTCGGCGTATATCCCAAAGCGTGCGGGTTTTGATTCTGCAGCACGATGCCGCAGCCGAGACATTTTCTCATGCGTCTTCTCCATTCGGCTGAGCAAATAAGGAAATCTTCTCGACGTCGCCATGCGCGGTTTCCGCTTCCAGCGGCGGATCGACAATCGTACATTCTTCAATATTTCTGAGCAGATACCATCTCTCCTGCAGTTTCAGCGGCTGACCGAAACCGCTTGTCACCGGCTTTAAACTGATTTCACTGGCGCGGACGGCGTGCATATCCGGATCGTAAATCGTGATCGTTTCGCCGCTGTTCGCCGCCAGAATCGTCTTCATGCGGCTGGGATTGCTCTTAACCCGCTTGGCGATAAGATTGCCGCGGGAAGGACGATTGTTTTCCGGAACCTCTTCGATTTTGATCCGTTTCATCGCGCCGGTTTCCGTTACGATCAACAGCGTCCGATCATCGGCCCGTGCCACACATGCACCGGCCGGGCGATCGCCCTTGCCGCAGTTGATTCCCTTGACGCCGCGCGCCTTTAACCCCTGCACCGGAATCTGCGCGATACCGTAGCGGGTCGCAAAACCGTCTTTTGACAACAGCACGACCTGATCTTTTTGATAGACGACAAACGCCTGCAGCAGACCGGCTCCGGGCGAAAGGCTCATCGCGCTCATCATCCGCGTATTTCGCTGCACTTCAAAATCACGAACCGGCGAGCGCTTGATCTGACCGTTATCCGCTACAGTCACAACCCATGCGTATGTATCAAAGCGCTTAATCAAAATCGCATTGATAATTTTATCGTCGCTCTCGATCCGGATACCTTTATTCAGATGCGAGCCGATATCTTTCCAGCGCGCATCCTCCAGCTGCCAGACCTGCACCATCGCATAATTGCCTTTTACGGTAAACAGCAGCAGGGTGTCCAGCGTATCGCATTCCAGCGTCCCGATCAGCTCGTCGCCGTCTTTAAGGCCGGTTGTGCCGGTACCGGCATTCACGGAAGCCTGATAGGACTTCAGTGAAACGCGCTTGACGTAACCGTCTCTTGAAACCGTGATCATGACGCGTTCGTTTGGAATCGTCGCCGTCTTATCAATGACAATATTGGAAACTTCCGCTTCAATGCGCGTGCGTCTGGCACTGCCGAATTCATTTTTTACCTTTTTCAGCTCTTTGACCAGAACGGAACGTAAAACATTCTCATTTTCCAGAATGTCACTCACCTCTTCAATGCGGTTTGTCAATTGCGCGAATTCATCGCGCAGCTGCGTAATATCCGTATTGGACAGACGATACAGGCGCATCATGACGATCGCATCCGCCTGCACGTCGTCGAAGCCGAACTGCTCCATCAGACGCATTTTCGCGTCCGCTTTATCCTTCGAAGCGCGGATCGCCGCGATAATCTCGTCCAAAATGGAAATCGCCTTCATCAGTCCCTGGATGATGTGGCATTTCTCCTCCATCTTCCGCTTTTCATAGCGCGACCGGCGCAGCACGATGTCTTTGCGATAGGCGATGAACGCGTCCAGAAGACCAAGCATGCCGATCTGCACCGGCCTTTGATCAATGATCGCCACGTTGTTATAGTTGTAATAAATCTGCAGGTCGGTATTTTTATACATGTAATTCAAAATGGTTTCCGCATCCGCATCCTTGCGCACGTCAATGACGATGCGCATGCCCATCCGGTCGGATTCATCCCGCACGTCCAAAATGCCGTCGATATCCCTGTTCAGTCGGACTTCATCCATGTGACGGACCAGATCCGCTTTAATCACCTCATACGGAATTTCCGTAATGACGATCTGCCTGCATGTACGGGCTTCTTCAATCTTCGCAAGACCCCGTACGACAATACGGCCGCGCCCTGTCGCAAACGCCTCGCGAATGCCCTGCGCGCCCTGCACGATGCCGCCGGTCGGAAAATCCGGTCCCTGCAGAATCGGCAGAATATCGTCCGGCGGGCACGTCGGATTGTTTAAACGGAAAATGGTCGCGTCGACAACTTCATTCAAATTGTGCGGCGGCATATTTGTCGCGTATCCGGCCGCAATGCCGGTCGCGCCGTTCACCAGCATCACCGGAAACGATACCGGCAAAACCGTCGGTTCCTTCGCCGTATCGTCAAAATTGGGCGCAAATTCAACCGTATCCTTATCCAGGTCATTTTCCATGGCTTCCGTGATCTTGGCCAGGCGGGCTTCGGTATAACGCATGGCGGCGGGAGGGTCGTCATCAATCGAACCATTGTTTCCGTGAATATCAATCAAAGGCAGGCGCACTTTCCAATCCTGCGACATGCGAATCATCGCGTCGTATACGGAACTGTCCCCGTGCGGATGATAGTTGCCGATGACAAGGCCGACGGTCTTGGCGGATTTGCGATACGCTTTATCCCACGTGTTGCCGTCATGATACATGGCATATAAAATGCGGCGCTGTACCGGCTTAAGACCGTCGCGCGCATCCGGAAGAGCACGCTCCTGAATAATGTACTTCGCATAGCGCGAAAAACGCTCGCCCATGATATCTTCCAGCAGGGCGTCTTCATAGACCGTATGATCGATGTATTCCTTTTTTCTTGCCATCACTCTTTTACCTCAAAATGATCTTCCAGCGTAAAGGCGATATGATCTTCAATCCAGCGTTTTCGCGGTTCCGCCTTTTCTCCCATCAACACGGCAACCCGTTTTTCGGCCAGAACATTATCTTGAATCCCGACCCGAATCAATGTGCGCGTTTGCGGATCCATCGTCGTCTCCCACAATTGCGTGGCGTTCATTTCGCCAAGGCCCTTATAACGCTGTACCTCGATGCGTCCGTACTTCCGGCGCGCCGCATCAAGCTGGTCGTCGGTATAGCAGTATTCGGTCTGCTTTCCATGCGTCAATCGATACAGCGGCGGCAATGCGATATACACCATGCCGTTTTCCAACAGCGGGCGCATATAGCGGTAAAAGAACGTCAACAATAAAATCTGAATGTGCGAACCGTCGTCGTCGGCATCGGTCATGATGACAATTCGCGCATAGTTGCTTTCCCTAAAATCGAAGTCAGCGCCAAGCCCCGCTCCGATCGCATGTGTCAGCGTATTCAACTCCAGATTTTTTTCAATATCCGCCACACTGCACTTTTCCGTATTTAAAACCTTCCCGCGCAGCGGCAGAATTGCCTGAAAATGCGAATCGCGTCCCTGCTTCGCCGAACCGCCGGCCGAATCGCCCTCGACCAGAAACAATTCGCGAATGCGCGCGTCCCGCGTGTTGGCGGGGGCAAGCTTGCCGGACAGCAGCCGCTCGCCTTTAGACGTCTTCTTGCCTTTGCGAATTTCTTCCCGCGCCTTGCGGGCCGCTTCCCGCGCCTGTGAAGCCTTCAGCATCTTGTGCACAAGCATATCGGACTGCGCCTTGTTTTCTTCCAGCCAGAACGTCATCTTTTCCGATACGATTGCCGAAACCGCGGCGGATGCCTGCGGTGTGCCCAATTTCCCTTTTGTCTGTCCTTCAAACTGCAGAATTTCTTCCGGAATCGAGACGGAAAGAATCGATGTCAGCCCTTCGCGGATATCCGCTCCCTCCAGATTTTTATCTTTGGCCTTTAAAATACCGCTTTTGCGGGCGTAGTCGTTGACCGCCTTTGTAAAAGCCGCCTTATAACCCTGTTCATGCGTACCGCCGTCGGACGTGCGGACAAGATTGGCAAAAGAATACGTATTTTCCTGATAGTCGTCGGTATATTGAAACGCGACGGAAACTTTAATTCCCTGCGCTTCGCCGTTGAACTGCATGGGCGAAGTGATCGCGGTGCGATCGTCATTCAGATAATGCAGAAAAGCGATCGGCCCGTCCGCATAGCAAAAGGTCTCTTCGACTTTTTTATTTTGGCGATTATCACGAACGACGATGGATACGCCCGACAGCAGAAACGCTTCTTCCCGCGCCCGTTCACACACGCGCTCATACTTGAAATCCACCGTTGAAAATATTTTCGGATCCGGCTTGAACGTCACCTTTGAGCCGGATTTGGACGTGGCGCCAAGATCTTCCGGCCGGCCGATTTTCTGATCGCCGTGCTCAAAACGCAGCCGCACCCGGCGGCCGTCGTGGCAGACTTCCGCTTCCAGCCATTCGCTCAGCGCGTTGACGACCGAGGCGCCGACGCCGTGTAAACCGCCGGCCGTCTTATAGCCGCCCAGCGAGGTAAATTTGCCGCCGGCATGTAATACCGTAAAAATCACTTCCAGCGTGTTGCGGCCGCTGCTGTGGCGGCCGATCGGCATGCCGCGGCCCTCATCTTCCACGGAACATGAGCCGTCCTGATTTAACGTGATCGTAATTTTTTTACCGTAGCCGTTCAAAACTTCATCCACGGAATTGTCGACAATTTCCCAGATCAGATGATGCAGACCGTGACTGTCGGTTGAGCCGATATACATTCCCGGCCGCTTGCGGACCGGGTCAAGTCCTTTCAGAATCTGAATGCTGTCGTCTTCGTATCTTCTTTTTTCCACCGCTGCAACTCCTTAAGCACTGTTTTTTATTATAGCAGAATTACTTCCCGCCTTTGCCCATGCTAAAATAAAGCGGTCAGGAGAATTTTCATATGCAAAATCCGGTTCTTCTTATTGTCAGTTATCTCTTCGGCTCAATTCCCTGGGCCTTGATTATCGGAATTGTTTTTTTCCATAAAGACATTCGTACGGAGGGCAGCGGCAACCTGGGCGCTTCCAACGCGGGACGTGTTTTAGGCCGTCCCGCCGCCGTCATCGTCACGCTTCTGGATGCGCTGAAAGCCTTCTTTTCCATGGCTCTGGCCGCGCGATTCGCCCCGGACGTCATGGTCTATGCGGGCCTTTCCTGCTGTGTCGGACATTGCTTTCCGCTGTTTGCGCATTTCCATGGCGGCAAAGCGGTCGCCACTTCCTACGGCTTTCTTTTAGGCATCGCCGTTTTTGTCACCCATGATTATTTCTGGATGCTGTTATTGCCGATTCTCAGCTTTTTCCTGTTTCTGTATTTTTTCCGGATGGTTTCGGCCGCTTCCATCCTCTCTTTGTTTCTGGCCGTCCTGGTCGGCTTTTTCCGTCCGGTTTCATGGGACGTCCGTCTGTCTCTGCTCGCCTTGTGGTGCTTTGTGACATGGCGGCATCGGGCGAACATACAGCGTATCCGTTCCGGTACCGAAAATAAAATCCGCTGGATGGGAACCATACATGGGAAGCGTTGAAACGTTCTCTCTTTCGATTGCGCCTTTTTCTCAATCGCCGCGCACCATATGGATTTATCTGCCCGACGGTTATAAGCAGACCAAACGATCCTACCCGGTTCTGTATATGTTTGACGGGCATAATTTATTTTCGGATAAAACGGCGACCTACGGCCGTTCCTGGCGGCTGAATCGTTATCTGAATCGTCATTCGATCCCGCTGATCGTTGTCGGCATCGATTGCAATCATAGCGGTGACGGGCGGCTGGAAGAATATTGTCCCGTTCGTCTGCCGCCTCGAAGCCGTTTCGATGGTCTTTATGAAACGGATCATTTGCATCCCTGCGGCGAAAAAACGGCGCAGTGGGTCGTCGAAGTGCTCATGCCTTATTGCCAAACACACTATCGGATTAAAAAAGGCCGCCGGAACACCGCAATCGGCGGCAGTTCCATGGGCGGCCTGATGGCTCTGTATATGTCTGTCCGCTATGGGCGGCTGTTTGAAAAAGCCGTCTGTCTTTCACCGACGCTGGATATCACCGCGCCGCAGCTTCTTCGCAAAATACGCAGGCAGGCGATAACCGACGACAGCCGTATTTTTATCAGCTATGGTGAAAAAGAATGCTCCGCTAAACATCTGAAAAATCTGCTTGCCGTTCATAATGCATTATCCGAAAAAAAGATCATGACGTTTCTTTATCTGCAGCCCGACGGCAGGCACGATGAAGCCAGCTGGGGAAAACAGATACCGCTTTTTCTGCAGGCGCTGTGGCCGCAATTTAAAACGGCTGAAAGAAGAACGTCACGCTCTGCATAAACAACTCATTTCTCCTCTTCCGGCATTGACTCCAACAGATGCAGAAATGTAAGCGCCGCCGGCGTCATATGCCGGTCTTTTCGATAAACCCATTGAATTTCCCGCTCCGCCATTTTGGAAGACAGGATGGAAATACCGATATTATTGATGACGCATTCTTTGATGGCCTCCTGGTTGCTGATAAACATCTGGCGGGCAAAGTGAATGCCCTGCTTCTGTAAAAAACGATATTGGGAGGACTTTCGATCTTTGATGATGTACAGATCGTCCGCCACCTGCGCCATGGAACAATGGGTCCGGTAAAATAAAGGATGCCGGTTGCCGACAACC
>CAUVBZ010000035.1:0-13642 GCA_963550455.1 uncultured Erysipelotrichaceae bacterium
GGCTCTGGCAGGCTTGATTGTCTGCATAGCGGCAATTGTATTTCCGATAATCAAAAAAAGGAAGCAGTAAATCTCGGTATGCTTCGAATATGCAACTTTGATTAACCGTGAAAATCATACTCTTGGTGATTCAGGAGGCGAATGTAAAATGCAGAAAACGGCAAAAATAAGAATTATTTGTTTTTGGTATTCTCTTTCGTGCTTATGTAAGCATTAAGCCGCATATCGTATTTTTTACCGAATAAATGCAATCCTGCCGGTAACGACGCCATCTCCTGCCTTTTCTACTCCCGGGCCAAAGACCTTAACCAGCGTAATACAACGGTCATCGCATAGGTATCCATGCTGCAATATGCCTTTAAGGCCGAAACAATCGCTTCTCTGTCCACGCCCGGTTCTTCCCGATCTAAAAGCCGCCATTGATAAACAGCCGCCATTCCTTCCTGAATGTCCAGATCACGATAACTTCTTTCCTCCTGCAGCAGCGACATGATTTTCTTCAATGACCAATGGCCGGCCAGTCTCGTGTCATAAACCATACCGGTCATAAAGGGAATCTGTAAATCGAGCATCCGTTCATTCAATTTTAACAACGCTTCTTTATATTCCGGGAATTGCTCCGCCAGTTCCTGAATCCGGAGCATTTCCGCACCGGTCGCGTTATACGCGACGATCGACCCGCGGGCCGGAATATTCTGCAGCAGCGACCGAATTATTTCCTTTCGATCGTCGTGCGTCGCCAGAAAAACCGTATGCGTCAAAGTGCCGTTCCGTTTTTGAACATGAAGACTGTATTCAAACGGTAAAACACCCAGCGGACGCATTCCGTCGTACGGCGGCAAGGCGTAGCGCTCCCACTCAAAATCCAGAAAACTGATCGGCTCCCTAAGCCGTTTCAGCCATGATCGCAAGGCGAGCCGGTCAACAAACTGACCGCCCTTGCGATCAGCCATAATTTCCGCATACTGCTGTGCCGTCCCTTCGATTTCATCCAAAGCGGCATCCTTCAGCCTCATCCGGCCGTTTCTCCACATCGCACGGCGTCCGGCCGAATCGCTCAAGGTCAAAATACTGTTGTGCGGCGCCTGCGCTTCTAAAGGAAAACAAAGCGCATAAAACCGACACGTCGAGCGGCCGCGACAATGAGATGTATACACCGCTTCGGGACAGTCGGACAAAGCGGCTCGCGCCATTTTCTCCATAATCGCAAGCGGGTCGTCCGTACATTGCGCGATCGCCTCCCGCACGCGAAGCGTCGGATGATGATGCGCATTGTAAAACGAATCGGAACGGACGAACAAGGCTTCCGGATCCGGCTCGCCGTGCCGTACATACGTTTCATTCAAATGCAGCAATTGTATCTTTCGAATCTTGACGCCATTTTGCATCAATACCCAGACGACGGACTTGTAATACAACAGATCCGTTGCCGGCGGATACAGGCTGAGACTTGTAAAATAAAGATCCCATGCCGCTCCGTTTTTATGCAGGAAAGGAACCTTGACACGCAGTTTCCCCGCTTCAAAACGAGCTTTCATCAACCATCTGTATGTTCGCAAAGCGGTCACAGCTTTTTCCTTCGCGTCGCCTGTATGACCGATAAAAACCTGCTTCGGCGGAATGTGCAGTTTCCGTGCCGCCAGATCGCTGATCGTTCTATCAAAACGGATAAACTGCGGCGGCCGCGGCGGCGGATTCCTCTTCTCCAGGAAATAGAGACGCGGACAGGTTTTGAATTTTTTTAAGTCGGAAATCGAATACATTCTGTTCCTCGATCACACCCTTAAAACGTAAAATTTCCGTCGCGAATCACCGTCACCGCGCTTTCATCTTCTTTATATCCGATCACCTGCATCAAGCGCGAGCCGAACATGAAATCCACATGCAGACTGGACACATTGCCTCCGTGCGCCAGCAGTTCTTCCTTGCTCATGGCGGATCCGCCCCGTATCATGCCGGGGTAAGAATTTCCCAAAGCCAGATGACACGACGCATTCTCGTCAAACAGCGTATCGTAGAACAAAAACGGCATTCTGGAAATCGGTGAATCATAAGGCACCAGGGCGACTTCGCCCAGAGACCGCGAATGCTCATCCGCCGAAAGAATTTCTTCCAGCGCTTCCTTCCCCTTTTCACACGCATAGTCGACGACGACGCCGTCCTTGAAACGAAGCCGGAAATCCGCGATCACCTGGTTGTTATAAACAAGCGGCCGCGAGGCATAGACCACGCCGTCCACATGAAGACGATGCGGCGTCGTAAAGACCTCTTCGGTCGGCATATTCGGCTGAAAAACGACACCGTTATCCAAGGCCGTCTCACTGCCGCCGCCCCAGATATGTCCTTTCGGCAGGCGGACTTTCAGATCGGTTCCCAATTCATTTTTAAAATGCAGATACGAAAAGGCCGCTTCATTCAGAAAATCACAACGCTTATGAAGAGAGGCGCTGTGACGCTTCCAGGCTTCTCTCGGATCATGGTCGGCATCCAGACGAATCGTCTGAAAAATAACCTCCCACAGGTGATCGACAGCCGTTTCGATAGGCTCGTCCGGAAAAATCTTATGCGCCCATGCCGGACCGCTGGCCGCCGCCACACACCATTGCCCGTGATTGTTCATCGTATAGTCCTGCAATGGGTAAAATGCCTGCCGGGTTGCCTTTACGCGCACCGCAATCCGCTTCGCATCCACCCCGTTCAATAAATCGGGTTTCGGCATGGTGATCTTCAAAATGGCACATCCCATCTTCTGCTGCTGTTCCTTACGCGAAACGAGCCACGGCATGACCTTCTCCAGACTTTCAAACGATTCATGCTGCAAGGCAAGACGAAACAGTTCGTCATCTTCCCAGTTCACATGGACGCTGCCCGCTCCGGCCCGATACGCCTCTTCTTCGATCAGGCGGACAAACGCATACTGTTCAACCGGTGCCCAAATAACCAGCAGCTGTCCTTTCTGAATCGCCACTCCGGTACAAACAAGCAGGCGTGCATACTTTTCCAGCAATTCTTTTTTCATTGTTCATTCTCCCTCAATCTCTTCACCGATCATATTCTGTCCGGACGTGCGGATATAGCGCACCCGAATGCGATCTCCCGCCTGATGTATATGCCCGCTTTTCACCATCACCATACCGTCGACGCCGTCCGGCGCATAGAATGCGGAACGACCCGTATACATTCCCGTCAAGTTGTTTTTTCCTTCCAGCAATACTTCCGCCGCGCTTCCAATCATCTTTTTTCGATCTTCCGACGCCAGAAGCATCTGCGTCCGCATGATTTCCGCCCGGCGGGCTTCTTTCAACTCCATCGGAACGTCGTCCTTTAACGCCCAGGCCAACGTTCCCTCTTCATGCGAATAGGTAAACGCACCCAGATGATCCCAATGCAGTTCCCTGACCAGCGAAAGGTTCAGGCGATGATCTTCTTCCGTTTCTCCCGGAAAGCCGCAGATCAACGTCGTTCGCAGGACAGCGCCCGGAATCCGCTTACGAATCAATGCACAGCGCTCTTTGATCAGGTTCCGGCTGCCGCGGCGATGCATGGCGCTGATCATCGCATCACTGCCATGCTGAATGGGAATATCAAAATACGGAAGCACATGTTCACACGTATTGACGGTGTCAATCAGGTCGTCGGGAATTTCATCCGGATACAGATACAGGACGCGAATCCACCGCGCTCCCGGCAGACGATTCAATGTATATAAAAGATGACTTAAATGCGGCCGCCCGTTCAGATCGACGCCATACATGGAAGAATCCTGCGCGATCAGGTTGATTTCCTGAACGCCCGCGGCAATCAGCCGCTCGCACTCCGCCACGATACTTTCTTCACTGCGCGAACGAAAGCGCCCGCGAATCGAAGGAATCGCACAATACGCACAACGATTGTCGCATCCGTCCGCAATCCGCACATAAGCCATCCACGGTTTCCCGGATAAAACCCGCGGTACCTTGCCGTAGCCGTTGACAATATGAACACCGAGCGTTTCCGTCAGAATCGAGCCGATATGATCATATTCATCCAATGCGATAAAACGATCGACATCCGGAAAAGTTTCAATCAGTTCCGCTTTATAGCGCGTCGCCAAACAGCCGATCACGATGACTTTTTTCAGAGTTTTTCCTTTTAAAGCCAAAATCTCTTCCATCGTCTGCACGGCTTCTTCCCGTGCCGGCGCGATAAAACCGCATGTATTGATAATGATGGCCTGCGCTTCTTCGTAAGAAGTCGTCAGCTCCTGACCGCTGGCCCGCAATACGCCCAGCAGTTCCTCCGTATCCACCAGATTTTTTGCACACCCCAGCGATATGACCCCGATCTTCATGCGCTTCTCCCCGTGCCGTTTATTATAACAAAACCGAAGGAACGGCTGTTCGACTTTTCACCGGTTCTTTGAGAAACGACGATACCTATACGCTCAAAACGGTCACGACTTCGCTTCCGGGTTTTCCAGTTTCTCCACATGCAGGCGGATTGTACGCGGAATACGCGCCAAGGCGACGCCGGCCGCTTCCAGCATGCGCTTGGACGCCCGGGTCGCGGTCGTATCCGCATATTTATCCGATTCATAGACAATGCGCTTGATGCCAGCCTGAATGATCGCCTTGGCGCACTCGTTGCACGGAAACAGCGATACGTACAGCGTACAGCCGTGCAGGGTGCGCGGCGCATTCAAAATGGCGTTCAATTCCGCATGTACGACATACAGATACTTGCTGTTGAGACCCTGTTCTTCACGATCCCACGGAAACGCATCGTCGCTGCAGCCGGTCGGAAAGCCGTTATAGCCGACGGAAACGACACGATGATTCGGATCGACAATGGCGGCGCCGACTTGTGTGCTCGGATCTTTCGAGCGTAGCGCGCTCAGATGCGCCAGCCCCATAAAATATTCATCCCATGTCAATATTTCATCCTGCGAACGTTTTTTCATTTTACTTCCTCCTCCAGATACGTTATGCCGTACAGACGATCCAGCCTTGCCGCCAGCACTTCGGCATGGGCGGACAGTCCATATTGTTTCATTCCCTGCAGAACGTAGGCATCGGTTTTCAGGTAAATCGGCGTCTTTGCCGGCAGTTTCCAATTTTGCGCCAAAGCCAAGCCCGTCACGCCGCACAATACGATCAACGCGATCGCCGCGTGTTTCCGCAGGGTCCCTTCCAAAAATTCTCTGTTCAGACAAATCGCCAACAGTAAGCCGCCTAAAAAACCGCCCAGATGTCCCTGCCAGGCAATTCCCGGCAGAAAATTGATCAGGCCGTTCAGCACGATCGTTTCCAACAAAGCCCGCCGTAAAGACGGATAGCGCCAGCCGCGTATTTTGATGATCTGAAAAACAGCGGCGGCCAGGACGCCGTAGATGCCTCCGGAAAGGCCGACCGTCAGCACGTTTCCGCTCATGCAAAACAGAAACACATAACTGCAGACACTCGCGCCGAGCAGAAGCAGTAAAAAACGCCGACCGCCGTACACGCGTTCCATCATCTGCCCCAACATGTAAAGCGCCATCATGTTCATCGCTAAATGCCAGACTGTAATATGGACGAACCCGGCGGTCAGAAAACGCCACCATTCGCCGCACAGAATAAACGGTTTGTAATAAGCGCCGAAAAAGATGGCCGCTTCATATTCCGTCGCCGGAAACGGCATGAAATGAATGCCCGCCGTCACCAGGACGCAAAGGCCGATCACCGTTATACTGACAAAAGGCAGCGGCGGTTTTTTCATCGTTCTTCCTTCCGTAAAATAGACAGCAGTGTTTCAAAATAAGCCGGCAGCGGAGCCTCAAATACCATCTCTTTCCCCGTCCGCGGGTGGCGCAACACCAGACGGTCGGCGTGTAAGGCCTGCCCTTCCAGCGGCATATAGCGACAAGGACGGCCATACTTCGTATCGCCCATGACCGGATGATGAATAAAGCGCATGTGAACGCGAATCTGGTGGGTACGGCCGGTTTCCAGCCGACAGGTTATATAGGTCGCTGAAGCAAAGCGTTCCAGTACGTGAAAATGCGTGCGGGCTTCCTTTCCGCTTTCAACCACCGCCATCTTCTGGCGGTCGCGGGGATCACGGCCGATCGGCGCGTCGATTATTCCGTCGGTATCCGCAATCACCCCTTCCACGATCGCCCGATATTGCCGATAACACGTTTTATCTTCAAGCTGCCCGGCGATGGCGGTATGGGCAAAATCATTTTTACATACAACAAGACAGCCGGTTGTATCTTTATCGATTCGATGTACGATGCCCGGCCGCATAACCCCGTTGATGCCGGAGAGATCTTTGCAGTGGTATAACAGTGCGTTGACCAGGGTGCCATGGACAATGCCCGGCGCCGGGTGGACGATCATTCCCTTCGGTTTGTCGATCACGATGATATCGCCGTCTTCATACAAAATCGAAAGCGGAATATTTTCCGCTTCCAGATTCATGGGCTCATCGGCCGGCACATCGACCGTAATCTGCTCGCCGGCAGTCAGCTTATAGGCGCTTTTCACACTCTTGCCGTCGACATAGACAAGGCCGCTCTGGCAGAGCGAAGCGATTCGGGAACGGGACAGATTTGTCGTCTTGCTCAGAAATTTATCGATACGGATATCGTTTTCCGAAGCCGTATAAAGCTCTACCGCCATGTCCCCTCTCCTTTTCTTTCCGCCCGTAAACTGACCAGCAGCAACACGATGACGCCCAACGTCAGCGCAACGTCGGCCACATTAAATATCGGAAAAGAATAGCCGAACGGATACCACTCCATGAAATCGCGCACATAGCCGAACTGTACGCGGTCGATCAAATTTCCCAAGGCGCCGGCGATCATGCTGGCAAGAGCAAATTCAAGCAGGCGTTGTTTCTTGACGTGCGCCTTCCACAACATTCGCCCCAGCAGGATTAACGCCACTACGGCGACCAAAATCAGAAGATAGGTTTTGCCCGCCAGAATGCTCCATGCCGCTCCGTCGTTTTTGACATAGGTAATATAAAAGTAACCGGGAATAATTGTCAGCTGGTCGACAAGTCCCTGCTGCACGCTGATTTTCGTCACCTGATCCAGCAACAGCCACAGTACGATAACCGTCAACGCCATGTCTGTTTTTCTTCCCATTCCAGCAATGCTTTTGCAATCTGATCCGGACACGACGTCGGCTTGTTCCCGCAGGTAATGCCGTGCAGTCGTTCAATGGCCTCCCGCACCCGCATTCCGCGCAATAAACTGCGGATGCCCTTTAAATTCCCGTTACAGCCGCCGCTGACCTGTACATTCCGAATCCGGTCTTCGTCAATTTCAAATTCCATTTTCGAGGAACAGACACCTTGCGGAATATAGACAAACTTCGACACCATCTTATTCTCTCTCCCTTACCGATAAAGGCAATGCAAACCAAAACGTACTGCCGGCTTCCGGCTGTGATCGGACGCCATATTGTGCGTGCTGTTTTTCCAAAATCTCACGTACGATCGAAAGTCCGATGCCGCTTCCCGTCGTCATGCGGGTGTGCTTTTGATCAATCTTATAATAACGCTCCCAGATGTCTTTCTGGCGATCAGGTTCAATTCCCATACCGAAATCCTGAATTTCAACACAGGCCATGTCTTTTTTCCGCAAAGCCCGGACGCAGATGCGGCGAGCATCGGCGGAATAATGAACGGCGTTGCTTAACAGATTATAAAACACCTGAATGATGCGGTTCCGATCGGCTCTGACCGGCAGGCTTTCGTCCGCCTTTAGGGTAAAGGTAAAGCCTTCGCGCGCCAGCAGCACTTCAAATTTCCGCATTTCTTCCCTGACCAGACCGCCCAGATCAAAGTCCTCTTCATGTAGGGTGATGCGATCCGCTTCCAGGGCGGAAAGGTCCAGCAGATCGTTGACCAGCAAGGTCAGCCGATTCGCCTCATCGACAATCACCTGTAAATTCGCATCGGTTTTCTCGTCCGGCAGATCCTGCATCATCTGCCCATAGCCGCTGATCATGGTCAACGGGGTGCGCAGGTCGTGTGATACATTGGACAACAGATCGCGCTTGGCTTTGTCCGCTTTTTGAATGGAAACGGCCGCCTGCCTCAAAGTCTGATCCAGTTCGCGCGCTTCTTTATATTCCGGCCGAACATTAGTATTGGAGTAGCGGCCTTCGCCAAGCTCTTTGGCGGCCGCATTCATGGCCGCAAGCGGCCGGGCGATGTGATGCGCCAGCAGCCATGCCAATAACAGCATGGCGATAAATACGATGCCGCCGATATAGCCGATCTGCATGCGCAGTGTCGCCAGCGTGGCGTTGACCGGCGAAAGACCGCTGGAAGCCATGACAACCATGACCGCGTCGTCGATCTGCACGATGCGTGTATACAGCAAAGCGCGCAGACGTCCGGAGCTTTCGTAACCGATGGTATATTGCTCCAGATGGCGGTTGTCATTCTGCCGCGCCTTTGCAATCTGCGCCTGTATGTCCGCTTCGGAAAGCCGATTCAGTGCACAACCGATATTGCCGGCCGTCAGTTCGCTTCCGTTGCGCAGGATACGTACACAGGCGTCATTCTGGGCGCTGATACGGTAAATAGCATCGAGCAGTGTGTCGTCGCTGTCCTGACCAAGAGCGCTGACCACCTGATCGCCCGTTTTTACAATGGCCGCCGTCTTGTAACGCTCATACATCGGAGCGAGCAGGACGGTCTGAAACAGCAATAAAAGCGCGATCAGCCCCAATGTAAAAACCGTGAGATACAAGGTGATTTTATGTTTTAAAGACACGTTATTTTTCAAAACGATACCCCACTCCCCGTACGGTTGAAAGCCAGCGGCTGTATGGCCCGAGCTGCTTGCGAAGCAGCTTGATATGCGTATCCAGCGTTCTTTCGTCGCCATAAAAATCATCGCCCCAGACCGCCCGCAGAATCCGCTGCCGCGGCATCGCCTGCCCGCAGTGTTTTAAAAGATACGTCAGCAGATCGAACTCCTTCAACGACAGCATGACCGGCTGCCGATCGACTTTGACCGTGTAAGCGTCAAAATCCACTTCCAGTCCTTCGCGTACAAACCGCTGCATATGCGCCGCGTCTTTTCCGCTGCGGCGCAGAATCGCGCGAATGCGCATCATCAGCTCACGCGGACTGAACGGCTTGACGACATAATCATCGACGCCAAGATGAAAGGCGTGAATTTTATCGTATTCCTGATCCAGCGCCGTCAACATGATAAAAGGCAGAGCGGGATATTTCTCGCGCAGGCGCTGACAGGTGGCAAAGCCGTCCATGCCCGGCATCATGATATCCATGACCACCAGATCCGGCGCCTGTAAATCGGCCAGCCGGAGAGCCTCCTCGCCGGTCGAAGCCTCTTCAACCGCAAATCCGTCATATTCGGCGTATTTTCGAATCAGGCGGCGGATTTTTTCTTCATCGTCACAAAGCAGAATTGTTTGCATGCGGCATCCTTCAGATTTTTTCGATCTCTGCACAAACCGCTTCCAGTTCCGGTACGTCCAGGTCTTCCACGGTTCCAAGGTCCAGCGCTTTCGCTACGGATGATCGCAGAGGAATCCGCGCCAGAACCGGCGTATCAAATTTCCGGGCGATTTCTTCGACATGCGAGGCGCCGAAAACATACATACGGTTTCCGCAGGCGTCACATTCCACATAACTCATGTTTTCGACGATGCCCAGCATCCGGATATGCATCATCTGCGCCATATTCATGGCTTTGGCCACGATTGTGGCGACAAGATCCTGCGGAGAGGTGACGACCAGAATGCCGTCCAGCGGATATTGCTGAAAGACGGTCAGCGGCACGTCGCTTGTTCCCGGGGGCATATCGACGAACATGTAATCCACATCTTCCCAATAGACTTCCTGTAAAAACTGCTGCAATATGCCGGAGACGACCGGGCCGCGCCAGATCACCGGCTGATCTTTGGTATCCAGCATCATGGCGGCGCTGATGACCTGGATGCCGCTTTTTGATTTGATCGGATAGGCCAGCGTCCCGTCGCTGTACAGCTTCTCGTGAATATTGAACATCTGTCCTTGGGAAGGACCGGTAATATCGCCGTCCAGGACGGCCGTACGATGGCCGCGACGCTGCATCAGGCTCGCCATGCCGGCCGTCACGAAGCTTTTGCCGACGCCGCCTTTACCGGAAACGATACCGATCATCTTATGTATGCGGCTGCGCGGATGCGGTTTCAGCTTCAGCGGCGTGCCGTCTTTATGGCGGCCGAACATCTGTTCCAGCTTCTCTTCCGTCGCATCTTTGACGGCTTCTTTCTCCTTGTCTTGGGTCATTCGTTTTCTCCTTCTTCCGCTATTTTACCAAAATAAGACGCCTGCTGTTTACGTTCCGCCTGTACGGCGAGCATCTTACGGCATAAAAAGCGGATTTCGCCTTGTTCATCTTATGAAAGCGGGAAAAACGATGCAATCTTTCCGCCTGTGCGTATAATGGTAGCGATTGGAAACGGACGATGAAAATGACGGCAATTCAAAGAACGGATCGGATTATACGAAAGGCGATCTTGTTTCAGGGCATTCGGGAAGCGGATTTCAACGATCTTCTGGATACCTTGGATACACAGTTAAAACATTATCGCAGCCGTCAGATCGTGCTGAAAGAGGGCTCTCCTCTTTATCGTATGGGTCTTCTGATCAACGGCACGCTGTCGGTGCAGAGCGTCAGCTATTGGAATGAAAAAACAACCTTGGAAACCATTCATCCCGGAAATATCTTTGCGGAGGATATTGCGGAAACGCGCGGGGCGATCGCGGACGTGCGGATTGAGGCGGAAACGGCCGCCATCGTTCTTTGGATCGGCTTAAATGAATTGTTTAATCTGGACGGCACACGGCGATGGCACACGACGATTATCCGCAATATGCTCAATGAATTTGCGCATCGCAATCTGCTTCTTTCCAAACGTGAACACGTTCTTACCCAAGCCGATATGCGCGCTAAAATACTCAGCTATCTGACGTATGAATCCCGTCGTCAACATCGTTCTTCTTTTACCATTCCGTATGATCGCAGGCAGCTGGCGCAATATCTTTCCGTCGATCGTTCGGCCATGAGCCGTCAGATTTCCGAATTGGCGAAGGAAGGCTGGTTTACAACCGATCGTTCGCATTTCACGTTACATAAGATACCGAAAGGTCGATAACGGCTGTATAAGGAATTTTGAATATTTTGTCACTTTTGTTTTTCAGACAATTCCAGAAAAAATTAAGAACAATAGATCGTCTCAAAATGATGATCCTATGTTTTTCTTATACTCGATTGATAACCTCGTCCTTACTGGCCGAGAACTTTCTTCGCTTCTTCTTTCGCTTTTTCCAGATTGTCCGCAATGATCAAAACAATTTCAGAATCGTTATTCATCACGACCGCATTGTCAATTTTAAAAACTTCATCCGGATAATAATTCTGCATCTGCGCTTTTAATGTCGTCAGATATGTCTGAATGCAGTCTTTGACGGAATCCATCTTATCGGTTTTAAAAACGCCGACGATATTTGCGCTTTTATCGTTGGCAATATAAAGCGCCTGATCTTGCAGGGCATCCTCGTCAAAAAAGAACAGCCCCTGAATAACACGATCCTGTACGGCTTCCATCTTTTCATTCATAGCCAAAGCCGTGACAATCTGCTCGGCCTGCGCGGCACAATCCATTGTCGTTTTACCGGCATGCGCGCCGCATCCGCTCAACAGCACCAGAACCAGAAGACTACTCACAAACCGTTTGAACATATTTATCCTTTCTGACCACATGCGTGGCAATATACGCTTCAAAGGCATGCGCGCCGTCCGGATTGAAGTGCAAACCGTCGGCGACGTACGCGTCTTTGATCGTTCCGTTTTCATCATCCAAACCGTTGTCCGGATCAAGATAATATACATAATTGTTTCGCGCCAGCTCGCGCAGTCCGTCATTGAGCATCTGCAGATGCTCGCTGAGCTGCGGTTCAGGAAGATTGGAAATATAGTCCGGATGATAGGCAAGCAGAATATAGATATTGACCGCCGGATTATTTTCCCGCAACATCGTCAAAATCATCTGATATTGCTCGTTAAACGCGTTGAAATTCGCATTGCGGATTTCATTGATGCCGAACAGCAGATAGATATCCGGCTTTTGCGTCGAACGTAAAATATCCATCAGCGTCGCCCCGTCCTCCCGCTCGTCCGCCTTCATGGTGTCGATCAGCAACAGGTTCAGGCTGGTCACATAGGCAATTTCCGCATTGGGGTGCGTCCCATACAGTGCCAGCGATCCCATCCTTGAATCGCCCGCAAATAAAACGCCGTCAAAATACGCATCGTCGACAGCCGGCGATACCGGAACCGGCGATGTGTAATCATAAAAATCCATCAGGCGGCATGTATATTCTTCCCCGCTTCCCGGCGTCGGGGAAGCGGACTGTACCGACGGCTGTCCACAGCCGGCACATAAGACGCTGACCGCCAGCCATATTCCAAGTTGCTTTTTCATTCTTTCAGAAAATCTCCGTCTCCATTATCCTCGGCATGATCGAACGTAGGAAGATCCGGCAGTTCTTTCAGGCTCATCAGCTTAAAACTGTTCATAAATTCTTCCGTCACTTCATACAAGATCGGCTTCCCGGGCGCTTGGGAACGGCCCGACTCCCGAATCAGATCGCGGGCCAGTAATTTCCGCAGCATCATATCGGCGCCGACGCCGCGAATCTCCTCGATCTCCACCCGTGTAATCGGCTGCTTGTAGGCGATGATCGCCAGCGTTTCCAGAGCCGCCTGCGACAAAACGGCATGCTTGCCGATCTGAAACAGTTTTTTCGCATACGGGCTGATTGACGGCTTGGAAAAGAAGCGATAGATACCGCCGAATTCCTGCAGCTGAATGCCGTGCGCATCATCCCGATAGCGCTTTGCCAATTCATCCAGCAGGTCTTTGATCCTTTCTTCCGGCATGGATAAAACCGAAGCCGCCTGCAGGACGCTGATGCCGTCATCACCGACTATATAAAGAAGCCCCTCTAAGATCGCCAGCGTATTTCCTTCCTCAACAGGCGCCTGTATTTCCGCCGCCTCTTCAACGGCGGTTTCTGCGTTCATCGGTTCCGTATGCTCTTCATCCCGCATGTGCAGTCCCCCTCGAAAACCAAATCGTCTCATTTTCATCAATCGTAAACACCAGCATATGCAGGCGGGCCAGATCTAAAACGGCCAAGAATGTGGCAATCAACATCGGCTGATCGGTCACGTCGGACAGCAGATGTTCAAAGCGAAATGTCGAAGGCAGTGACGACAGGCGCGCGCGAATCTGCAATTCGCGGTCTTCCATCGAAATCTCACGACGCGTATATTTGACGTCCAGCGGTTTTGTCAGCTGCATCCGCATCAGACAACGCTTCATCGCCTTAAGCAGATCATACGGATCACCTTCAACATGCACGTCTTCCGGTTCTTTTATCCATGTGTCCACAATCCCCGACAAAGGTTTGGCATACATCGACTGTCGCTCCTCAAACAAACTGTTGAGAGCCACGGAAACCTCTTTGAACTGCTGGTATTCCAACAAGCGCCGAACCAGCCGCTCTTTGGGGTCTTCCTCGTAGTCGTCTTCCAGCTCGCTGTCATCCTTCGGCAAAAGTTTGCGTGATTTGTATTCAATCA
>CAUVBZ010000036.1:0-13423 GCA_963550455.1 uncultured Erysipelotrichaceae bacterium
GTCTGTATGCTTTTTTACACAACCTTTTCTTTATATCGAAATAAATATCTACTAATCAGGAAAATTTAAATGCGTTTTCATAGACAACAGATTATTTCTTGTATTGTTTTAACAGCAAGCATTTTACTATGTGAACTTTTCATAAAAAATGCCGTGCTAAAAGTGGGAGGCATGGCGTTCATTAACTTAGTATTCATTTGCATTTATTATCCTAAATGCACGAAGGAAACAATAATTTTGTTTGTGGTTTTTATTTTGTTAATGACATATTTTTCTGCGAAATTTCTATCGTATAATCCTCATTTAGGAGGATATGTATTCCTGCCTATTGCACTTTTCACCATTTATAAGAGTACAAAAAATATCGTTTGATCGTTTTGCGTAATTCACTAAAAAGGGGCTGTGTAAAAACCTACGACGAACCGATTTTTATTCATTCCGCTTCCGTCACCAGCATGGAAAGCGCGGGAACAAACGCGCGCTTCGCCCAGTCCGCGTCAATCATACGGGAGGACGCCAACGTCGAGTCGATCTGCGGCAAGACCTGTTTCTGTACGGCGTGATACAGCCCTCTGTCAAAACGAATCGTCGCCAACGCCGTATCCGGACTTAAAACAATGAATTTTCCGCCGTCCTGGGGCTGGTAATAAATGCTTTCAATCGTAAGTGCGGGATTCTTTTTACGAAGCTGTTCCATGCGGATACATTTCATGATTTCAACCGCGCGGTCATCGATTCCCCTATCAAAAAGAACCACTTTTTCGCGCATGTCGTTCCAGTCCTGAACAATCCGTAACGTAAATCGAGACAGCGGCATATCATCAAACACATGCCTTCCCGCTTCATCTTGCGCCAAGTGAATCATGAAAGACCGCCGGGAATCCATATAGAGGCATGAATACAGCAGAAAAGAAACAGAACCGCAGTGCGGACAGGTCGTCTCATACAGCGAGCCCTCCAGCAGCTTCCGTTTTAAATCCGGTCTTTCGTTGGCATCGACCGACTGATAAAGTGTCGTGGAATACGAATGACCGCATTGAGAACAGGTGTAGCGCATCTCATATTCTTCTTTTGCCATAAAGCCTCCGCGTTATTATTTATTATACGCCGTATCGGGAAGAAACCGACGGCAAGCTCACATAAAAAGCACCCCGTAAACAGGATGCTCTCTCTTCAAGACATTCGCGCAAGCGTTCGACGCATACGCCCTTTACGCATCTTTTTCCCACAGACCGTGCAGGTTGCAATACGCATAAACCGCCTTCAAGGTCTCGCCCGGCGCCAAGGCAAATTCAGCGTGCGGTTTATCGCCGGCATGCAGATCTTTCTTGGCAAAACCGTGGGACGTCTCCATGACAATCCATTCGATCAAATGCTCCGCACTCATCGGATGATCAACGCTACCGACCGTTACCGCAACCGTATTTCCGTTTACCGTAAATACCGGGACATGCTTTTCCTGCGCGGCGTCGGTCGTATTGGGCGTCAGTTCTTTCATCGCCTCACCACAGCAGACGACAGGTACGCCTGAATCCGTCAGTTTCGTGATGATGTTCCCGCAATGCATACATTTAAAAAATTTCATCGGTCGTTCTCCTTTCTCTTTCACTTACTTCCGATTCCCCAAATCGGCATTCATCATATACAACGCGGCCTTGCTGTCTTTGGCAAATGCATACTGATCAAGCAGGTCTTCGGCATTTTTCTCTTCTTCCAGCTGTTCCTTTACAAACCAGTCCAGAAACTGCATGGTTCGATAGTCCTTTTCCATATCCGCCGTCTTGTAGCACGTATTGATCGATTCCGTTACATACTGCTCGTGGCGCAATCCGGCATGGAGCGGATCTTCAATGTTCTCCAGCTTTTCATTCGGCTTGTCAATAGCCTCATAGATCGGCCGAATGCCGTTATCGGCCAGATAGGAAATGATTTTCTCCGCATGCTCAAATTCTTCTTTCGCCTGCTTGACGTACCATGACGCAAAACCGTTCAGACCGGATTTTGTATAAAAACCGGCAAAATCCAAATATAAGTACGCCGAGAATAATTCCTTGTTGATCTGTTCCTGTAATACGTTCGTTACCTTTTCACTTAACATATTTGCTCCTCCTATGCTCATCCTACCATATGGCGGGATGCAGTATCCTGTTTGCGATATTATAATATTGTCATTTATATTTTATTACTAGCAATTTATCTGCATTTATTTATATAATATCGTCAGAAAGGTGATTTTATGTACAGAAATTTACCCATTTATACGGAAGTGCAGGAAATACAGGCGGCGGCGCGGCATGATGAACTTGCCCATTGGCACGATTCCATCGAGCTTGTCCGTATGATCGACGGACGGGCGCACTGCATCGTCGATCAAAGTGACTTTTTACTGAAAAAAGGCGATATCTGCCTGATTAACCGCCGCCACATGCACCGCGTGTTCAGCGCAGAAAAAAGTGCATCCCGCCGTGAAATTCTCTTCATCAATCCATCCTATTTCGCCCATAATAAAGAAATTTTCGACCGCTATATCCGCCCCATGGCGGAAGACACGTCTTTTTCTCATGTCCGCTTTGCCAATACGACAAAAGAGGCGGTGGAAATCGATCATCTGATCGACCAGATCCTTCTTCTTGAAAAAGAAAAACCGGCCGGTTATGACCTTGAAATCACCGGCCTGACCTGCCTGATTCTGCGCCGCCTTTTTCTTCTTTACACCGGCGTAAAGTTTTCTTCCCAATCACTGTATGATCCGGATCTTTTCCTTCAGGAACAGATGACCGCCTATATTTATGCCCATTATGCCGAAAAAATTTCTTTGGCCGATATCGCCGCAAGCGGCAATGTCTCGCGTTCGACCTGCGCTCGCCTGTTTGAAAAATATTCCGGGAAAACGCCGATTGAGTTTCTCAATACCTATCGTCTGGAACAAAGCGCCGTTTTTTTAAAAACGACAGACCGCACCATAGCGGATATCGCCTCTTCCTGCGGCTATTGGCAACAATCCTATTTCACCCGGCAATTTCAAAAAGAATACGGCGTAACTCCGCGCGTCTTTCGCCGCACGTGCCGGCCGGAACCTTCGGCCCTTAAAGTCGCATAACCGCATCCGTATTAAAAGCGAAAAAAGGCCTGCATGCACAATATGCCGAACGTAAAGCCGCCAAGATGCGCCTGCCAACATATGCCGGGAATAAAATTCATCGCCAGATTGATGATCAGAACGGAAAGAAACGAAACGTTCGTAAATAAAGACTGGGCGCCGCTCAGCGAAGCGATCAATACGATTTCCGCCCCCATCAGGCCATAGATGCCGCCGGATAAACCGCCGGAAACCGTATAAGAACCGCCGAGCCATAGTGCAAACAGATTGCCGGCGACGATTGCGCCGAAAAGCAGAAGGGCAAACCGGCCGTGGCCAAGCAGCGGCTCCAGATTCGTCCCCATTACATACAACGCATAGCCGTTCATGAATAAGTGGCTTGTTGAAAAGTGCACGAAACCGCCGGTAATCAGCCGGTACCATTGCCCGCGGCGCACCGCTTCCGGATACATGGCGCCGAAATGCATGACCGCCGCGCTGTTCGTCACGCCGCTTTCACTCTTCCGGATGCGCACGTATTGTATAATTGCGGCCAATATGCACGCATAGGTTAAAAAAGATTGTGAGAAGTACATGCCGTCGTCACTCCTCCATGGTTATGGAACCGTTGACGTCCATATTCCGCGGATTACAGAGAATAACCCGATTGCCGACCGCCTGAATCTTGCCGCTCAGGGCATACATGATTCCGGTCAGAAAGTCAATTGTTCGCTGGGCCTCGTCGGTACGCATCTTCGACAGATTTACAATCACCGCATGGCCCATTTTTAATTGATCGGCGATCGGCTGTGCCTCACCAAATGAAGAAGGAATAAACAGATTGATCTGATCCCCGCCGGCGTCGGCATTATACTCTTCTTCTTCGTCCGAATTATGTTTCAAAAATGAAAACCCCATACCGTCTTCTCCTTCGTTTCCTACAGTATAACAAGATTTATACGGGAGCACGTATAACCCGTTCGCTCATTTCAAGCAGATGAAAGCTTGTAAAGAACGAAAGGCGTCACCCGAGTTTTTTATGCAGCAGGTTGCCGAACCCCTGTACGATCTGTACAACCAGTATCAAAATCAAAGAGGTGACGATAAGATAATCCAATCGATACGATTGATAGCCGTAGCGGATCGCCACATCGCCAAGACCCCCGCCGCCCAGTACGCCGGCCATGGCGGAAGCGCCGACCATATTGATGATCAGAAGGATAATTCCGTTCAATAAGCGGGGAACGGATTCCTTGATATATACATGCATGATAATCTGCATATCGCGGGCGCCAAATGATTTCGCCGCCTCGATAACGCCATGATCGGTTTCCCGCAGCGCATTTTCAAAGATACGCGCCGTAAACGGAATCGCGCTGATCGTCAGCGGCACAACGGCCGCCGCCGTACCGATCGCCCGACCGATCAGCAGACGGGTCAAGGGAATGACAAGAATCATGAGAATGACAAACGGAAAACTGCGAAAGACGTTGACGAAAAAATCTAAAATTCCGTACACTGTCCTGTTCGGCTTCAGTCCGTCCGGAGCGGTCAGCGTCAAAACGACAGCCGGAAAGATGCCGAAGAAAACGGCCAGAGCCGTCGACAGCGCCACCATATACAAGGTTTGCTGCAGGGCCGTCAAAAGAACTTCACGCATGTGTAAGCACCTCCCATTTCACACCGTGCGCATCCAAATATGCGGATACGCGCTCGCGGTCTGACGCCCCTATCGTAATGACAAGACTGCCGAAAATATTTTCACGAAATTTCTCCAGCTTGCCCCAGCAGATACTGAAATCGATATTCAAGTCTCGTGCCATCGCCGTAATGATCGGTTCCGTCGAATGTTCCGTAAAAAACAGCTGTACATTGACGCCTGTCTGCGGCAATGTCGAAATTTCCTCACCTAAAAAAACTTTGATCTCCCGATCGGGATGGATAAACAGGTCTTCCGGACGGCCGATGGCCGTGACGCGGCCGTCTTTTAAAAAGGCGACCTGTTGGCAGATCTGTTTCACCACTTCCATCTGATGGGTTACGACAACGATCGTAATGCCCAATTCCCGATTGATCCTGACCAGCAGCGACAAAATTTCCTGTGTATTTTTGGGATCAAGGGCACTGGTCGCTTCATCACATAACAACACTTTCGGGTCCAGTATCAAAGCCCGCGCAATGGCGACGCGCTGTTTCTGTCCGCCGGACAAGGCCGATGGATATTCGTCCGCCTTATCCGAAAGGCGGACCAGTTTCAACAGATCGTCGATCTTTGTTTTTACCTTCTGATCGCGGGTGGAAACGCCCCAGAATTTCAGAGGCAAAGCGACATTCTCCGCCACGCTCAGACGTGACAGCAGGTTAAAATTTTGAAAAATCATCCCCATCGTGCGCTGTTGCCGGTGCAGGCCGGTCGGATTTTCAACGATGATTTTCTCCCCGTTTACCGTAATCGTTCCAAAATCGTACGACTCCAGACCGTTGATACATCGCAGCAGCGTACTCTTGCCCGCACCGGACTGGCCGATAATTCCATAAATCGCACCGTCCTGTATCGTCAGCGAAATATCTTTCAGAACTTCTTCCGTTCCGAAGCTTTTCCGCACATGTTCAATCGTAATCATATCTTCTTCCACCCTCATAAAAGCCGTTCACACGATGACTTCCGCCTTTTCCTTTATCCTGTAATCATTGAAGCGGGTTTCCGTTTCCGTCCGTAAAAGCCGGGATAACGGAGCCGGAATATGTCTTGGCAATATAGTCCCGTACTTCTTCGGAATGAATCGCCTTACACAACGCTTCTATCTTCTCCGTATTCTGATTGCCGTCCTTTACGACAATATAGTTGATATGATACGGGGCTTGCGAACCGTCGGCCGTTTCCGAAACCAGGGCGTCCGTAAGCGGCGAAAGGCCGGCCTGCAGTGCATAGTTGCCGTTGATAACGGCCGCATCCACATCCTCCAGGGTGCGCGTCAAAGAAGGCGATTCAATTTCGGTAAATTGAAACGAATGCGGATTTTCCACGATATCATGCGGCGTATAAAGCGTAACGTCATCTTTCAGCCTCAACAGGCCGCTGTCTTCCAGAAGCTTCAAAGCCCGCGATTCATTGGAGCTGTCGTTCGGAATGGCGATCTCCGCTCCGTCCGAAAGTTCAGACAGCTGTTTGATCTTTGCGGAATATAACCCCATCGGTTCAAGATGAACGCCCGCCACCGCGCGCAGATGCAGGCCGCGGTTTTTGTTTTCTTCATTCATATACCGGATCGTCTGATAGTAGTTGGCGTCCAACGTGCCGTCTTCAACCGACGTATTCGGCTGAACGTAATCATTGAAAACCGTCACTTCCAGTTCCCATCCTTCTTTCTCCAGCAGCGGCTTCACCGCCTCTTCCAGTATCTGGGCATGGGGAACCGCGGTCGCCCCGACCGTAATTACGTTTTTTTCCTCCGGCGCCGTTGTTGAGGCGCAGGCGGCCAGTACGAGTGCCGTCAATCCCATCGCCGCTTTTTTTAAAATCCGCTTCATGTTTGTTCTCCCTCTCGGCTTAAAGCCATTCGTTTTGCACGCCCGGTCGGTATCGCCGGGATATAAAAAAACCGTCTTCAGCATCATCTTCGATGCCCAAAGACGGGACCTTGTCCGCGTGTTACCACCTTGGTTTTATAATGCCCTCACGGGTCACTACCTCACGGAGTACCAGCATACTCCTGTCCGCTAACGGGAACTCCCGTCGAATCCTACTTTATCGAATCCGAAGCTCCGAGATCATGTTCATCAACCTTCTGTCTGTTCCCTCGCACCGAAACGGAAACTCTCTTGAAGACGCCGGTTCACTACTCTTCTCTTCTTTGCCTATGGTTCAAAGTTTACTGATGTTCAAAGGAATGTCAATATCTTTCCGCACCTATGCTGTTTAAAGACTTGACGCATGCCGGCCGACGGTGCGGTTGTCCGGGTTTCGATAAGACCGTACGCTTTCGTAAATTATCCACTATCCTTTCACGTATTTTTCACATTCCGATCGTATGATAAAGGTGTCTTCAATAGAAGACATACAACGATTTATTTTCTTCCTCCTTTGAGAAAATAGTCTTAAAGAAAGACTCTGTGCCAGCGGAGTCTTCTTTTCGTATAATGAAAAGAATGAATGTGAAGCGCGAAATACCGTCCTCTCTTTACTGGATCCTGGCCGTTGTCGGCGGCGTTTTTCTTTACCTTTTTATCTATGCCGTTCCCTCGGCGCGTACCGGCACCTGTACGGCTTTCGTCGACGCCACACGACGCACGTGGACGATAGAAGGTACAAAATCCCGCGTGAACGTCATCACCGTCGAATTGATTCAAAGTAAAAAAACGGAAAATGCGTCGGAACAGGCGCTTACCATGGCCGGCCGTCAGCTGCAACTTATTCAATCAAGCCGCGCGGTTCATGTCACCTTTGACAATCCGGACGACGAGGTTATTGTCACGATCCGCATTTTACCCGCCGCGCTTACGGCAAAGGATTATGAATACCTGACGGCCAACCATCTGGCCGTCATCGGCACGATCGACTGGAAAACGTGCGGCGTCAGTGAAGCGATGGCCGCCGTTCAAAATGACGGTACCGACAGCACATGTCGCCTGCAATGATGCTTGCAGGCGATGTCTTTAACCCGTCCTTTTTACAAGGTTTTCAGCCACTTCTGAATTGCGGACGGATTGTCGGATAAGCGGACGATCGGAAGAATGTGCAGATTCTGTCCGAACGTCTCCTGTAACTGTCGATCGCTTTCCGCCGTTTTCGTATCTTCGCCTGTCGCAAAGGGAATAATCGTCTGTCCTCGTTTCGGAAGCTGTTCTAAAAACGTCATGACGACGCGCGGAATATCTTCATACCAGATCGGATAACCGACATAAATCGTTGTATACAGTTCCAGATCCGGCGGCAGACGGAAAAGCGGCGGCCGCGAAGATACATCAAGATGCTCCCGGTATGACCTGCACGCATGATTTTCCTCATTCAGGTCTTCTGCCGTATAGGGTAGCAACGGTCTAAGTTCAAACAAATCCGACTCTGTATACATTCCTACATACTGCGCCGTTTTGCGCGTGATGCCGGTGATGGAAAAATAAACGGTAAGTGCTTTTGTCATTTGTATCTCCATTAAAAATATTCCCCGGAAATCCGGGGAATCCGATCAATCCTTCAAGCTGTCTGCCCAGGCGGCGAATTTCTCACAGCGCTCCCGGCAGGAGGCCGCGGTCTCGCCCTGTATCAGAAGATAAACCTTGACCTTCGGCTCCGTACCGCTGGGGCGGATAAGAATCTTTGAACCGTCCGCCAGGCCATATTCCAGGACATTGGAGTTGCAAAGTTCCAGCTTTTCTTTCTCGCCCGTCTCCACATGTTCCAGAGTTCCGTCCGCATAGTCCTTGCGGATAACGACTTTCTCGCCGACGATTTCCGTCAACGGGTGTTCGCGGAGATTCTTCATCAGGTTCTGCATCTTTTCCACGCCGTCCAGCCCGGGCATGATCAGATTCAACGTTTTCTCCGCATAATTTCCGTATTTTTCATACAATGCGCCCAAAGCCTGATAAATCGTCATGTGCCTGCTTGCATAGTAAGCCGCCATTTCCGTTAACAACATGCAGGCCGTGACAGCGTCTTTATCGCGCACATAATCGCCGACCATATAACCGTACGACTCCTCAAACGCCCAAATGACATGTCCTTCCCCGGCCGCTTCCAGCTGATTTTTTTTCTCCGCCATGAACTTGAAACCGGTGAACGTATCGTATAGGGCGACACCGTTGGTCTCCGCAATCTTACGGACAAGATCGGTGGATACGATGGATTTCAGGGCCACCGGGTGCTCCGGCATCCGATGGTTTCGCTTTAAAGCGTCGATGTAATATTCCAGGAATAAAGCGCCCGTCTGGTTACCGGAAAGAGGAATAAATTCTCCTTTTTCATTTTTGACCATGATGCCGACCCGATCCGCATCCGGATCCGACCCGAGAATAAAATCGGCTCCGACTTTATCGGCCAGTTCCACAGCCAGATAAAAGCCTTCCGGATTTTCCGGATTCGGGCTTTCCACGGTCGGAAAATTGCCGTCAATAATCATCTGCTGCGGTTCGCAATAAACATTTTTCATGCCGATACGACGCAGTACCTCGGGAATCATTTTGTAGCCGCAGCCATGAAAAGGCGTATAAACGACTTTAAACGAATCGCGCACCGCATGAACCAGCTGTGAATCATTTGAAATCAACAGGACATTGCGCAGAAACGCTTCGTCCGTCTCATAATTCATGATCTGAATCCGGCCTTCTTTGACGGCCGTTTCAAAGCTGATTTCCTTGACGTCGGCAAAGATATCGATTTCGCTCATCTTTTTGGCCACCATAGCGGCATGCTGCGGGGGTAACTGCGCGCCGTCGCTCCAATATACTTTATAACCGTTGTATGCGGCCGGATTATGCGAGGCGGTGACGTTGATGCCCGCGATACACCCGTATTCACGAACGGCGAACGACACTTCCGGCGTCGGCCGCAGACCGTCAAAGATACGGACGGAAATACCGTTGGCCGCTAAAACGCTGGCGGCCGTGCGGGCAAACTCTTCGGAATGGTTACGGCAGTCAAAGTCGATCGCAACTCCTTTCTTTGCGGCTTCTTCGCCTTCGGCGAGAATGACTTCGGCAAAAGCCTGTGTCGCCCACTTGATGACATGAACGTTCATATTATGCAGGCCGACATGCATGGTACCGCGTAGTCCCGCAGTGCCGAACTCCAGCGGTCCGTAAAATCGTTCTTTGATTTCTTTAGGATCGTTTGCAATTGCCCGCAATTCTTCTTTCTCCGCTTCACTCAGCGCCGGGGAATGAAGCCATTTCTGATACTCTTCCTGATAGGACATTCTGCCTCCTTTATAGCCATATCGGCTCTGTCTTTTTTATTTTAACATAGCCGGTCAGTTCTGCAGTTCAACCTGCAGGAAAACCGGATTGTGATCACTGTAGACAAATCCCTGCGACAGGGCTTCAAATGCTTTCACGGCAATATTCGCGGAGAGAATGTAGCCGTCAATGACATAATATTGAAATCCGTCGGGATCGGCATGTGCATAGGGCTGGTCTAATGAGCGACAAGAAGGAACGGTATCGTCCATCAAAAGCTGCCAGTCTTCTGAAAAAACGTCCGTATTGATTTCGCCGGCTTTCCATTTCCCCTCCTGATAAGGGAAACGGGAAAGATCGACCGTATCAAACGTCTGATTGAAATCACCGCCGGCGATAATGTAATTTCCTTTTTCGTTTTCCTCTTCCAACACCCTCTGTAACATGGCGGTCTGGGCGGCTTTTCCTTCGCCGTCATCGTACGCCTCCAGGTGCAGATTGATTAAAACAAGTTCTTTTGTACTGCCCTGAATCGGAATCCGGTTTATCAGCAGACAGCGTTTCAGATTGCCGAGACGTACCGGCCATTGAAACGGACAGGGCAGCTGATAACGTGTGGAAGAGGCCGAATCAAAAGCGGACATCGTCAAAATCCCACCCTCCACCTTTCCGATCGGGGGAAGCGGATACGGAATAAACGGAACTCTGAAATTATAGGCGAAGCTTTGCTGCATCGACGAAAAAGCGTCGGCAAACCATTTCACTTCATCTT
Organism: uncultured Erysipelotrichaceae bacterium; assembly: GCA_963550455.1. Lineage (GTDB taxonomy): Bacteria > Bacillota_I > Bacilli_A > Erysipelotrichales > Erysipelotrichaceae > Bulleidia. Next base: position 10,746 of record CAUVBZ010000036.1, read on the forward strand.
CATGTTCCGTCCGATCGCTGTCCACATCCACCTCCTGTAAAAATACGATATCCGGATTGCATTGTTGCAGCGACGCGGTGATCCCGTTCAAATTCTCTTTCCTTCGCTCGGCGTCAGCGGTGCGAACATGCGTTCCCCCGTCCAGAAAAAAATCGGCATTATCGCCCAAGGCGCCATAGCCTATGTTCCATGTCACAAGCGTCACCGGCTCGGCAAGTTTCAGCGTCTTTGTGCCGCCGCCCGTTACAATACCCGCTTCTTCTTCCGCCGGCTTATATTCGGTAATGGTCAGCCAGCCGAACAAGGCCGCCACACCGATGATTAAAACCAGAACAATACGAATGATGAATTTTAAAATGCGCATGATTTCCCCCCTCTTTTTTTCACCGCTATGCGGATGCTTACTTCCATTTCTTTCGACTGATCGCTTCCCAGTTCTCCGGGTCTTTTAAAAGAGCCTTGTCCTTTTCCGATAACGAAAGTTTGGCAAAAAGGTCGGGCCGTTTTTCGCGGGTCAACCGCAGCGCTTCTTTTCGGCGCCATGTTTCGATATGCGCATGATTTCCCGACGTCAGTACAGCCGGGACGCAATCGCCCTGATAATCGGCCGGCTGTGTATATTGCGGGTATTCCAGCAGACCGCCTTCATAGCTTTCGTCCGTCGTCGATTCTTCTTTGATCGCTCCCTTCAATAAGCGAACGACACTGTCCATCACCACCATGGCGGCCACTTCGCCGCCGGTCAAAATATAGTCTCCGATTGAAATCTCTTCATTCATATGATGCGCGATGCGGGCGTCCATTCCTTCATAGTGGCCGCACAAAAGAATCAGATGTTCTTTTCCCGCCAGCTCATGTGCTTTTCGCTGCGTATACGGCGTCCCGCCGGGCGTAAGCTGTACACACCAGGAGGTTTTTTCGCGCACCGCATGCAGGGCGTCCAATACCGGCTGACATTTCATAATCATACCGGCGCCGCCGCCAAAGGGCTTATCGTCAATATGCTTATACGTATCATGCGCGAAATCGCGAATCTGCACAAAATCGACCGTCACCAGACCGCGTGTGATTGAACGCTTTAAAATGGAAGTCGCTAAAATGCTGTCAAACATCTCCGGAAAAAGCGTCAGAATCGTTATCCTCATAGCAAGCCTTCCACAACCGCAACCACAATGCGCCCCTTCTCCACATCGACGGAGCGTATAAACTGCGGAACATTCGGAATCAGACGGGTCGTTCCGTCTTCTTTCTGCAGGCGCAGATTGTGCTGCGCGCCGTTGGTTTCCTCGACATCGATAATCACGCCCAGTTTATTGCCGCTCTCATCTTCCGCACGTAAACCGATCAGATCGGCTTGATAATACGTTCCCGCCGGCAGCGGTTTGCGTTCTTTTTCATCGATGCAGACCAGAGAGCCTTTGAATTTTTCAATTAAATTGATATGTTGATATCCTTCGAAAGAGACCAGAACACATCCTTTATGATGGCGATAAGATGCTACTTTCATCGCTGTATAAACTTCATTATGCCAGAGTTGAAGTGTATTGCCAATCTTGTACCGGTCGTCTTCAAAATCCGACCAGCTTTGAATCTTCAACTCCCCTTTCAGACCGTGCGTATTCACCGCTTTCCCGATTGCGATATAACCCATCTTTTCTCTTTTCTCCCCGTTTCATTATAAACGAGCGGGCGGCAAAATCTAAGGAGCCTTTGTTTAATCGGCGCATGCATAAAAAAAGATATGCGCTTTTTACACATATCTTTTCGTTTCAGTCGATTTCATTGAACCGAATGGAGACGCGCCGGTTATCGGTATGAGACGCAACGGACATCACCTGACGTAATGCCGAAGCCATCATGCCTTTGCGGCCGATCAGGCGCGCAATATCATCGTTCTTGGCATAAACATGTAAAACGACTTCTTTTTCATTCTCCGACAGTTCTTGTTCGATACGCAGGCAGCTTTGGTCGTTGACGATCGGCAAGACCAGATTCAGCAGCACCTTGTCCAGTTCTGCCATTGCCGCTTACTTCTTTTCTTTTTTTGCAGCGTGCTTCTCATCCGAGAACTTCTTCATGATGCCCTGACGAGATAACAGGTTGCGAACCGTATCCGACGGCTGAGCGCCGTTGCGAAGCCATTTCAGAGCAAGCTCTTCATCTACACGAACTTCCTCCGGATTTGCTGTCGGATTTACATAGCCCAATGTTTCAATAACCTTTCCGTCGCGCGCGTTGTGTGAATCGGCCGCAACGATACGATACCGTGGAGCTTTCTTGGCTCCCATTCTTGTAAGCCGCAGTCTTACCGCCATTTGTATTTCCTCCTAATCAATACATTCCTATTATAAAAATCAAAACCGGCCTGTCAAGTGTTTTAGCTTGACAGGATTTCGACGGTGATTTCTTTTCTGACGTATAACCGGTCTGCCGACAAAACAGATACAGGACGGATTTACAAAGGTCATATAGATTTCAAAGGACGCCGCGCATAAAGAAAAGTCTCCGGAACAGGGTGTTTTAATGCATTGGAGCAAGTGATGAAGACCATCAATGAACGAATGAAAAGATGTATAAATCCGTCCATATATAAGAAAAACCGCCTGTTTAAGCGGTTTTCTGCTCATGGAGCGAGTGATGAGAATCGAACTCACGTATGCAGCTTGGAAGGCTGCCGT
>CAUVBZ010000037.1:0-12836 GCA_963550455.1 uncultured Erysipelotrichaceae bacterium
GTCATAACGCTGTATGTGGTTATTCTGCTGTGCGGCTCCATCGTCGCTACTGCAGTCGCAAGAGAGAAGGACAGCCGTACAATGGAATTGCTGATTACAACCACAGATCCGAAGAATTTGATTGTTGGGAAAGTCCTTGCGGTCACATGCGCTTCTGTTCTGCAGATTGCCATCATTATTTGCAGCGGATTAGCATCATACTTTATCTTCAGCGGTATGTATCCGAAGGCGATCTTGATGGCAGTTAAGACGATGTCCGATTTCTCAATGCTGGGTATGTATATCTTCTACTTTGTCTTAGGGGTGTTATTATATATGTTTATCTTTGCGGCATTGGGCTCTGTTGTGTCGAGAATGGAAGATGTGAACAGTGCGATCAGCCCGGTAATGTTCTTGTTTGTTTTAAGTTACATGGTGGCGATGGCTGCTTTGCAGGGAGGCGATTTTATTGTAGTGAAGATTGCCTCATGGATTCCGTTCTTCTCCGTAATGGTGATGCCGATCCGCAACGCAATTACAACTGTCGCAATATATGAAGTGATCGGTTCAACGGTTTTGACAGTGGCATTCATCTACTTGTTTGCAAGACTGTCCATTCGTATCTATCGCTGGGGCACATTGAATTATGGCAACAAGTCGAACTTCTTTAAAGTGTGTAAAGAAGTATTATTTACAAAACGGTAAACCGTAAATAGGAATTTACTGCAATAGTGTCACTTTTACTCAACGATGACACGGCGCGGTTTTTATTGCTTTTTGCATGGGGCTTTGCTATCATAAGTGAGCATTAAAAACGGATGGTTCCTTAGCCAAGTGGTAAGGCAACAGACTGCAACTCTGTGAGCGCCGGTCCGACTCCGGCAGGAACCTCCATTTTTCAAGCGGGGCCGTGGCGGAACTGGTAGACGCATCGGACTTAAAATCCGGTGGTAGCAATACCGTACGGGTTCAAGTCCCGTCGGCCCCACCAGATAGACGCGGGCGGGTTAATCCGCCCTCGTCGTCAACAACGGAAATCCGTTTCGGTCAAAAGACCCGACGGATTTTTTTATGCTTTTCGACCTGAAAAGAACGGTTGCGAAAGCGCTTGCAATACGCTAAGATGGAAACTGTAAAGATGAAAGCGGTTTCCATGGACAAGCGGACGGAAATTTTAAAAGCGGCGCAAAAACGATACCGGACGGTCGGCCTGCAATTTACGATGCAGGATCTTTCGACCGATTTGCATATGGCCAAAAAGACCATTTATAAAACCTTTCCGACAAAGGAAGATCTGCTGATCGCGATGCTGGACGACAGTTTTCGGCACATTCAGCGCGCCAAGCGGAAAATCCTGCAGACCGACCGTCCCTGTGCGGAGCGGATCGGCGATGCGCTGATCGCCATGCCGAAAACCTATACTTTTTTAAATCATGCGCATATCGACGGCCTGTGGGAGCGCTATCCGCGCGTCCGGGAACATCTGGTCTATCATCTGGAGAAAGATTGGGAACCGATTTTCGACGCCTTGCGGGAAGGGATGAAAGAAGGCAGTATCCGATCCATTCATCTTTCGGTTTTCAAGCAGGTCGTGACCGGCGCCATCGAAGAGTTCATGAAACATCCGGAAACCGCGCTTTCCTATACGGAAGAACTGCTTGAAATGCGGGATATTCTGATGAGGGGGATTATCAGACGATGAAGAAAATCATGTTGAACAATGACTGGCTGTTCGGCGTATGGGGGGAAGAAAATTCCGACCTGAAACCGATCCGTCTGCCGCATTCGGTGGCCACGATGCCCCTGCATTACAGCGACCCGGAACAATACGAAGGAACATGGCGCTATCAACGCGTCCTGCCTGTCTGCAGGCAGGCGTCGACACGCTATATTCTGCATTTTGATGGCGTCGCACAACAGGCCGAAGTTTATGTCAACGACGTTCCGGTCGGCCGGCATCATTGCGGTTATACCGCTTTTGCCCTCGATATTACCGAGTCTTTGTATACCGATCGCGACAGCCTGCTCAAGGTCAAGGTGGATTCTCACGAGGATCCGGCTATTCCGCCGTTCGGATTTGTCATTGACTATCTGACCTACGGAGGAATTTACCGCGATGTCTGGCTGGAAGAGACGCCGGAAGATGCGATCGAGCGGCTCGCCGTCTTTGCCGGGGCGGACGGAACGCTGCGTGCGGAGCTGACCTATCGCGGTACGCGGAAACTGCCGCTTCATTACCGCGTCCTTTCCGCGGACGGCGTCTGCATTTTCCGGGGCGAAGAAAAAGAGCCGGTTCCGTTCTTTCAACAGCGACTTTCCGGAATTGAGACCTGGTCGCACGAAACGCCGGTTCTTTATACACTGGAGGCGACCTATGGCGACGACGTGCGTTCGGTTTCGTTCGGCTTCCGTTCCATCGCGTTTGACGACAATCATCTCTACGTCAACGGCCGCCCGGTTTTCCTGCAGGGACTGAACCGCCATCAAGCCTATCCGTATGTCGGCTATGCCATGCCGCATCGTCTGCAGGCGGAGGATGCCCGCATCTTAAAAGAAGAACTGCATGTCAATACGGTGCGCACATCGCATTATCCCCAAGATCAGTCCTTTTTGGACGCCTGCGATCAATTGGGACTGTATGTCATCACGGAAATTCCCGGCTGGCAGCACATCGGCGACGCAACTTGGAAAAAACAGGCTCTGCAAAATACGCGGGATATGATTCTGCAGAACATCAACCATCCCGGCATTCTGATGTGGGGCGTACGTATCAATGAATCACAGGATGACGACGCATTCTATCAAGAGACCAACGCGCTTGCCCATGCCTTGGACGCAAGTCGTCCGACCACCGGCGTCCGCTACCTTGAAAACAGCTCTCTGCTGGAAGATATTTATGCCTATAACGATTTTTCTCACGACGGTGTACGTCCGGGATGTCGGAAGAAAAAAAGCGTCATGAAGCAAAACCGACCGCTGTTGATCAGCGAGGCGAACGGCCATATGTTTCCGACGAAAGCTTCGGATCCTTCTCTGCGCCGCCAACAGCACGCTCTCCGTCATGCCGCCGTACTGGATTGCGCGCTTAAAGATCGACAGCACATCGGCTGTATACAATGGTGCATGTTCGACTATGCGACGCATTCGGATTTCGGCAGCGGCGATGCAATCTGCTATCACGGCGTCATGGACGCCTTCCGCAATCCGAAACCGGCAAGTTACGTCTATGCCGGCCAGCAGGAGGAAGAAACGATTCTTGAAGTGACGTCTTCCATGGATATCGGCGATTATGACGGCGGCTATCGCGGCGACGTCTATGCCCTGACCAATGCGGATGAAGTCAAGCTGTACAAAAACGACCGTTTCGTACAGTCGTTTTATCCGCAGAAAACCGGCGGTCTGGCACATCCGCCCGTTTGCATCGACGATACGATCGGCGATCTTTTGGAAAGCGAAGAGGGATTTGACCCGCAGACGGCGCGCCGCGTTTCTCGTGCCTTAAAAGCCATCGAGCAGTATGGCGTCAGTCATCTGCCGCTTGCCGTCAAGCTTGATCTGGCCGGATTGATGTTGCGGCATCATTTTACATTCGCAAGGGGAGCCGAACTGTACGCAAAATACATCGGCGGCTGGGGCGGTAAGAATGTACGCTGGAGATTTGAAGCGTGGCGGCACGGAAAAATGATGCGCAGTATCGAGCGCGGACCTTCGCATAAGCTGCATCTGGACGTGCGCTGTTCTCATACCGTTCTGTACGAAGGGGATACCTATGATGTTGCCGCTTTGCGGGTACGTATTCTGAATGAATACGGTATGACATGCGCTTATGCGCAGATACCGGTGCGGCTGCAATTTGAAGATGAAACCTTGCTGGAATCGGCCGGGCCGCGGACAACGTGCGCGGAAGGGGGCATGACCGGCTTTTATGTCCGTACCAAAGGGCGCTTGGGAAAAACAAAACTGACCGTTTCGGCAAAGGGCTGTGAAGACGTTGTTGTGGAAATGGAAATCAAGGAGGAATGTGAACATGCATGAAAGGACAAAACGGAATATCGCTTTCGGCATCGGCGCGATCGGCAAGGATATGGTCTATGCGCTGTCATCCGGGTACGTCATGTACTATTATCAGGATATTTTGGGACTGTCGGCTTCTTTCGTCGGCCTGGTGCTGATGCTGGCGCGTGTCTTTGACGCGGCGAACGATCCGTTCATGGGCGTGTTGGTCGCCAAGACCAAAAGCCGTCGCGGCCGCTTTGCGCCATGGCTGTTTTCGGGAACGGTACTGAACGCCCTGGCGTTATATGCCTTATTTGCGGCGCCGTCGATTTCCGCCGCCGGCACGATGCTGTATTTTGCCGTCGTCTATGTGCTGTGGGGCGTGACCTATACGATGATGGATATTCCGTTCTGGAGTCTGATTCCGGCGATTACGGGGCCGGGAAAGGAGCGCGAAACGTTGACCGTGATCGGCCGCACATGCGCGGGTCTTGGCAATGCGTTGATTACGGTCGGCACCGCCATGGCCGTCATTATCTTGGGAAAAGGGAATGAGCGGATCGGCTTTGAAAGAGTCGCCCTGCTGGTCAGCGTCCTCTTTTTGATTGCCGAATGGATATTGATCAAGACGCTGCCCAAACAGGAAAATCATACGGCGGTTGAAACGACGAGCGTAAAAGAAATGATCCGTTCTTTATTTTATAACGATCAGGCCATGGTGGTTGTCGTATCGATCATTTTGATCAACTGTGCGCTTTACGCCACCAGCAACCTGCTGATTTATTTTTTCAAATACGATATTGGCGGCGAATGGCAAAAGGCGTATACATGGATTACGATGCTGGGTGGAATAAGCCAGATTGCGGGCATGATGATTCTGTATCCGCTTCTGCATAAAAAACGAACCAATGAACAGATTTTCCACGCGTGCCTATTGGCGGCGATCGGCGGCTATGCCTTTCTTTTCGCCATCTGCCTGGTCATGTCCGCGATTCCGCTGTACCTGTTTGCCGTACCGGCCGTTTTGATCTTCGGCGCCAACGGCATCCTGACGGTGCTGACGACGTTATTCCTGTCGGGGGCGGTCGATTATGGCGAGTATAAGACGGGACACCGCGACGATTCGGTCATCTTCTCCATGCAGACGTTTGTCGTCAAAGCGGCCAGCGGGTTCGCCGTTTTCCTGTGCGGCATCGGCCTGGACGTGCTTGGCATCGGGCAAAATCGCGCCGTACAGCCGAATGTGCTCGGCCTGCGTGTATTTATGACCATCTTCCCGCTGCTTTTGCTGCTGGGGGCGTATCGTGTTTTCCACAAGCGGTTCCGTCTGACCGATGCCTATGCGAAAAAAATCGCCGAGGAAATCGCCACGCACAAACATGAGGAACAAGAATGACGCGGATTCATTGGCGGGCGACGGACAATACGCCCGAGGTGATTGCCGAAGGCGAAGCAGAGTGGGGTGAGGCGGTCACGATAAAGGCGCCGCTCCCGGCCTGCGTGCTGTCGCGCGTTCAGGCGGAAAGTAAAATAGGAAAATTTCCGATCGTCTTTATGAACGGATACCAGAGCTGGACATGGTCGCCCTACATGCATGCCCAGGCATCCATTCGCGGTGTTGCGCAGATTCCTTCCTTTTTAGAAAAAAAATATGCTTTTTCCGCCTATGGCGACTATACCTTTGCCCGCTATCCGAACAAGGCGGGGCAGCTGCACGGCGTCTCTTACTGTGCATTTTCCGATTCGCTTGCGGACGATACGATTGAATTGTATGCATCGCTGGATGAAAGCGACGGGTATACGCTTTTTGCCTATGACGCGGACAGCGGCACACTGCACATCGAAAAGGACGGAGCCCGTCAGACCGACGGTCATACGCGGACGCTGTTTAAACTGTTCCGTGCCCGCGGTCGGCGGGAAGCGGTTTATCGGCAATGGTTTGACGCGATGGGATTGCCCGTTAAAGAAACGCCGCATCTGTTCGGTTACAGTTCGTGGTACAACCGTTATCAGAACATCAGTGAAAAAACGATTTTGGACGACCTTTGCGGTTGTGACACTTTATTTGAGAAAAACGATCTGTTTCAGATCGACGACGGCTGGGAAAGAGCGGTCGGCGACTGGCAGGCGGATACCGACAAATTCCCCAACGGCATGCGATATATGGCCGATCAAATCCACGCCCGCGGGTATAGGGCGGGCTTGTGGCTGGCGCCGTTTGCGGCCGAAAAGAAAAGCCGTCTGGCGCAAGAGCACCCCGATTGGCTCCTGCGAAATCCGGACGGCTCGTTATGGCAGGCGGGCGGAAACTGGAGCGGCTTTTACGGCTTGGATATTGATCTTGAACCGGTACGGGCGTATGTTCGCAAGACGTTTGAAACCGTTTTTGCACAGTGGAACTTTGATCTGGTGAAACTGGATTTTCTCTATGCCGCCGCTCCGTTTACCGGTTTAAATGATTCGCGGGGAGCCAAGATGCATCGGGCGATGCGGTTATTGGCCGACTGCTGCAAGGAACATCCGATCATCGGATGCGGCGTTCCTTTGGCGGCGTCGTTCGGACTTGTGTCGTATTGCCGTATCGGCTGTGACGTGTCGTTTGCGTGGGACGACGTGTGGTATATGCGGCTGTTTCATCGCGAGCGCAATTCAACGTGGCATTCCGTCATGGATACGATCGGCCGTTTCCCTTTGGACGCAAAGGCGTTCGGAAACGACCCGGATGTGTTTTTTCTGCGGGATGAGAACCTGCACCTGCCGATGGAAGATAAGCTGGACCTGGCGCGGCTGGACGCCCTGCTTGGCCATGTTCATCTGCTGTCCGACCCGATTCAGGCCTATACGGAAGAGAAAAAGCGGTTTTATAAAGAAATGCGCGCTTTAGCGGAGGCGGTCGTCACTTCGTATGCGCTGTTGGATAAAGGAATACGCATCACCTATACGCTCAAAGGGAAAACCAGGACGATCACGCTCTTCAAAGGACGTCGGTTATGGCTTTAGAAGCGGACGCGGTGTGCTAAAATCGCCCGGGCAAGCGCGCGGTCATATAAAAGGTCTTTCAGCTGTTTTACCGTTTCAACCGTAACGGGAAGGGTTTGAAAATAGCTTCGTACTTTTTCCATATAAATCCGATAATCCGGATGCGGCTGTATGGCGCGCGAGCCGGCCAGTTCTTCAAAGTGCAGAAAAATCTGTGTCCGCAGCGGCTCCGTACAGCTGTCTTCAATCCAGAAGTCGGTTTTTTCAAAAGGCGGATTATACCGTTCCAGCAGGCGGCGCATGCATGCAAGGCCATCGTCGCCGGAGCGCCATATATCCGCATAAATCGTATCGTAGGTGTCCAGAAAGGCCGGCTTCCACATGTCGTAGGCGTCGGCGCGGATGATATGAAGCGGCTTTTCACAGTTGAAGCGGGGAAGGATGGCCCGGCGGAAAAGGGAAATCACGTCCGGACTGCGTTCCACAATCGTGACGGAATCGACGCGCGGGTTGCTCAGCGCCATAAAGGTGAAATAACCGATACCCAGGCCGAACGTCAATACGCTGCCATGTGCTTTTTGAGCGATGGGATCGTTGGTTGCCGCTTCGCTCGGCGCGCTCAGCATCCAGCTGTCTTCGTTTTGATAGAGATACACGGCTTCAATATCGCGATCCAGGGCTCTTAATTTCATCCAGTCGGCCAGTTCCCGGTTTTTATCCGGCTGGACGGCCGCCGCGTTGAACAGACGGTTTCCCCGGATGATCTCCGTGCGGCAGGTGAAAGCGGCGCTCTGTATTTCGCGAAGCCGAATCTGCCGGTGATATGGATTTTTTTCCCAGTCGTCGGCGGAAAGGAAAAGCGAAGGCCATTGTCGGCGGGGAAGATCAAATTCCTGCGCGCCGGCTTTTTGTAACTGTTCCTGCATGGAGCGCTCGTTTTGAAAAGACACCGTTCGATCAAGAAAGGCGTTCAGGCGCGTATCGTACAGATTGTTCCTGCAGCACTTGAAAAAAGCCCGAATGGACGGATGATCTACAATCTTCATGGAGGAATTATACTGCATTTGGTATGATGGTAGACATGCATATATTACTGACAAATGATGACGGCTTTGATGCGCCGGGTCTGCAATATCTGGCGCAGACGCTGCGGAAAACAGCGCGGGTTTCAATCGTCGCGCCCGATCAGCAGCGCAGCGGCGCTTCGCACAGTTCGCGCTATTTTTTCAAGAATCTGCTGGCGGAGGAACGGAAGGTATCCGGTATCGCGCAGGCGTTCATGCTGGACGGCACGCCGGCCGACTGCGTCTATGCCGCGCTTTTCGGCCTGCTGGATACGCCGGTCGATCTGGTGATTTCCGGAATTAACCGCGGGCCGAATTTCGGCAGTGACGTTCTATACAGCGGTACGGTCGGGGCGGCCATGGAAGCGCTTGTTCTGGGGTATCCGGCCATGGCGGTGTCGCTGAATGATTACCATGCCGATGAGAACCGCCTTTATGCCCATGCCATCCGGCGGACGCAGGAATTATTAAGCGGCTATATGCAGGATGCCCGCCGTTCTTCTTATCTGCTGAATGTCAATGTTCCCGCGGGGGACAAAGATCGGGGAATCCGCTTTTTACCGGCCGCCGGGCGTCGGGGCTATACGCGGCAAATGACGAAACGGATGCTGAAAAACGGGCGAATCTCTCTAACGGCGGTTTCCGAACCATGTATCGATGAGACGCGCGGATGCCCGATCAAAGACGATCAGTCGGCGGTGGAGGCGGGCTGGTGTTCCGTCACGCCGTTTCGGTGCGGCTTTGCGCAGGGCCGGCGGCTGTCCGCCTTGAAAAAGTATTTTGAAAAGGGGTAAGAAACTATGACCACGATGTGGCTTGCATTGACTTTATTTTTGATCATGTATGCGTTGTTGCTGTATACCGATGCGTCCAAACGATGGATGGTGGCGTTTGTCTTTGCCTGCCTTTTCGTGTTGTTTGGCTTTTTACCGCTCGACGCTGTCTTCGGCGCCATCAGCTGGAATGTGATTTTTATGTTACTGGGGACGATGGCGATGGTGGAGCTGTTTATCGAAAGCCGGATGCCGTCCCGCCTTGCCCAACAGCTTCTGCAGCGGGTGCCGAATGTCAAATGGGCGATCATCGCTCTGTGTGTCTTTACCGGAATCGTCTCGGCGTTTATCGATAATGTGGCCACGGTGCTCATGATCGCACCCATCGGCCTGGCGATTTCCCGCCAGCTGGACATCAATCCGGTGCCGGTGCTGATTTCCATTTCGGTTTCGTCCAATCTGCAGGGGGCGGCGACGCTGGTCGGCGATACGACGTCCATTTTGCTGGGCGCGTATGCCGATATGAGCTTCACGGATTTTTTCTGGTTCATGGGTCGGCCGGGAATCGGCTTTGCCGTTGAGATCGGCGCGCTGGCTTCGGTGTTGGCGCTGCTGTATTTATTCCGCACCGACACAAAGCCGATCACGTCCAAGGTGACGACGACGGTGCAGGACTATATGCCTTCATTTCTTCTGCTCGGCATGATTCTGGCCTTGATCATCGCCTCGCAATTTGAAAACAAACCGGAACTGACCAACGGCTATTTATGTATGGCGTTCGCCGCGTTCGGTATTCTTTATAAGGCCGCTCGGGAACACTCCTTCGCCATCGCCGGACGGATCGGCAGGGCGATCGACTATTCAACGTTATTGCTGTTATGCAGTCTGTTTATTGTCATTGCCGGTATTACGCAGGCCGGCGTCATCGACGCGATATCCCGGTTGTTTGTACGCCTTGCCGACGGGGGCGTCGGAAAAATGTATGTTCTTCTGGTTCTGATTTCGGTTCTTTTGTCCGCCTTTGTCGATAATATTCCGTATGTCGCGACCATGTTGCCGGTGGTGCAGAAAATCGCCGCTCAGATGGGTACCGCGCCGTATCTGTTTTATTTCGGTCTGCTGATCGGCGCGACGCTGGGCGGCAATCTGACGCCGATCGGCGCTTCTGCAAATATCGCCGGCATCGGCATTCTGACCAAGGCCGGTTATGAGGTGAAAGCACGCGATTTTCTACGTATCGGCATTCCGTTTACGCTTCTGGCCGTCGTTTCGGCGTCGGTCGTCATCTGGCTGCTGTACGCGTGAAAAATTTGCCCGTGTCATCACGGTGTATTAGAATAACACAGGAAATGAAAATGCAGTGGTTGAAAAAAATACAGCCGAAGCAGTGGCTGGACGGTATTTTTATCAGTTTGATCGTTCTTTGTATCGGACTTGCGTTTTTCCCGCGGACAAGCGCCATGCAGTTTTTTATTCCGGAATATGCGCAGACCTACGGTGTGGAGGAAAAGGTGATCTCCGCCGGCTGGCGGCAGGGAGAAAAGAACCGGACGGGCAGGGAGCGGATAACCGGGCAGGGGATTCCGTGCATCACGCTCAAACTGGGTTACAAACCGGCGGGCACCATCGTGATCGAAGCGGAGAATCCGACCGTCGAGGCATTTTACTATTGGGGAAACCAATGGGAAAAGTATTACGACAAGGCTTCTTTAAAGGCGTATTCCAAGCAGACGTTTTCGCATCCGCAGAATGATTTCAAAGAAGAGATGTCGCTGCCGGAATTTTTAAAGACTTATCAATCGTACATGATCATCTTTTCCGTCAAAGGAAACGGCAAGACCGGCTTTACAAAAGAGATGGATGAGGCGGTAAGAGCCTTGGGTTTGAGCAAGACGCCGGCCGACGGAAACGCCAACGATTCGTACGTCGCTTATATTTATAAAGGGAAACAGTATGCTTATGTCGGTTTAGCCAGCGATACGCATTATGAAATCGTAAACGGTCATCGCTTTTATATGACGTCGGCAGGTATTCACGCCGGCAATCGTTCCTCCATTCTGATTGACGGCCGCAATGTTTCCGGAAACCGCAACGGGCTGAATATCGCCGTCTATGATCCGCAAGACGGCCGCCTGATCGATTCGGTCACGTATAATACAAACAGCTCCACGGTTAAAATGACGCGGGCGGACGAGCTGTTTTATACCGTCTACACGACGGTCATCAATGAAAGTTTTGTGGAGCAGCTTGGCGTGCGCGCGCATGTCAGCGCGCTGTTGTATCAGTGGATTTATCTGATGGCGGCGGCACTGCTCGGTTTTTTCTGGTGGGATTTATCGTATATGGAAGACGTCTTGAAGCGCCAAAATCCGATGCCGACCTGGGTTTTGTGCGTGAAGCAGCTTCCGATTTTGTTGTTTCTGCTGCTGCCGGGAGCGTTGTATATCGGCTACAGCTATCTGGCAAATGAGTTTTCCGCGGTCAATATCGATCAGCTTCTGTTTCATATGAACACCAATCTGGATGGAACCAACTGGAATGATTTCAGAGACATTTTTATTCGCCTGGGAGTGACGTTCGGTATTTTGGTATTGCTTGGAATCGTGCTTTTGATTTTGTTTATTTATTTAAAGAAGCACCCGGAAAAGCCGCAGTGGACGTGGCGCATCCGGACGATTTTCGCCGTCCGCTGGTCGGTCGTCATCATCAGCGTCGTTGTCTGTTCGGTGATTATTGACGCGTTCTGGTGGAAATACGATGCGTACGATTATCTGGCCAATCAAAACATTGAAGCGGAAGTGTTCGACAAATATTACGTCGACCCGAAGCAGGTGACGTTGACATTTCCGGAGAAAAAGAAAAATCTGATTTTCATTTATATGGAATCGATGGAAATATCGGCGGCGGATGAAGCGGTCGGCGGGGGCAAGAGTTTCAATGCGATTCCGGAACTGACCGACCTTGCGTTTGCCAATAATGATTTTAACGGTTCGGAAAACGCGGTGCTCAACGGCGCGATACCGTTAACGGGCGGAACGTGGACGATCGCCGGCATCGTCTCCCAGACGACCGGCCTGCCGTTAAAAATGTCCAACTCGTTTTCGAATACGCGCGGCACGATTCAAAAGTTCATGCCCGGCGCAACCAATCTCGGCGATATTTTACACGATGAAGGATACAAGCAGGTGTTCATGCTGGGCTCCGACGCCAAGTTTGGCAATCGCGCGCAGTTTTTTCAGGAACATGGCGATTTTGACGTCAAAGACTATTACTGGGCGCGGGACAATGAAAAATTTATATTTCATTATTTTGTCTGGTGGGGGTATGAAGATGCGAAACTGTTTGACTATGCCCGCGATGAAGCCACCCAGTTGGCGGCGGACGGGCAGCCGTTTAATTTGACGTTATTAACGGTTGACACGCACTTCACCAACGGGTGGCTGTGTCCGGATTGTCCGACGACGTATGCCGATCAGTATTCCAACGTCATCGCCTGCTCCAGCAAGCGGGTTGCCGATTATGTGGAATGGGTCAAAAAGCAGCCGTGGGGGAAGGATACCGTCATCGTTCTCAGCGGTGATCATTTATGCATGGACGACCTTTATTATGCCGACATGCCCAACGACTACCAGCGGAAGACGTATGTGAACATCATAAACGGGCAGAAGGAGAAGCCGGAGAAGAGGCGAACATATGCGACCATCGATCTGTTTCCGACAACCTTGTCCGCCATGGGCGTCGATATTGAAGGGGATCGTCTCGGCCTGGGGACCGATCTTTATTCGGATACGCCGACGCTGACGGAGACGATGGGCATTGATTATATGAACGCGCAGTTTTCCATGAACTCGGAATTTTATGAGAAGAAAATTTTGTACGGCGGGAAATAAGGTCAATTTTTTTTGCACCCGTATGCCAGAAAATAAAATAGTGTATTGCAACTTGAAAGGTGATCTGATACTATAAGTAGGCACTCGTTTTAATGTGCAGGATGCGCCGATAGCTCAACTGGATAGAGCATTTGACTACGAATCAAAAGGTTGCG
>CAUVBZ010000038.1:0-12821 GCA_963550455.1 uncultured Erysipelotrichaceae bacterium
AATGGTTGCAATATCAGGATCAACCAGATTAAAGTGGTTAATGTCTTTCAGATAATAGATACCACCATACTAATAGCAGTTTATATTTGAAACAGATTCGTTCGGATTAACAACTCTGTCCATTTCAGGGTGCATCGAAATTGGTTGGTTTTTAAGGTCTTCCATCTCCTCATCGCTTAATTCAAAATTCTGTTGAATATCCAAGTAAAAGTTTTCTTTTTCTTCTTCGATGATGCCGGCCTTTTCTTTGAATGTGAGTGCAAAGTTAGTTATCGTATATTGTGTATTATTCGTGTAATCAAGAAGAACATAGTGGTCACCGTCAACAATACCTTCATCAACATTCCAAGAAATATCCTCCATGTTGATTTTTTCCTTTGCAGTACTGCTACCAGGAGAATTGCTTATCTCGTTGCCACCTGGGGAATTACTTGTCTCGATACTACCACCCCCGGCAAAGCATACCCCCCTTGCTAAGAATAACAGCTAAAATGGTAAATATTTTTACACTCTTATGCATAATATGAACCTTCCTAAAGTGTTTGTTAATCCTCATCAATTTCCTTTTCATAATGCCCCTCTACTATTCCCTTTCTTCGTATGTCTTTTTTACAATCGTTTCTGATATGTCTTATTATATAGTTTGAAAGCAATCTCTGTATTCACGATTCGTGATGTACTATCATCCGTTCCTCCATAGAAATCTGATAATACCTGGCCATTTCGTAAGCCGTCACCAGATCCAGCAGGCGATATCCTCTTTCGTAATTGGCAATTGTTGTCGCACCATAGCCTAGTATTTCTCCTAACATTACCTGTGTTTCGTTATTCTGCAAACGCAATCTTTGAATGTTTTCTCCTACGATTTTGCTTTATGATTTTGTCTCCTGTTTCATTACAAGTCCTTTCTGCCTGTTCGGCATAAAATCTTTTTTTGGCTCTATAAAAGGACTTGTAATTTTTGCGAATTTACGTTTTTGATCAAATAAAAAACCTCTGTATCAGTTTTATCAACCGATACGAAGGTCTTCATTATTTAATATGCTATTGCCATTCAATTACAATTTCATAATCACCATTTGTACTCTTAAGCATTCCACCTACTATTTCTTCTGCATTTTCCTTAGCTGCTTCTAAAATGCCCTTGTCAATAGCCTGATTAATCATCTTTTCTTTTAAATCTTTTTGGGCCTCATTCAAATCTTCTATGGTGATTGGATTAAAAATATTATTGGACTCATCTAGCTTCTCAAAAGAGTCATTATCAATCTCAGATTCTGTAATTTCTACTTCAGGTAATTTTACTATAATTTTTTCACCTTGCTGTTCAACCAGAGTCTTTGTAAGATCCTTAATTCCAGCTTTTACAGTACCATCATATTGGACAATAAAGCTTTTTTCTGTAAAAGGAATTTTCCACTCTTTAAATGTTTTTGAATCTGATTTTGTAACCACATTCGTGCATATATAGCTATATGTATTTAATTCAGCCGAAGCTGCTAATATTTCCTTTATTACTTCTACATTATCAACGGTCTCATGCCCCTTATTATTCTCCGTCTTTGCTTTAAAATATTTGTAGCCTCCGTAAGCCACTCCACACAATATCGCAATAATAACAATAATTGATATAATTTTTATTGCTCTTTTTAATAGATCTTTCATTTCTTTTTCCTTTCGTATTCATTTATTCCTTTAAAAATCTATCTCATATTCTAAAGATCTTCGCGACTCGCGCTGTGCCTCTTTTAATATATTTGAATTAGTACCTAATCTCATTATTTTTAAAATTGCATCTACTTTCATTGCTTCGCTTTCTTTTAGTCCCAAAGAATTACTAAGTTTTAGTGCTCAAATTTTCCGCCATTATTCTGATCTATCTTTTTTACAAATGTATCTTTTTGATTTTTCCATAAATTATTTTGCATTTTCCTCTGATTCTACAATCTTTTTAAAATCATTTTTCACTTTTCCGTACAAACCTGCAATAACAAGCTTTACTTCCTTCATCTTGAAGATATACATATATTTATTCAGTTGTTTAATGTATAGCATTAACCATCTTTCATTTCAAACCAGCCTACACAGCGTTCCGCTCTTTGCCCGAACAGGCGGCGATATTATTCCGCCTCTTCCTTTACCAGAACGCTCCGCGGCTTCGCCCCTTGAGCCGGGCCGATAATTTCCTGTTCTTCCAAAAAGTCGATCATCCGCGCCGCACGATTGTAACCGATGCCGAAATGACGCTGTAAAAGCGACGTTGACGCACGCTGAACCCGAATGACATAATTGCGCGCTTCCTCAAATAAAGGATCTTCCGAAGCCAGACTGACCGCTCCGATACCGTCCTCATCATTGACACCTTCCAAGCGGACAAACGAATCATCATAAATCGGAACCGCTTCATCCGCGACAAATTCAGTCACGCGATGCACCTCTTCATCCGTCACGAATACGCCTTGTACACGAACGGGCGAATTGGCGCCGATCGGCATATACAGCATATCGCCGTTGCCGAGCAGGCGCTCGGCTCCGCCATGATCTAAAATCGTCTTGGAATCGATTACGCTGGAGACGGCAAACGCGATACGGCTTGGAATATTGGCCTTGATAACGCCGGTGATTACATCGACGCTGGGTCGCTGGGTCGCGATGATCAAATGAATACCGGCCGCCCGCGCCAACTGCGTAATACGCTGGATACTGCTTTCAACCTCTTTGCCGGCCACCGCCATCAGATCCGCCATTTCATCGATGATGACGACAATATACGGCATCTTCTTCGGGATGGGCGAACTTTGCCCGTCGGACGCGGACGCACGGGCGACAAGATGATTGAACCCCTGAATATTACGAACGCCGGAGCGGGAAAACATGTCATAGCGTTCTTCCATAATTTTGACGATCACCTTGAGGGCATTGTTCGCCTGCGTCGGATCGCTGATTACCGAACCGATCAGATGCGGGATTTTCTGATAAGGCGTAAATTCCACCTTTTTCGGGTCGACCAGCAGAAGCTTGACCTCTTCCGGCCGCGTGCGCAGCAACAGAGAGACAATGATGGAATTGATGCATACCGACTTCCCCGACCCGGTGGCTCCGGCAATGAGAAGATGCGGCATTTTATCCAGCCGGCAGGTGATACTGCTTCCCATCAGGTCCTTGCCGAGCATGACAACCAGAGGCTGTTCTTTCTCTTTCTCCGGTATCCGGGTCAGCAGCTCCCGCATTTTTACCGGCACCGCTTTAATGTTGGGGACTTCAACGCCGACGGCATTATGTCCGGGAATCGGCGCTTCAATCCGAACGTCACGCACCGCCAGCTGCATCTTGATATCGTCGGCAAGCCCCAAAATGCGGGAAACCTTTACATTGGCGTCCGGCCGAATTTCAAACTTCGTAACCGCCGGGCCGATATGTGTATCAATCAGCCGTGTTTCAATATCAAAGTTCCGCAGCACCTGAATCAGCTGTTCACCCTTTTTCGCCGCCGCGGCCACATTCGGATCGTTTCTGTCTTTCAGCGGCAGCGGATCCAATAAACGTACCGGCGGCAGCTGATAAGGCCGATTTCTTTTCATGCCGTTGGCAAACTTTCGACTTGTGTCTTCTTTCAGCGGCTCATAATGCTTGAGATCAACCGGCTGTTCACTCGACGTCACGGTCGAAGCAGCGGTAAAATTTTCAGCCGCAGAGCGACGATTTTCCGCCGGCGGCGGTATCGGAATCGTCCGCGTCCGGTCGATCAGATCTTCCACATGAATAAAAATCGAATCGCCTTCCTCCGCAATCGCCTGAGCGACGACGCCCGGCAGATCCTGCGGGCCGATGTGCACATCCTCTTTCATAATGACGTCCGCTTCGTCCGCCCGGATATCGATCGCGGAGCGCACGGGTTTTTCTTCCTGCTCTTCCGCGTCGTCCGACGTCGAATCCGCCAAAATGTTTGTAATCGCAGCCGGTTCTTCCGGCTTTTCCGTTTCCTCGTCGTTTTCCCGCGATGTTTTTCGTTTGAAAAAATTCCAGAAGGAACGACGCGGCGTATCGGCTTCTTCCGTTTCCTCTTCCGGCACAACGGCTTCCTCATCTTCCTCAATATATTCTTCCGTCGTTGAAAAATAATCCCGAATGGTGCGGAAAGCCTGTTTATACACTTCCAGATTGACCAGCAATAATGCCGCGATCACAAACAGAACGACAATGATCAAAACCGTTCCGCTATAGTCCAGCGCATAGGTGCTCATGCTTAACAGCAGACTTCCCAGAACGCCGCCGCCGATTTCCATCTTTGACGTGCCGTTGAAAATCTGAGAGGTTTCTTCAATATAGCTTCGAAACAGATCAAACCCTTTTATACCGGCGGCCTGATTCGGGCTGTAAGAACACCATAAAAGAATTGCGATCAAAATCAGAAGAATCGCAATCGGATTTTTGCTGGACGTATTCCCGCTGCGGCGATTGACCATCGTGATCAAAATCTGTCCGACGATAACCGCCAATACAAGCGTATACACGTTACCGAAAAGATATCTGCAAAGCCGGTTGAGGAAAATACCGACCGCTCCCATCTTTGTATAGGCGATAATCGTCACCGTGACAAGCAGGACGATTCCAATCCAATCCCACAGTTCACTGTCACGCCGTATGTCTTCTTTGGTTTTCCGTCTATGCTGTGTTTTCGTTCTCTTTCGCGCCATTCCGCTCCCCGTCTCAGTCGGCTACGTTAATCTCCACGATTGCCGGCAAAATCATCGGTCTCTTTCCCGTCGCTTTTAAAACATAGCGGGCGATCTTTTCCCGAGCTTCCCCGCGGCAATCCATATTGTTGTAACGGCCTTCTTTTACCGCCTCCGAAATTGTTTTCTCGACGATATTTCCGACCTCCTGAATGATGTAATCCGCATCTTTCAGATAGATGACGCCCCGGCTCTGCACATCCGGGCCGCCGATTATTTCTTTTGTAGAGTGGTTGATTACGACGCCGACCACAATCACACCGTCCGTCGATAAAAGCTCCCGGTCTTTTAAGACCATGCCCTGCGCATCCAGAGAGTCCGAACCCGATACCATGACATCATCGCTCAACACCGTATCGTACTTGCGGGCCAGCTGGCCGTTTTCAATCGTCGCGACCTGACCGTTTTCCAGCACGATGATATTGTTGGCGGGGTAACCCATATCCAGGGCGATATTGGCGTTGGATATCAGCTGCCGATATTCGCCCTTGACCGGGATGTAATACTGCGGATTCAAAAGATAGATCATCATTTTTAAATCTTCAATCGAAGCGTGCATGGAGAATGTGCGGCGCGAATCCACCGCAAAAACATTCGAGGTTTCTTTGTACAGATCATCTTCCATCTGCGCCTCTTCCTTTTCCGTTCCCGGAACGGCAGGTGAAGCGACAATCACGGTATCGCTCTTGCGCAATTGAATCGTACTGTCTTCGCGGGCCGCGATTTTATGCACCTTGCGGAAAATCGTAGAGCCGTTTCCGCCGATCAGGACGACGACATTTTCCATGTCGTTCGTAAAAGCGGACGGGATGACCTCCAGTCCGGCCGGCATCCGATAGTAGCCAAGTTCGGCCATGTCCCGCATCAAATTGCGCAGTTCTTCATCGTAGATCATGATTTTGCGGTTGAAGTGGCCGGCCAGCTCGATGATTTCAATAACCCGGTACAGATTCTGCGAATATGTCGTGACGACAATGCGGCCTTTCGCTTCTTCAAACACCGGCTCAAGCTGGGCGGTGATGCGATGATTGGGCGAAGAATGCCCCGGCCGCGTCGAACCGACGGATTCTGTCAGCAGAGCCAAAATACCGCGCCTGCCTAATTCCGTAAGTGCGTTGATATCGAAACGGAACGCTTCTTTTTTGACATCATAATCCACGATAAATTCCGAGGAATAGACAATATATCCGTCTTCCGTATGAATGGCCAGACCGAATCCGTCCGCAATGGACTGCGTCGTCCCGAACGTGCGAATCTCCGTGTTCCCGATTTTGAAATTCGCCCCCCGTCGGACGCGCTGAATGTTCAGATTTTCCAGGCCGGCTTTTTTAGCCTGCCGCTCAAACATGCGCGCGGTCAGCGGCGCCATATAAAGCGGCGCCTGAATCTGCTTCATTAAAAACGGCAGACCGCCCATGACGTCGTCATGCCCATGTGTAATAAAAATACCTTTGATGCGTTTTTGGTTATCAATCAAATATTGGAAATTGGAAATGATGCACTCGACCCCCAGGTTATCATCCTGCGGATAGCGAAGACCGCATTCCACAACAAAAATATCTTCATTATTTTCGATGATATACATGTTTTTGCCGTCTTCATCCAGACCGCCTAAGGCAAAAAAACGAATTTTACTCATATTGATTCCTCCTGAATTAATTACACGCGTACAACTATCGCTATTATACTACACCGCTTCACCGTCCAGCGAAAATGACTTCGCCTGATCGATGCGCACCGATACGATTGTACCGGCTTCAATGTTTCGGCCATGAAAATTAACCAATTTAAATTCCCGGCTGTATCCGGCCAGAACGTCCGGATTTTTCTTGGAAGGCCCTTCGCATAAAACCTCCAGTACTTTTCCGACATAGGCTTTGTTGTTTTCCAGCGCCCAGTGATTGATATGCCGATTCAGAATCTGCAGACGTTCCTGTTTGACGGACAGGGACACATCGTCTTTCATCCTGGCGGCCGGCGTTCCTTCGCGCGGCGAATAAATGAACGAATAAACCTGATCGAACCGGCAGGTATCGACCAGTTTCAAGGTCTCTTCGAAATCCGCGTCCGTTTCTTGCGGGAAACCGACAATCAGATCCGTACTGAAAGTCATGGTCGGAATCATCGCTTTCATCT
Organism: uncultured Erysipelotrichaceae bacterium; assembly: GCA_963550455.1. GTDB lineage: Bacteria > Bacillota_I > Bacilli_A > Erysipelotrichales > Erysipelotrichaceae > Bulleidia. Next base: position 6,873 of record CAUVBZ010000038.1, read on the forward strand.
GTTCCACCAGAGAGAGATAATGGGCGGCCGTATAGCCGCGGTTCATCCGTTTCAGCACGCGATCCGATCCCGACTGCACCGCCAGATGCAGGCTCGGCATGATATTGGGGTAGCGGCGCATCGCCTCGATCGTCGTTACGGAATAATCGCGCGGGTGGGAAGAGTCAAAGCGAATCCGGGCAATTCCCGTTTCCGCCACATGTTTCAGCAGATCGGTAAAACCGTCCTGCAGACCGAGATCTTTCCCGTAGGCGTTCACGTTCTGCCCCAGCAGCAGAACCTCTTTTCCGCCGCGGGCCATCAATTCTCGTACTTCCTGCAAGATATACGGTTCCAGGCGGGAGCGCTCCGTTCCTCTTGTATAAGGCACAATGCAATAGGTGCAGAACTTATCGCATCCATACGCAATATTGACGAAACCTTTAAAGGTCTGACGACGTCGTACCGGTAAATTTTCTATGATGCCGCCCTGATCGCTGCACACTTCAATCATGCGGCGACCTTTCATCACATCGGCCAGCAGCTGCGGCAAGCGTTCCACATTGTGGGTACCGAAAACAAGGTCTACCTGCGTATAGGTCTTTAAGATCGACTGTACGACCGATTCTTCCTGCGCCATACAGCCGCACAGGGCGAAAATTTTCTCCGGGTGCCGCATCTTCAACGGTTTTAACGCGCCCAGCTCGCCGAAAACATGTTCTTCGGAACTGCGGCGCACCGCGCAGGTATTCAACAGCAACAGATCCGCTTCCTGTTCATTCAGCGCCGGCCGAAAACCCATTTCTTCCAGAATACCCATGATTGTTTCGCCATCCCGCACATTGGCGGCGCAGCCGTAGGTACGAATAAAATAGGTCTTACCCTTTCCCATTTTTTTAAAAGACGCATCTAAATGAAAGGCGGTGCGGTCAATCGTACCGGAGCGGCGTCTTTCCTGCTCCTGATCCGGCAGTATATATTCCTCGTGCGGCATACTTTCTCCTTAAAATGCCGTTTAATTATACCTGATCCGTTACAAAAGAAAACCGGCCGAAGCCGGATTCTTTCATTTACTTTTCGGAGATTGCGGAAACCGGGCATGTCCCTATGCATGTATGGCAGTCAATGCATGTCGCCTCATCACACTGCGATTTCCCTTCCGCATCCAGAGACAGCGCCGTAACCGGGCAAACGGCCGTGCAAGCACCGCATCCGATGCAAAGATCCTTATCAACCTGAACTGGCATTCCTTTGTCCTCCTGTATGGATTATAGAACCTGGCCTAACGGTTTGCCAACGATAACCGAAGCCGCTTCTTTATCCGTCAAAATGCCGTTCCCGCCGCTTTTTATCAACATTTTAAATGGTATCCGTTTACATGTTTAACAATGTTAAAAACAGTGGCAATTCTTTTATCCGGAATACGAATAATTGAGGTTTGATAGCGCAAGGAAAAAGCGATTCTTCACGAGCGTCGCATTTGCGAAAATCCTTCTTACTGCGCAAGCTCCTGTACACGTACTTCACGGATCAGGGTGATTTTGATCTGACCCGGATAGGTCAGTTCATTCTCGACGCGATCCTTGATATCATGCGCCACCTTGTGCATCGTCTCGTCGTTCATCTTTTCCGGCTGTACCATAATGCGCACTTCACGGCCGGCCTGAATTGCATATGCCTTTTCCACTCCTTCAAAGCTCTCCGCAATCTTTTCCAGCTGTTCCAAACGCTCGATGTAATTTTCCATCGACTCATAACGGGCTCCCGGCCGTGCCGCCGACAGCGTATCGGCCGCCGCGACGAGAACCGAAATGATATCGGTCGCTTCCGTGTCGCCGTGATGGGAAGCAATCGCATTGATGACAATCGCATTCTCGCCATACTTCTTCGCAAGACGAACCCCCAGCTCCACATGGCTGCCTTCCTGCTCAAAATCAACCGCCTTGCCGATATCATGCAATAAACCGGCGCGTTTTGCCAATTGCTGATTCAGGCCGAGCTCGGCTGCCATAATTCCCGCAAAAGTCGCGACTTCCGCCGAATGCTGCAGGACGTTCTGTCCATAACTGTACCGATACCGCAGACGGCCGATCAGTCTGATCAGCTCGCGCGGCATCCGATTGATACCGAGCTGGAAGATCGCCTCGTCTCCGATTTTCATGATGGACTCATCCAGATCGCGGGTCACCTTTTCGACGACTTCTTCAATCCGCCCCGGCTGAATACGGCCGTCCTTCATCAAAATTTCCAGAGCCTGCCGGGCGATTTCCCGACGAATCGGGTTAAAGCACGACACCGTAATCGCATCCGGGGTATCGTCGATGATCAGATCGACGCCCGTCGCCTGCTCAATGGCTTTGATATTTCGCCCTTCGCGACCGATGATTCTTCCCTTCATGTCCTCGTTCGGCAAGGTCACGACGGAAACCGTACGGTCGATCGTCTCTTCTTGTGAATAACGCTGAATCGCCGTCGCAATGATATTGCGCGCCTGATCGGCAGCCTTTTCCTGCGCCAGTTCATCCTGCTCGTGTAAATAGATGGCGATGTCTTTTTCGCTCTTTTTGGCCACGATATCCATCAGCGCCTGCTTGGCGTCATCGCTGCTCATACCGGCCGCTTTTTCCAATACGGCGATCTGACTGTCAATTTTTTCCTGTAAATCCGCTTCCATCTTCGTGATGTTCGCCAGTTTTGTATCCGCAAGCTTTGTCTTTTCGTCTAATTTCTTCTCTTTCGTGTTCAGCGTCTCTTCGCGTAAATTCAGACGATCCAAATCGCGGGACAGCTTGTTTTCCGTCTGCTGCATGCGGTTTTCGCGTGTCTTGATTTCACGATCCGCCTGCCGTTTCAATTCGAAAGCCTGCTGTTTACCGTCAATTTTTGCCTGATTGACGATATTCTCCGCTTTAGACTTACTTTCTTCAAGAACGGTTTTGGCCTCATTTCTCGCTCGATCAAGACCAGCCCTCCCTGCAATCACCATAATGATGATTCCTACTACAATACCGACAACACCAGCTAAAATGGCATATATGTTATCCATAACCTGTCCTCCATTTTCTCCGGCAAAAAGGTGAGATTTTCTCTCGCGTCAATTATATCTGTAAAGCGGCCGGTTCACAAGGACTACCGACACCATATCCCCCCTCTGCATGTATGAGGATGATCAAGGCACGATAAAAAGACCGGGCGCAACGGGAATGCAGGTTCTTTATTCAGCGGTCAGTGAATAAAGTTTGTAAAAACAGGCTCCTCTCGCTTTGGCAGGGGAATCCCGGCCTTGCGGGCGGCCTCCTGACATTTCAGCATATAGGTCATATTCCGGCCGAGCACGCGCATCGTATAAAGCCCCTCGGCGTCCTGCCGCACCTGCTTTGCATTTGTTCCATGAACCATGTTCCAGTACCGTGAAGAAACGACCGGCATCTCCTGAATGGTGAAGTACTTGTTCAGCTGATCGAAAGCCGCACTCGTTCCGGCACGCCGGGCGGAAATAACCGCCGCCGCGGGTTTCATATAAAACGCCTTGTTTCCATTCTTTCCAAGCGCCGAATAGAACAGCCGATCCATAAAAGCGGTCATATTGCCGCTGGCGGCCGCATAATGTACCGGGCTTCCGAAAACAAAACCGTCGGCGTCATAGGCTTTTTCCCGGAATTGATTTACCACATCGTCAAATACGCATTTCCCCGTTTCCCGACACCGCTTGCAGGCAATACAGCCGCCGATCGGCTTGTTCCCGATCCAGAAAATTTCCGTTTCGATTCCCTCTTTGTTCAGGGCACCGGCCACTTCACAGAGCGCCGTATACGTACAGCCTTCTCTGTGCGGGCTTCCATTTACCAATAAAACTTTCATTGTCCGCCCTCCATTATTTCTTTTTTATAATCCGGTTCAAAATCCGGTCGCTTCTATAGATTTTAAAACTTCATCGAATCCGCCCGGCGCCGCGATAAGCCACCGCCAGAAAATCCGGCCCGACATGCGCGCATATCGTCGGCCCCAGATCGGTAATCGTGATATTTGCTTCGGCAAGCGAAGGATAAAAGGAGCGGATTTCAGAAACGAATTTTTCACAATCTTCCCGATCATCCGCAGAAATGACCGTTATTTCTTCCTCTTTTGTAACCGACGCCAAATCTTCCTGCATGGATTCCAGCAGTGCCCGCAGACAGCGGCGGCGCCCATGCGCCTGATCAAAGGCGATCAGTACGCCTTCATTTGTAATATACAGCATCGGTTTAACCGCCAGTAATGTTCCCAGAAAAGCCGACGCATTCGACAGCCGGCCACCACGTCGCAGCCATTGCAGATCTTCGACCATAAAGCGATGAATGTACTCCCGTTTATGTTCCTCTCCCCAGGCGGCAACCGCTTCCAGCGTCATTCCTTCCTCGTGTCGACGGACAAGTTGTTTGACAAGCAGGCGTAAACCGCCGGTCACACAATAGCTGTCCAGAAAAATGATTTTCTGATTTGGAAATTCCCTGCGAATCTGCTCAATCGCTTTCTCACAGTTTGAAATGGATGAAGAGAGCGCCCGAGACATATCGACATATAAAACATCGTCTCCGTTTTCCATCAGACGATGAAAAAACATATAGTAAGCAAATGTCGAAACGGCCGATGTCGTTACCGTGCATCCCAGCCTCATCTTTGCATAGACAAGTTCTTTTGTTTCGCGTCGACAATCATCCGCATATTCTTTCCCGTCAATGATAAACGGATACGAAATAAACGGAACCGCATGATCGTCGAGCCATTCCGCATCAATGTCACATGTGGAAGCTGTCGCTATGACATACGTATTCATTGGATTCCTTTATGATGCTGCTTGAGCTTCTTCCGTTTTCGGATTAAACAAAATTTCACGCAGCTGCCGCGTCAGCTCCGCGTCGATTTCCGGATGCGATTTCAGCCAGCTCCGCGCGGAAGCGACACCCTGACCGATCTTCTCCCCCTGATAAGAGAACCAGGCGCCTGATTTATCCAGCAGGTTATGATCAACGGCAAGATTGATGACCTCGTCGATGTGCGAAATTCCTTCTCCGTAAACCATCGTGACGACGGCCATGCGGAAAGGCGGCGCCACTTTATTTTTAACGACCTTGACCTTGACGACGTTGGCATAAGCCTCCTGTCCTTCCCTCAAGGTATCCGTGCGGCGGACATCCAGACGAACGGACGCATAGAATTTTAGAGCACGTCCTCCCGGCGTCGTTTCCGGGCTTCCATAGATGACGCCGACCTTTTCCCGCAGCTGATTGATAAAGATCGCCGTCGTTTCCGAGTGATTCATCACGCCGGCCAGCTTGCGCATCGCTTTAGACATCAGCCGAGCCTGAAGACCGACGGAACTGTCACCCATTTCACCCTCCAGCTCCGCCCGCGGAACCAGCGCGGCGACCGAGTCAACCACGACCAAATCAACCGCTCCGCTCTTGACCAACACTTCGCAGATATCCAGTGCCTGCTCGCCGGAATCCGGCTGTGAAAGAAGCAATTCATCAATATTAACGCCGAGATGTTTTGCATAAACCGGATCGATCGCATTTTCCGCATCAATAAACGCACAGCGCCCGCCCGCCTTCTGACATTCTGCAATTGCATGCAGCGCCAGCGTTGTTTTTCCGGAAGATTCCGGGCCATAAATTTCAATAATTCTGCCCTTGGGAAAGCCGCCGATACCCAATGCCGCATCCAGCGTCAGCGAGCCCGAAGAAATCGCGTCGACCGCCACGTTCGCCCGATCGCCCAGGCGCATGATCGATCCTTTCCCATATTCCTTTTCGATCGTTTTTAACGCTTCTTCCAGCAGCTGATCTTTTTTATTATCCTTGACTTCCGCCGTTTTTTCTTTTGCCATTTTTCTCTGGTCTCCTCACCCTACTATTTTTATAGCCGTTTTTAGGCTATTTCGATTATAAAATATCCGCTTTCATCTGATTGAAGTAACTGATTCCGCTC
>CAUVBZ010000039.1:0-12764 GCA_963550455.1 uncultured Erysipelotrichaceae bacterium
TTGGCGGCGCTGATTCTTTTAAATGAATTTTCAAGATCATCCAAACGCGGGGGAATGATTATGTTCTTCGTGGTTCCCTCCATTCTTACCATCTATTTCATAGCGATTCATATCGGAGCCGCTTTCCATCAGACATGGGCTCTTCAGAATCAGACGTATCTGTACATGAACGGCTGGTTTCATTATGCCAAGCTCTATGCGGCTTTAGCCGGATGCATCGGCTTCATGATGATCAAGTATGGATGGGGCGTCGGCAAAACACATTGGTTCAAGGCGTTTCCGTTTGTGATCGTGGCGATCAATATTCTGATTGCGGTCGTCAGTGATTTTGAATCGGCGGTGAACGGATGGTACTCCTGGTGGCTTTCCAGCGAAGGCGTCTATTTATATGGCGGCTGGCACAACATCTTTAACGGAATTGCCGGCCTTCTGAATATTTTCTGCATGACCGGCTGGTGGTTTGTGTATTCTTCCAAGGATAAGAAGGACATGATCTGGCCGGATATGATCTGGGTCTATATCCTGGTCTATGATATCTGGAACTTTGCATATACCTACAACTGCCTTCCGACGCATGCATGGTTTTGCGGCGTTGCCCTGTTGCTGGCGCCGACGATTGCGGCATTGATCTGGAATAAAGGCGGCTGGATCATGAACAGAGCAAACACGCTTGCGATCTGGTGCATGTATGCGCAGATATTCCCTTTATTTCAGGAAATATTTAAGGACGGTACAAGGTATTTCCCGTGGGTCACACTGCCGGTTCTTTATAAAGACAATACGTTAAATCAAATTGCTGTCGGCGGCAGCGCCAATGCCGATCCGACGATGATGACAATCGTCAGCTTTGTGGCGCTGCTGGTTAATGTGGCGGCTATCGCCTACATTATCTATGTCAGCAAAAAGAAAAAGATCAATCCATACACAAACGAAGTCTTCACGGATTTCAAATATTACAAGGATGCTTTAAATAGGGCGCAGATCGATCAATAAAGAAAAGGTAAAAACAAACCCCTCGGCTGTTTGAAAGTCGAGGGGTTTTTAATGAATTTGCGAGGGCCGTAAAGAACAACATGCGGTTTATCGCTTGGCCGCTTTTACACCGCCCGGCTCTTTAAAATTAGATAAAATATTGGATTCAAAATGATAGGTAAGGCGATTCCGTCTCCGCTCCCGATCCAACGCCAATGCCACCAGCCGATCCATCAACTGCGCGAAAGAAAGACCGCGCGGCGTCCACAGATAATAAGCCAACGAGCCGGGAATCGTATTGATTTCATTCACAAAGATTTCCTGCGTGTCCGTTTGGAGCAGAAAGTCGACGCGGCAGACACCGGCCGAAGCAAGAACCCGGAATGTCTTTAAAGCCAGCTCCTGAATTTTTGCGGTCATCTCTTTGGACAGGGGCGCCGGAACGATGCGCCCGGCGCTTGCCATTCCGGCACTTTTGACGCCGGTCTTCGCACCGCCTTTGGCGCCGCCTAAATATTTGTCGGTAAAGGTCAGCAGTTCATCCGCCTCACCATGCGAAACTTCTTCCAGTAAAGAGGCTTCGGCCTGAACCGCATCGCCCAGAACGGAGCAATTGACCTCGGTCAGCGGCGTGACGCTTTTTTCCGTGATCACCTTTTCGTCATATTGGCGGGTGTCGGTGAAACAGCGCAGATAGTCGTCGTCGTCATGCGCGACATGGATGCCGACGGAAGAACCGGTTCGAGCCGGTTTGAGAACGACCGGATAGCCGAGCGCGCGAACCTGTTTGAGAATCTTTTCCGAGTCTTCATCCATCTCGTGTCCATACGTATAAAACCAATCCGTAATCGGCAATCCGGAAGCCTGCAGAATCTTCTTCTGCAAAACCTTATCCTGTCCGACGGCGGCTCCATACAGATCGCAACCGGTATACGGTACGCGCAACATTTCCAGATAGCCCTGCATCGTGCCGTCTTCACCGTTGGTGCCGTGCATGACGGGAACGGCGACGTCGACGGTGCCGTAGATATGCGGACCCCATAGAGAAGGGCGCACCGATTGAATACGCACCTGATTTTTTACATTGACCAAAGTGACCTGTTCGCATTTTTCGCAAAGCGCGTTCAGATCGGAAAAGCGCTGAATGTCACGCAGATATCCTTTCGTGGAAATATAAAAGCGGCGATCTTTGGAAACATAAATCGGAATAATGTTATATTTTTCCGGATCCATGGCGTTCATCGCCTGATGCGCGGAAATAATTGATACTTCATGCTCGACAGATTCGCCGCCGAAGAAGACAGCCGTATTCAGTTTCATTGGATGAATCCTCCCGCTGGTCATTATATAACGAAAACAAGAAGAAAGAATGGTAGAATAGGGGCGTTGCAGAGGAAATGAAAAAATGAAAAAAGCGTTGGTATTGGCCGGCGGCGGCACCAGAGGCTCCTATCAGAATGGAGCTCTGCATGCTTTGCGCGAGCTTGGAAAAGACGATTGGGATTTGGTGTGCGGAACGAGTATCGGTGCCCTGAATGCGGCGCTGATCGTACAGCGGGATTATGAAGCCATGGATCAGCTGTGGCACAATCTGTCCCATGACCAGATCATAAACGGTGCAGCCGTATTGGATATGGATTTGAACGACATGATCAATGAGCACGGAGAAATCGGCCAGTTTGTCAAGCAGTTCTTGAAAGACAAAGGGGCGGATATTTCCCCGCTGATCAATAAGATCAAGACTTTATATCGACCGGAAGCCTTTTTTGACAGCCCGATTGATTTCGGCTGTGTGGTGGCGAAGAATCATGCGAAAGAAGCGGTTTACGTCACGAAAGATATGATGAAGGAACATGGCGTGGACTGGCTGATCGCGACGGCCAGCGCCTATCCGGCCTTTCCCGTTCATATGATCGGGGAAGAGGCCTATGTGGACGGCGGTTACGCGGATAACCTGCCGATTCATGAAGCGCTCAGCTTCGGCGCCCAGGAGATTATCGCAATCGATCTTCAATCCTCTCCGCAACATGCCAATTACGTCGACTGCCCGCATATAACCTATATTTTTCCGCATATCGAGACCGGCTCCTTTTTGCAGTTTGACGCCGCCGTGATTCATCGTCTGGAAGTTGTCGGCTATCTGGATACGATGAAAGCTTTCGGGGTTCTGGACGGTACGAAATATACGTTTAAGAAAACGCTCCTGCCTTCGTGGTGGCCGTCTTTTCATCGTGATTTTCTGCTGTTGGAAGACCGCTTGGGCAAAGCGTGGAACGTTCGTTCTTCCCGCAGCCTGACGGATCGTCTTTCGCGGCAGGCAAATCGCTTCGTGCATACCGATAAGCAGTGCTTTTTCGGTATTCTGGATTCTCTGCTGGATTTGATCGACGCGGACGTTGAAAAGATACACACCTATCACGAGGTTCGCAATCAGATTCTGGCGAAATTTGCCAAGAGCGCGCAGGCGGATTATAACTGGAAACCGTCTTTACAGCCGGTACAGCTGCTGGAATATACAAAAGGTCTGGATACAAAAGGGGTTATTGAGAAAATCGTTCATGCTCAGCTGTATCCCGAACATGATTTTTTCGGGCAGAACATCGCTTTGACCGTCCATCCGTTTGCAATGATGCAGGGAATGTTTATCGTCGCGATGATGAAAGAGCTCGAGGGGGAAGACTGATGGGTATCGCACGATTTGAAAAGGTAAGTTTTGCGCAGTTTGCCGCAGACTGGAAAAATTATTTTCCGAAAACGACGGAAGTTGCGTTACGCGCAGCCTATGATGCGCTGCAGCTGCCGAAGCGCGCTACCGGCGGCTCCGCCGGGTATGATTTCAAAGCGCCGGCGGCGATCGCGATTCCGCACCAAAGCGGGGTTCTGGTTCCGACCGGGATTCGGGTTTTGATGGACAGCCGCTATGTGCTGATGCTGTTTCCTCGCAGCGGTCTTGGAAGCCGCTATCGTCTGCAGCTGAATAACACGGTCGGAATCATTGACAGTGATTATTATCAGGCGGCGAACGAGGGTCATATCCTCTGCCCGTTGTATAATGATTCACGCGAAAAGAAAGATCTTGTTCTGTCGGCGGGCGCCGGCATGTTGCAGGGAATATTCGTGCCGTTCGGCGTCGCGGAGGAAGACGGAGCTTTTGGTGTACGGAGCGGCGGCTTCGGCAGTACAGATCAAGATAAATGAGGCGGGAAAATGGAAGAAAAAAAATATTCGTATTTTAAGACGGAACCGATTCCGCAAGGGATTTTGGAGCGTATGAACGAATGTCGTCGACAGGGTATGCTCGTGCCGGACGAAAAGCTGATCAAGCGCCCCTCTCAGATTGACGGCATCCGCAAGGCCGGGAAAGTCAACACCGGCGTTTTGGATGCGGTCGCGGCGGCCGTTCATGCGGGCATGTCGACGCAGCAGATCGACGATATCGTCGCCGCCTATACGGCCGAGCATAACGGAATCTGTGCGCCGCTTCATTTTGAAGGTTTTCCCAAGAGCGTATGCACCTCGATCAATGAGGAGGTATGCCACGGGATACCAACGCGGTTACGGAAACTGCACGACGGCGATGTGATCAACGTCGACTGCACCACCATTGTCGACGGGTATTATGCGGATGCGTCGCGAATGTTTATGATCGGTGAAGTGAGCGCCGCTCGAAAACGTTTGGTTGAAGAGACGAAAAATGCGTTGAATATCGGTATTCAGGCCGCTCAACCTTGGGCGACGGTCGGCGATATCGGCGCCGCCGTTTCCAAATATGCACATGCCAAGGGATATACGGTCGTGCGCGATCTGGGCGGCCATGGCGTCGGCCTGGAATTTCACGAAGACCCGTTTGTGGCGCATGAAGCCAGAGCGCATTCCGGCATGGTTCTGGTGCCCGGAATGGTTATTACGATTGAACCGATGATCAATGCCGGCAAGCCGGGCGTCGTTATCGATCCGTACAACGGCTGGACGATTTATACGGCCGACGGTTCCGATTCGGCGCAATGGGAACATACGATCCTGATTACGGAAACCGGCAATGAGATTTTGACATATTGATGCGGGGAAGACTGCCGTCATTGCGAAAGTCACGTTTAAGACGTGGCTTTTTTGATGAAGCGCCTGTCGCTTCAAATAAAAGACCGTGCAAACCATCGGACGGAAAGTCAAAAGGCTTTATGCGGTCTTTGTTATGTTCAGGCGTTTTATCCTATTTAGTGAAAAATAAAACGATTTTTAGCTATTATAACATGCTGTTTTGAAAATGTAAGTCCTTTTATTCGAGCCGGTCTTTTGTTATAAGAAAGGTAGAACAAGATAGAAGAGCGCGATGCGTCCGGGAATATTAAGACATGTATTTTCTCGTGGTATGAAAGTGCTAGGGAACCGAAATTTAAAACCATTCATTGTAACGGTATTTCAAGGTCGGGGAAATCACTCAAAATCAATATAAAGTGATTGAAGGCGCAATCTTGAATAATCATCCGGCACCGGTTCATATGTATCATAAAACGAAAAACGAACGCCGCTGTGTATACGGTTATGAATATTATTCGGACGGTAGAAAATTTTATTATATTTTTATATCCATCAAGATCGTCCCAAGACAACGCTGAAAAAGTATGAAAGGAATCGAGAGCAGGAGCAAAATTCCGATACAGGAGAATAATCGGTAAAAGGAGGTTACATTTTAAATGAAGAAAATTCTGTTGACGATAGCGGTATTGCTGGCGGGCGGCTGTGGCGGACAGCCGCCTGTCCGTCCATCCAAAAGCCCGACCGCATCCGATACGCCCGCGGCGTCAATTTCACCGGATCCGGAGCCGTCGGAAAACCCGATACGAATCGTTTATCCGAAGCCGGTTACGCCTCCTTTTTACCGTGTGTATAAGGATAAACCGGATGATGAAGACGTGGAGCGGCTTCTGACGGCGGCTTATTTTTTGAACAATGGCAAATATGGCTGTGCGCTGATTGATATTGATTGGGAAATGCAAAAAAAGCTGAACCTGGATCCGCAATGGTCTTTTTCCTATGTGACGAACTTTGACAACGCATATGAAGTTGACGCTTATATGAGCACGTATATCAGTTCATCGTTGTATACGCCTGTGGAAGCGGCCAATTCACTGGTCAAGGTATTCAAAGTGGATGGCGATCTGGTATGGGCGCAAGGAGCTATGGGATGGGGTCATTACAGTTTCACAATAGACGGCTGGTATTGGTATAACGAAACGACTTTGGCGGCTCCGTTTGTTCTTGAGGATAATTTGTATACCGACGCGTATGTGCTGTTCCCGCTGGTACGTGAAAACATAGATTGGAAAGTGGATAGAATTATATTCCCGCCCGAAGGCGTTGCAGAGTATGGCACGAATGTTGAGGAGCTGGAAGAGTATGAAAGGAATCGAGAGCAGGATCAAGATTCCGATACAGGGGAATAATCGGTAAAAAGGAGATTGTGTCTTAAATGAAGAAAATACTGTTGATGATGGCGGTACTGCTGGCGGGCGGCGGTGGCGGACAGCCGCCTGTCCGTCCATCAGCAGAGTAATGCTTGCGATAATCCCGGATCTTTTTCATAAGAAAAGGCTGCGCTGCCCCGGGACTTTTCAGTAAAGGGCTTTTCGCACAGCCTTTTTTACGTGATACGATGGTGCGCTCGGTGGGGATCGAACCCATAACCTTCAGCTTCGGAGGCTGACACTCTATCCAATTGAGCTACGAGCGCGGAGCACATATATGATATCATAATCATTGGGGTTTGCGAGAAATGATTGCGAAAGATCGTATAAAAATTGTCATCTGCGACTTGGACGATACAACCCTGCCGCCCGGACAGAGCCGCTTTTCCGACCGCCTTGTCAAGGCGATCAATGGGTGCCGAAAAAACGGTATCCGCTTCATGCTGAATACCGGCCGGCACTATCGCTTTATTCCGGAAGCCGTTTTAAAACAACTTCCGCCCGGCGTTATCGGAACGATCAACGGCGCCTGTCTGGTCGGGGAAAACGGAGAAACATACCGTAAGCATCCGATGCGGGAAGAAAATATGTGGCGGCTTGTCCGCGCGGCTTGGAAACACGGACTCGGACTTGGCTTCAAGTTTGAAGATACCGTCGTCTCCTATGCCAATCACGACGTATTCGTGGCCGGTTATTGCCACGGGGATGCGGCCATATCGGCCTTAACCAAGGACGACAGCAAGCTGCAACATCACCATCTGCAGTACGGTCTGCCGCTGGGCACTTTTCTGGTCGGATCGAAGGATATCGTTGAACCTTTGGCACAAGAATTTCCGGAGCTTGTTTTCGCCCGCTCGTCCTGGGTCGGCTATGATGTTTTTCAAAAAAATATAACGAAAGCGACGGCGGCGGAAGACGCGTTGAAAATTTATGGTCTGACGTGGGAAAATGTACTCGCTTTCGGCGATGCCGGAAACGATGTGCCGCTTCTGGAAAAGGCGGCAAGCGGATATACGATGGCCAATGCCCCGGAAGATGTCCGCCGACAGGCACGACAGATCGCACCGGCGTGCGTTGACGACGGCGTGGCGCAGGTTTTGGAAGAACTGGAACTTTGTTAGAAAGAGGAAAAAGATGTTGCAGGAAGAAATGTTGAAGCTGTATCAGGACTGGAAATTTAAGTGTTCGGCTTATCAGATGGCGCTGAATATCATCACCATCGATAAGCAGACCGTCGCACCGCCGGACGGAGCGGCATATCGCGATGAACGCACGGCTTTTTTGGGCGGCGAATTATTTTCTCTGGAGACGGATCCGCAGATGGTAGAAATCCTTGCCGCTTTGAAAGACAGCCCGGAAGTGGATGCGGTAACCCGCCGCGAAGCGTATCTGTATTGGGACAATGCCGTTAAAACCCTCGTCATTCCGAAAGAGGAATACGTCGCTTTTCAGCAGCTGGCCAGCACTTCTTATGATGCGTGGTACAAGGCCAAACAGGCGAGCGATTATCGCATCTTCGCCCCCTATTTAAAACAGCTGATCACGGAAAAGAAAAAAATGTACGGATATCGAAATCGCCGTGAACCGCTTTACGATCAGATGCTGGACGACTTTGAACCCGGCATGAACATGGCGAAATACGATGCGTTTTTTACCGAGCTGAAAGCACGGCTGGTTCCGCTGATTCAAAAAGTTGTCGCGGCCGGCCCGATCGATGAATCCTTTTTGAAGCTGGATTATCCTGCCGACGAGCAGAAAAAATATACCGAGACCGTCTTACTGCCGTATCTTGGCTTTACTAAAAACTGGGGCTATCAAAATGAAACGGAGCATCCGTTTACAGATTGGACGTGTGAAAATGACTGCCGCACGACGACCAAATATATAACGAACAACATCGCATCCGGTATTTTCTCGACGATTCACGAAACCGGGCACGCATGGTATATGCACGATGTCGATCCGGCCTATGACGGTTCCATTTTGTCGTTCGGAATTTCCAGCGGCATGCACGAAAGTCAAAGCCGCTTCTGCGAAAACTATCTGGGCCGCCGTTCCTCCTTCTGGGAATATCATTTCCCGCGCCTGCAGGAAATGTTCCCGAATCAGCTTGGCGAAGTCAGTCCGGAGGCGTTTGTACGCGGTATCAACGCAAGCAAGCCGTCGCCGGTCCGCACGGAGGCGGACGAGCTGACCTATCCGCTGCATATCGTCATCCGCTATGAAATTGAAAAAGGTATCTGCGACGGTTCGGTGGATATCGACCGCCTCGACGAAACATGGAATTCCATGTACAGGCAATATCTGGGTCTGGATATAGCGAATGACCGCGAAGGGATTTTGCAGGATGTGCATTGGAGCTCCGGCGACTTCGGTTACTTTCCGACGTATGCCCTCGGTTCCGCTTTTGCCGCTCAGTTTTTCGCCGCCATGCAGAAAGACGTGGATGTGGATGCCGCCCTGCGTCAAGGACAGTATATGCGGTGCATGGACTGGCTGAAAAAACACATTCATACCTACGGCTGCCGCTATAATGCGGAAGAGATTATGACCATGGCGACCGGCGAACCGTTCAGCCCCGCTTATTATCTGGATTATCTGGAAGAAAAATACAGCCGCCTGTATGCTCTGTAGGCGACATGGATTGAAAAGATGACAAATAAAGCCGAAACCGTTCCTCATGAAGACAGGGACGGTTTTTGCTTAGAAGCCGCGTTCGTCAAACGGCATGGCCGCCAGGGTTTCTTCCTTAAAATCCTGAAATCGATCGGCGTAGATGGCGGCGCGTGCTTCCTCGATCAGCCGGATCAGGAAGCGGGTGTTATGTATGCTGGCCAGCCGTATGCCGAAACCTTCCTTACAACGCAGAAGATGATGCAGATAGGCTTTGGTATAATTCCGACAGCAATAGCAGTCACATTGTGCGTCCAAAGGAGTAAAGTCTTCTTTATAGCGTACCTTCTTCATATCCAGCCGCCCCTGACTCGTCAATAAGGCGCCATGGCGGGCTAAGCGGGTCGGCAGAACGCAATCGCACATATCGATACCGTTTGCGACGGCGTCCAGCAAATCGTTGACGGCGCCGACCCCCATGAGGTAACGCGGCTTTTCCGACGGCAGCTTTTCCGCACTCATGCGTACCATGCGCCGGAATACATCTTTGCCTTCGCCGACGGAGGTGCCGCCGATCGCGTAGCCGTCAAAATCCATTTCCACCAGCTTTTCGGCACAATAGTGACGAAGGTCGACATGGTCGCCGCCCTGAACGATTCCGAATAAAGCCTGTTCATCGGCCCGCTGATTCGCAATTTTGCCACGCTGTGCCCAGCGCAATGTCCGCTGCATCGACTGTTCGACATAAGAACGCGGCGAAGGGTAGGGAATACATTCATCGAAAGACATCATGATATCCGCGCCGATACTGTTTTGAACCTGAATGGAAATTTCCGGAGACATGAAAAGACGGTCGCCGTTCTGCGTGTTGCGGAATGCGACGCCCTGTTCCGTGATCTTGCGGCTGTTTGCCAGAGAAAAGACCTGATAACCGCCCGAATCCGTTAACATCGGTCCTTTATAGTTCATGAAGCGGTGGACGCCGCCGGCCTGTCGCAGAACACTTTCGCCGGGGCTTAGCCACAGATGATAGGTATTGGCCAGAACGATGCCCGCATTCATGGCATAAAGTTCTTCCGGGGCCAGAAATTTGACGGTCGCCTGTGTGCCGACGGGCATGAACATCGGCGTTTCCACATCGCCGTGCGGCGTATGCAGAATACCGGCGCGGGCGCCGGATTGAGCACAGACATGCGTGATTTCAAATGACAGGGGTCGCTTCATAGTGGGTCTCTTTTCTTGATCTGCTTCACAAGTATAGCAGAACTGTAAATGGTATAATATGACTATGAAGTCACAAATTATCCGCACGCGGAACATACCGCCGTCAACGGATGGAAGAATGTTGCACATTCGCGTAAAGCCGACCGGTCTTCTGATTTTGGGGCTGACGCTGGGAATTGCGTCCTTATTCGGAGCTCGTCGTTTTATCATATTGGGCGTATTATTGGGCTCCGTCTGCCTGTTTTCCTTTTTTCTTCCCGATCGCATTCTGGCTTCCTTCACACCGGAATTTTTGGCTTTATATAATCAGAAAGAAAAAGACAGTGCGATCATCTGTTATTGGGATGAGATCGTGCAGTGGCGCTATGAATACCATCGCGCCAACGATTGCCTCGTGGTGACATTGGTGGACGGAAGCAGCCAGAGCGTCGAGATGTACGCCCGCTATCCGCTTGTATGGTATATGCATCGGTTTGCGCCGAATAAAGAGATTCGAAGCGGCCGTATGAAGGGGGACATAAAATGAGTCAACGTCTGGATGCGGATACGCTGGAGGCATGCCGCAAAGCCATGCTGGATGAGTCGACCTATGATGAAATGTCGATGTTGTTTATGATGTTTGCCGATTCGACCCGGCTGAAAATCATGAACGCGTTGTTTATACATTCTCTGTGTGTCAGTGATCTGTGCATATTGTTACAGATGAGTCCCAGCGCGATTTCCCATCAGCTTGCAAGTCTGAAAAAAATAAAGCTGGTACGGTCGCGGAAAGAAGGGAAAATGGTTTATTATGCCATGGCCGATGAGCACGTGAAGAATATCTGGAAGATGGCTTATGACCATACGCAGGAGTAAATTTATAGTTCCCACAACGAAGACGGTTGATGAACTGCTGTCGGAATATATGAGTATCTACGGGCTGAATACCCGGGCGACAGCAACGTATGAGAGCCGATAGGCATTGATCTCCAATTGCATATTTCCGAGTCTGAATGCACAGAGGATGGAGAAAGCTTTTTATTCCGGTCGGAAAAAGTAGGAGACTGGTGTTGCCGCACCGGTAAATACAGGTTCTTCGGATGGTAAGACAGCGGATGGCGTGGCAGAGAACCATGCAGCAAGCGAAATGGATGAAGTCCTGCTGATACGGCTGCTACGGAAGCCGCAGGTGGTGTAACCGTTGAAAGCACCGGCGAAGAACGTATGAAGCGCGTTTACATATGCCGTAAGAACCGGATGGAGTAGCACTTCCATCCCATAGGGCGGATGTGCACAGGATAGACTGTTGGGTCTGTCCTTTTATTCGTATGAACAGGCTCCGTGGTCTGCGGCAAATGGAAAATTCAAATCAATGCTGTATTATATCGCCACAAATTTTGAATTTTTTTTGATTTGTGGCGCAATACAGAAAATAACATATGAGGAGCGGTGAATTATGTACATTACAAGAGAACGTTATTTGTCGAAGATCCGTCCGTTTTATGATGTTGACCTCATAAAAGTACTTACTGGCGTACGCCACAGCGGGAAGTCAGTATTGCTTACGCAGATCAAAGACGAACTGATCGGCAAAGGAATCGATGAAGGTCACATCATAGAAGTAAATTTTGAAGACATTCGTTTCGAGAAAATTCGTACTACCACTAAGTTGAACGCATACATAAAAAAGAAAATTCAGGATAATGATAAGTACTATATTTTCCTGGATGAAGTTCAACATGTAAGAAGTTTCGAAAAGGTGCTGACTTCATTCAGGGTAACACTGAATTGTTCTCTTTTTGTAACCGGAAGTAATTCCAAAATGCTTTCCGGTAAAATGGCATCATTGCTTGTAGGAAGATGCATTGAGTTCAGGGTCATGCCATTTTCCTTCAAGGAAGCAGTAGAATATCTGCAGCTTACCGGGAAACAAGTGAATCCAGACGAACAGATATACGATTATATCAACTGGGACGGCCTTCCTCTTCGCTTTTCGTTTGAACGGGAAGCTGAAATCAAAGCGTATATCGAACAGACTTATCATGGCATTATTGACAGGGACATCATAACGGAGAAATCAAAGGTCAGCCGACAGAAATTCACGAAGTTTTCCGATTATGTGATGGCAAATGCAGGCAAGGAATTTTCCAGCAAAAACATCGAGACCTATTTTGATGTAGAAAACGATGAGTATTTTGAGAAAAAAGCCATATACAGGTATCTTGATAAGATGGAAAAAGCTTGTTTAATCAGTAGAGTGAAGCGGTTTAATATCGTTGGAAAACGTGCGATGTCCTATGTAGAAAAACAGTACGCTGTCGATACTGGCTTTCGCATGGTAAACACAAACCTTGTGAATTTTGAAGACACATTTTTCCTTGAAAACATCCTATTCAATGAATTGGTATCCAGAGGATATGAAGTATTTACCGGGAAGACATATAAGGGAGACGTTGATTTCGTGGTAATCGACGGCAGGAAGAAATGCTTTATTCAGGTTTCCTATTATTT
>CAUVBZ010000040.1:0-11973 GCA_963550455.1 uncultured Erysipelotrichaceae bacterium
TGTGAATATCATTCTGAATTTTAAACGTGATTTTCCGCAGGCCGAAACGATCATGCTTAATCAGAATTACCGCTCGACGTCCTACATCTTAAAGGGCGCCAACGCGGTAATCCGTAACAATCGCGATCGGCTGGAGAAAGAATTATTTACGACCCGCGCCGGAGAAGTGAAGATCGTGCACCACACAAGCGTTTCCGACAGTCTGGAAGCGGAGTGGGTGGCGGAACAGATTCTTGCGGAACATCAGGCGGGCAAGGCCTATAAAGATATGGCGGTTTTATATCGTTCCAATTATCTGTCCCGCTCGCTGGAAAAAGGACTGCTGGATGCACGCATTCCCTACATCATCTACGGCGGCATCCGCTTCTATGAGCGGCAGGAAATCAAAGACGCGCTGTGCTATCTGCGGATGGCGTCCGGCGCCGACGATCTGGCTTTACAGCGCATCATCAATAAACCTCGCCGCGGTATCGGCGAAAAGTCGATGGACAGGCTTGTTCAACAGGCGCGAAAAGAAAATCGCACTTTATATGAAGTCCTGCGGGATGAAACGCTTTTTACGGGGAAAATACAGAAAGAAGTCGAGCGCTTCGTGGCGATGACGGAACATTGGCGAAAGCTGGTGCGGGAAAAGGAGACGCCGCTTGAAACGCTGTTTACGACCATCATGGAAGAAAGCGGCTATCAGAAAGAACTGCAGGATAACCATGAACAGGACCGTCTGGAAAATCTGAAAGAGCTGCTTGACGACATGCAGGATTTTGCAAAGAATAACCCGGAAAGCACCTTGGAAGAATACCTGCAGCTGGCCGCCCTGTATGGCGATCGGGAAGAAGTCTTGAGTCAGGATTATGTACAGCTGATGACCGTGCATGCGGCCAAGGGACTGGAGTTCGACACCGTCTTCGTCACGGATATGAACGAAGGCATCTTCCCCAACGAGCGGGCGTTGAACGACAGCGCCAAAGGTCTTGAAGAAGAACGCCGCCTCGCCTACGTCGCTTTTACGCGGGCGCGCAACAAACTGTTTATAACGGATGCCGGCGGTTTCAGCTTCATTTTGCAGCGGGTCCGCACGCCGTCGCGCTTCATCGAGGAAATCGATGAAGATTGTATCGTCCATGAAGGGCGGAAACCGGAAGTGCCGCTTTCGCCGTGGACGAATGCGTTTATGACGGATATGACGGAGACCGCGGAGCCGGCTTTGTCTTCATTGCGCAAGGGTGATACGGTTTTGCATGCGAAGTTCGGCGAAGGAATCGTCCTCTCCTGTCAGGAAGATATTGCGACGATCGCTTTCGCCTATCCGTACGGGATTAAAAAAATTGCGGCGAATCACCCGACTTTAACCCGTATTCGGGAACAGAAGAGCTGAGGGAGGACAGTTGGAGATGGATTACCGACAGGAAATGCAGACTTTGATCGATCAGCTGAATGCGGCCTCCGCGGCGTATTATAACGGTCGAAAAGAAACGATGACCGATTATGAATGGGACGCTCTGTTTGACCGCCTAAAAGCGTTGGAGAAGGAAAGCGGCATTGTCTTACCGGATTCGCCGACGGCAAACGTATCGGCCGACACGACGCCGGGGGAAAAGGAAGCGCATGAGTTTGCCGCGCTTTCCCTGGCAAAGACAAAAAATCCGGCCGATCTGGTCAAGTGGGCGCAGGGTAAACCGATCTGGATGAGCTGGAAACTGGACGGCCTGACGCTGGTCGTCACCTATGATAACGGCCGCCT
This sequence comes from uncultured Erysipelotrichaceae bacterium, assembly GCA_963550455.1. Classification (GTDB taxonomy): domain Bacteria; phylum Bacillota_I; class Bacilli_A; order Erysipelotrichales; family Erysipelotrichaceae; genus Bulleidia. The sequence continues at coordinate 1,742 of CAUVBZ010000040.1, forward strand.
GACGAAGGTCGTCACCCGCGGCGACGGTCATATCGGCACCAACATCACGCATCTGGCCGCCGGCATCGGGGGGATTTTACCGACGGTGGCGGAGCGGGGACACCTTGTGATCCGCGGCGAAGCCATTATCTCCTATGCGGATTTTGAAACCTTTCATATGGAAAATGACGGCGATTATGCCAACCCGCGCAATCTGGCCAGCGGCTCCCTGACGTTAAAAAATATCGAGGAATTGAAACGCCGCCATCTGCATTGGCTTCCCTTTACGCTTGTGCATACCGACCGTAAACTTGTTTCATGGGGCGAACGGATGGACTATCTCACTTCGCTGGGCTTTGACGTGGTGGCGCACCGGCGAATCGTCAATCCCACACCGGCGGCGATCGAGGCAGAGCTTGCGCATTGGAGTAAAATCGCGTCTTCCAAAGAAAATCCTTATCCGGTCGACGGGCTTGTCATCGTCTATGAGGATACGGATTATGCTTCGGGCGGGTCGATAACGGGGCACCACGCGACTCGAGCCGGCTATGCCTTTAAGTGGCAGGATGAATCCGTTACGACCAGGCTGGACCATGTGGAGTGGTCCTGCGCCGCTTCCACCATTACGCCGGTGGCCGTCTTTGAACCGGTACAGCTGGAAGGAACGATCGTCAAGCGGGCGTCTTTATGCAATATTTCCGAATGTGAACGGCTGGGCATCGGCGATCGGGGAACCGTACTTTCCGTCATCAAGGCGAATAAGATCATCCCGAAAGTCATCCACGTGCAGACGACGGTCGGCGCCTTTCATATCCCGTCCCATTGTCCGGTGTGCGGATTTACGACGGCGGAAAAGATTTCGGAAAACAGCGGCACCAGAACCCTGCACTGTATGAATCCGGACTGTTCGGCGAAGCAGCTGCGTAAATACGCGCGCTTTGTGTCGAAGGCGGGAATGGATATCGACGGTATCAGCGAGCAGACGATCGCGCGGTTTATGAATGAGGGCTGGATTCATTCCTACGGGGATATTTATCGCTTATCGCTTCATCGTCAAGCCATCGCTCAGCTCGACGGCTTCGGGGAAAAAAGCGCCGAGAACGTCGTGCGGGCGCTGGCGAATGCGAAGGTTCGAAGCGCGCATCAGTTTCTGTTCGCGTTGTGCATTCCGCTGTTGGGGCCGGACGTCGCCGGACGCCTTTTACGGGTGTATACGCTTCATGAACTGATTGAAACGGCCATGCATGCGGTTTCACCGGATGTTTTTTCCACCATTGAAGGCATCGGCCCGGAAAAAAGCAAAGCCGTTGTACAATGGTTTCAGCAAGAAACACATGCCGCAATCGTGCAGGATCTGCTGGCGCAGGTGACGATTGAAGAAACCGATCGGCGGTTACAGGGAACCAGGTGTCAAGGTCTGACCTTTGTCATTACGGGCGATCTGCAGCAGTATAAAAACAGGACGGAATTGAAGAATTATATTGAGGCGCAGGGCGGCCATGTGGCGTCGGCCGTGTCGAAGCAGACGTCCTTTTTGATCAATAACGATCAGGCCTCGTCTTCTTCCAAGAATCGCAAGGCGAGGGAGCTTGGCATTCCCTGTCTTTCCGAAGCGGATTTTATCGCCCGGTTCGGTTGAAGAAGCGCCGTATGTTTACTAGAATAAGGCGGTAGAAAAATGAGGGTGGATATGAATGAAAAAATCGATATGACATTCATGAAGGCGTTGGCGCATCAGCTGTTGTTTGATCTTTCGGATGAAGAAGCCGAAGCGCTGGCGGCTGAATTTGACGTCTTGCAGAAAGAGATGTCTTTTCTGGATGCCGTGGATACGGAAGATACGGAAGAAATGGTTTATCCGTTTGAAGCGCCGACTTCTTTTTTGCGCGAAGACGAGATAACGAATGTTATTTCGCAAGCCGACGCGCTGGCCAATGTAAATAAGAAAATCGAGGGCCATTTTGTGTTGCCGAAGGTGGTGAAATAATGACGATTGAAGAAATGGTCAAGGACCGTGCAAATGCGGAAGCGCGCGTATATGCGGCGTATGAAAAGGCGCAAAAACTGCAGCCGAAACTGCGGGACGTGATTTCCTTTGTCGACCCGCACGCGCAGCTGGAACGGCTGGAAGAAGGCGGCGCTCTATATGGCGTGCCGATTGCGTTAAAAGACAATGTCAGCACGAAGGGTATTTTAACGACCGCCGGCTCGCGTATTTTATCCAATTATGTACCGATTTATGATGCGACAATCGTGGCGAAGCTGCGGGAAGCGGGGGCGGTGACGATCGCCAAGTCTTCCATGGATGAGTTGGCGATGGGCGGCACGAACAAAACATGCTTCACCGGTCCGGCGTATAATCCGTGGGATGTGCGGCGGATTACCGGCGGTTCTTCCGGAGGATCGGCGGCACTGGTGGCCAGCGGCGTCGTACCGCTGGCGATCGGAACGGATACGGGTGATTCGGTTCGCAAGCCGGCCAGCTTTTGCGGCGTCGTCGGGGTCAAGCCGACGTATGGCCGTATCAGTCGTTATGGCATCATTCCCTATGCCTCTTCACTCGACCATGTCGGCTATTTTACCGGCAACGTGGCCGATGCGTGTCTGGCGCTGGAAGTTCTGGCGGGGCGCGACGAGCGGGACATGACAAGTTCAACCCGGCCGACAGAAGCGTATCGTGCGCTTCTCAATGCGGATATGCACGGGAAGAAAGTGGCGCTTTTGAAGAACGTGCTGGACGGCGTGAAGAATCCGGATGTACGCGCCCTGTTCCTGAAGGTTGTGGAAAAGCTGCGCGCCCGCGGTGCGGTTGTTGAGGAATATACATTTGACGAGCGGCTGATGCGGGCAATTCTGCCGACTTATTTTCTGATCGCCAATTGTGAAGCAACTTCCAATCATTCCAATTTAGACGGTATTCGCTTTGGCGTAAGAGAAGAAGGAAGCGATATGCAGGAGATTATGACGCAATCACGCACGAAGGGGTTCGGCCCCTTGATTCGGCGGCGGTTCGTCATCGGTTCATACGGACTTTTACAGGAGAATCAGGAGCGTCTGTTCCGTAAGGCGCAGAAAGTGCGTCGCAAGATCGTCGAGGCCATGGAGGCCTGCCTGCAGACTTATGACGCCATCCTGGCGCCGGCGGCCGGCAATATCGCGCCGCTGCTCAATGAGCGGGAAGATCAGGATCGCCTGAGTCAGGAAGAATATGTCACGGAAAATTACATGGCGATGGCCAATTTTTCCGGCGGGCCGTCGATGACGGTGCCTATGGGGTTTACGGAGGGCTGTCCGGTCGGGGTGAACGTAACGTGCGCGCCATGGCGGGAAACGGCCATGTTCGGCATCGCAAAGGCGATTGAAGAGGAAACGGGACTGCATGATCTCGTCGCAGAGGTAAAGTGAGATGGAATATGATGTGACCATTGGCATTGAGATTCACTGTCAGCTCAAAACGACGACAAAGATGTTTTCGGGTGCGCCGGTTACTTTCGGACGCAAGGCGAATACATGCGTGAATGAAATCGATCTGGGTATGCCGGGAACACTGCCGGAGGTGAATCGGGAGGCGGTTTCCAAGGCGCTTCAGGCATGTATGGCGCTGCATCTGTCCATTGACCCGCTGGTGAAATTCGATCGCAAAAACTATTATTATTCCGATCTGCCGAAAGGATATCAGATCACGCAGCAGTTTCATCCGATCGGCCGCGACGGCTATGTGATGATTGAAACGGAAACGGGAAAGAAACCGATCCGTATTGAACGGATTCATATGGAAGAGGATACGGCGAAGCAGTTTCATCTGACGAATTTTACACTGCTGGATTTTAATCGCGCCGGGACGCCGTTGATTGAAATCGTCTCGCGGCCGGATATGCATAACGGGCAGGAAGCGGAAGCGTACGTGGAAGCACTGCGGCAGACGCTGTATTACATCGGCGTGTCCGATTGTAAGATGGAGGAGGGTTCCATGCGGTGCGACGTCAACGTTTCCATCGCGCAAAAGGGCTCCGATCAGCTCGGCACTAAAAATGAAATTAAAAATCTGAATTCCATTTCACATATCGGGAAAGCGGTCGATTATGAAGTGGAGCGGCAAAAACAGATTCTGGAAGCGGGCGGTATCGTTCATCAGGAGACGCGGCGGTTTGACGAGAAAAGCGGCACAACCATTTTGATGCGCCGCAAGGAAGGAACGGTGGATTATAAGTTCTTTCCGGAGCCGAATATTCCGCCGATTCAGCTGGATGAAGCGTGGATCGACTCCATTCGGAAAACGCTGCCGGAATTGCCGGAAGCGCGTCGGGAGCGTTATGCGGAAGTCTATGGCCTGAGCGCACGGGACATTGCGATCCTGATTGCGAATAAAGAGATGGCGGAATTCTTTGAGGCCTGCATGCATACGGCGAAGAACGCAAAAGGCGTATGCAACTGGCTGTTGGCGGATATCAGCGCCTGGCTGAACGGGCATGATGCGACGATTTCGCAAAGCATGTTGAAGCCGGAGCATGTTTCCGACCTGGTGGCGATGATCGATGAAGGCAAGATTTCCAACGCGCAGGCGAAAGGAATGCTGGATGATTTAATGGCCGGCCAAGACCCGAAAGTTGTTGCGAAAGAAAAGGGTCTGGAGCAGGTCTCGGACATCGGTGAATTGGAGACCATGGTGGTGGAAATTTTAGACGCCAATCCGCAGGCGATCGAGGACTTTAAAAACGGCAAAGACCGGGCGGTCGGTTTTCTGGTCGGTCAGGTCATGAAGAAGTCGAAAGGAAAGGCAAACCCGGGCATGGCGTCCAAGCTTGTGCGGGAAGAGCTGGAACGGCGTTAGAAGGTGGAAAAGAATCCGGGATTCAGGTAAAATCTTGGAGGAAGGATTAGTATGGCGAAGAAGACAAACGTACGAAGACGGGCAAAGAGAAGACGGCAGAATCCGGTTTTTTGGATCGCGTTGGTTTTGTTTGCCGCGCCGTTTCTTATCTTGGGCTGGTTTTTGTTGAGTGCGGCTTTGGACAGAGGTTCGCCGATTCTCGGCGATCGTTATAAAGATGATCTGAATCCGGCGATCACGAAAGCCGATCTGACCAACATCACGGAAGAAGCGGGGAAAGTGTCCGGCGTTAAGAGCGCGGATACACAGCTGGCGACGGGGACATTGCGTGTGTATGCGAACATCGCCGATGATGCCGATGAGGAACAGGCGAATGCAACGGCCGATCAGCTGTATAGTGTGGTGACGGGGATTCTGGAGCCGTCCGTGTATTTTTCACAACACGATAACGAGAAGATGTACGACCTTGAAATTCATGTGTATAATCGGCAGGATCCGTCGCAGCAGGACGGGGACTCGTTTGTATATGTGATCAACACGAAGACGAGCTCGATGGACGCGCCGGAAAAACAGACGGTGTCAAAACCGGTGAACGCCGAGCTGGCACAGCAGCTGCGGCAGGCGGTTGAAGATCGTAAAAATCCGACGCCTTCTCCTACCTCGGCGCCAAGCGAGATGACGTTGGGCGAAGGGGATACCGAGAACGGCCAGACGACGCCGAGAGGCGGATAAAACAGAAACAGCCTGCAATCTTGCGGGCTGTTTTCAGAAAGCGGGCGATATGAAGAAAAATGAAGTGTTTGTCGGCACATGTGTCGATTATACATATGACGGCCTTGGCGTCGTGCGGGTTGAAAATTTTGTTTTTTTGTGCCGGGACTGCTCGTGGACGAAGAAGCGCAGCTTGCGGTCACGGCACTGAAGAAAAATTACGGGTATGCGCGCATGGTACGGCTTTTAAAGAAAAGCCGGCATCGTGTAGAACCTGCCTGTCTTGTGGCGCAAAAATGCGGCGGCTGTACGTTGATGCATATGGATATTGCGGAACAGAAACGGTTTAAGGAAAATAAGATCCGCCGTCTGTTTTTACAGAATGCGCATAGAGCGCCGGAAATATACTCGCTTTTGGAAGGTGGAAAAATAAGCGCCTATCGAAATAAGGTTCTGGTGCCGGTGCAGGTTTGTGAAGGCCATGTGCGGATGGGGTTTTATCAGCGTCATTCCAATCGCATCGTTCCCTTTGAAAAGTGCGTGGTGCAGACGGATGAATCGAATGCGATTCTGCAATTTTTAGGCCGGGAGATGGAGGAACTGCATTGTGGGGAAAATGTGCGGCACGTGCTGGTCAAGCATGCGCATGTGACGAACCGCGTTATGGTATGTCTGGTCGTGCGGCGCTATCCATTTGCGGGCGGTGTGGAATTGGTGAAAAGACTGCGGCTGGCGTTTTTGAATATCGACTCTGTTTTGGCAATGGTGAATCAGCGGGAAGACAATGTCATTCTGGATGGGGAAGAGATTGTTTTATACGGTAACGCCTATATCGAGGAAGAATTGTTGGGATGTATGTTTCGCATCAGCGCGCGTTCTTTTTTTCAGATCAATCCGTATGCGACAAAGGTGTTGTATCAAAAGGTGTTGGAACTGGCTGATCTGACAGGGCGGGAAACGGTTGTGGATCTGTATTGTGGAACGGGGACGATCGGTATTCTGGCCGCCAAGAAAGCGGCGCGTGTATATGGGATTGAAATCGTGGAAGCGGCCATTGCGGATGCGCGGGTGAATGCGGAGCGCAACGGGGTTGAAAACATTCAGTTTATGGCGCAGGATGCGCAAAACGGCGCACGGTTGTTGCTGGAGCAGGGGGTTCGGCCGGAGGTGGTCATTGTTGATCCGCCGCGAAAGGGGTGCTCACGAAAGACGCTGGATGCGATTGTGTCGATGTCTCCGAAACGTTTTGTTTATGTCAGTTGTGATCCGGCGACTTTGGCGCGGGATTGTGCGTATATGCAGGAAAATGGGTATGAGGTGAATGGTGTTCATCCGGTCGATCTGTTTCCGCATACGGTGCATGTGGAGACGGTTGTCAAGTTGTCCCAAAAACATATCGACCATTCAATACGGGTAGAATTAGACCTTGACCAGTTCGATGAAACCCCTTCAGAACTGCGCAAAAAGGCGACTTACAAGGAAATCAAGCAATATTTCCTTGATACGCACGGAGTGAAGGTATCGACCCTGTATATCTCCCAAATTAAGCGGAAATGCGGTCTGGAAGTCGGAGAATGCTATAACAGGCCTAAATCAGAGCGGATTCCGGCCCCGGTATGTCCACCGGAGAAGGAAGAATTGATAAAGGATGCCCTGCGGCATTTCAAGCTTATCAAGTGACCTGAAAATCAAATAACAGATACCAGGAAGGGAAATAGAAGCGCTCATGTCAAAAAACAATGAAGATTTCTTCAAGGAAAAGAATAGTTGGTCAGTAATAAAAGACAGGCTTTTAGGATGTTATCTTACACCATATTTCCAGAAGGTGCTTATGACAAATAAGCCGATTTTCTATGTGGATTGTTTTGCAGGGAAAGGGAAATTTGAAGATGGTAACGACGGTTCCCCGCTGATTGCGTTAAAAGCACGTGAGGATTGTTTGAGCAGAACGAGAAGGGCAAATCTTACAGGTGCTATAAAAACTTGCTTTATAGACTTGAATTATGCAAAGGAACTTCAAGAAAATATTAACGCCTTATCTGTGTCGTATGACAGCCCAGAAATTTTGTCTGGGAAATACGAGGAAATAATCGAAGAATGCCTCAAAAAACATAGTGGTGAAAATGTATTTTTGTATATTGACCCCTATGGGATAAAGGCTTTAGATTCTGCATTATTCGATAAATTTGAATCTATTGGATTTAGCACTTTTGAGATGCTGATAAACTTTAACTCTTTCGGGTTTTTCAGAGATGCTTGCAGGGTTCTGAAGGTTGATTATTCAAACGACAGTGCGTTACAGGATTTAGATGACTTGGTCGAATACGAACCAACGGCCGTTAGTTCAAATGAGAAGTCAAAAGAATTGATGACGAGTATAGCCGGTGGGGATTACTGGATAAACATTGTTCAGGACTATAAAGACAATAAAATTGACGGATACCAAGCAGAGAAAAGACTTTCAACAGAATATAAGCAAAGGCTTCGAGAGAGATATAGCTATGTTTTAGACATACCCATCAGATTAAAGGCGGGAAACAGACCGAAATACAGAATGATTCATGTATGTGACCATGAAGATGGATGCTTTTTGATGGCGGAAAATATGCAGCGAAGAAAGGATGAACTGTTCATCAATATTCAGCAAAGTGGACAGTATTCTATTTTTGACATTGCCCCGAACATTACCTCGGACAGCGAGGGTGAGTTGACGACAAAGACCGATATAGAGAATATGGTGAAGCAAGCGCTTGATTCTTATGATGAGTATGTCAGCATCACTAAATTTCTTGCTAATTTTGTAAATGAGAATGGCTTGGTTTGTGATTTCAAAATGATTCATGGGATATTGGATAATTTGAAAACAGTTGGATATATCAATATTGTCCGTGTTCCGGCAAAGACCAAAACGGGAAGTGATAGTCGTTTTTGGGAAGAATCGAAAGATAGAATTGTAAAAATCAGGAGGGTACAGGTTAATGGCTGAGGTCGCAGGCTACATACGACGCAAGACAATGTTATATGTTACAGGCGTCGAATATGGTGACTACACCATGAACCATGTGCTTGGATGTGCACATGGATGCCTTTATCCATGCTATGCATTTATGATGAAGAGGCGATTTGGCGAGGTTTCATCGTATGAAGAATGGCTAAAACCATTTCTCGTAGAGAATACGCTGGAACTTTTGGATAAAGAGATACCGTTGTTAAAAGATAAAATAAAATCTGTCCAATTATGCTTTACAACTGACCCATTTATGTATGGGTATCCGGAGATAGCTGATATGAGCATCGCAGCTATAAAAAGACTGAATCAGGATAAGATAAAATGCTCTGTTCTAACAAAAGGGATACTACCGAAGGAATTAGCGACATTATCAAAGAAAAACGAATATGGTATTACGCTTATTGCAAATAGCGAGGAATATAGAAAAAGGATGGAGCCATACTCAGCACCATATAAGCGTCGTTTGGAAGCTCTCCGTCACTTACATGAGCAGGGATGCAAAACGTGGGTTAGTGTAGAACCGTATCCTACGCCGAATCTTGTAAATCAGAGATTGGATATTCTTTTGAGCAAGATTGATTTTGTTGACAAAATTATTTTTGGGAGAACAAATTACAGCAAGGAAGTTAATGCATACTCAAGCCATAAAGAATTTTATAATGACGCTGCAATGCAAGTTAGAAAGTTTTGTCGAGAGCGAAAAATAAAGTGCCATATTAAAGAAGGCACCATAACGAAATAAGTATTGAGAACTGTGACAAGGTTAAAGAAGGAGGCTATTAGGTATGCCCACATTGGATTGGATAGGGAAAGATAAGGTTGTAAATCATCATTTGGATGCTCCTTATCATGTGCTGGATAAGCAATATACCTTTGGAGCGGATGAAAGTGAAAATATGATTATCCATGGCGACAACCTTGTTGCTCTGAAAGCTCTTCTTCCGAAGTATGAAGGGAAGATAGATTGTATCTACATAGACCCACCCTACAACACGGGAAATGAAGGATGGGTATATAACGACAAGGTTAATGACCCTGTTATAAAGAAATGGCTTGGAGAAGTTGTTGGCGCAGAAGGCGAAGATTTATCAAGGCATGATAAGTGGCTGTGTATGATGTATCCAAGGCTTAGATTACTTCAGAAATTGTTATCGAAAACAGGGTCGTTAATTGTAAGTATTGGATACCATGAGCTCAACAATCTGATTCTCATTTGCAGGGAAATGTTTAGTGATAAGCAGATAGTTCCAGTGACTGTCCAAACATCTGGCGGAAAACCCAATGGTGGCTTTAACTATACTCAGGAATATGTTGTTTTCATTGTCCCGTCTACTTTTTCGCCGAACCCTTCAGAGGATGCTATGAATGAGTACAGTTCTCCGTACCATGGGATGAACCTCGCAACATTCAATCAGGTACAAAGACCAAACCAGGCATATCCTATTTTCGTAGATAAAAAAGGAGTTATTGTTGGTGTTGGGAAGTCGTTACAGGAAAGAGTTGATGCAGGAGAATATGTAGGAGAGTTGGGCGACTTTGCCTTTGATTATTCAGAAGCTCCTGAAGGCTGTGTAGCAGTGTGGCCAGTAACATCTAAAGGCGATCCGTGTGTGTGGCGTCTGATTTCGCAAAGACTTATTTCTGACTGGAAAGCAGGATTTATTAAGGTCATAGAGCAAAAAAACAAAAAAAATAAAAACC
>CAUVBZ010000041.1:0-11964 GCA_963550455.1 uncultured Erysipelotrichaceae bacterium
GCAGCTCATCAAGTCGATCAAGGATATATGTGAATATAACAAGAAGTTTTTCTAAGGAGGGTATTGGCATAAACCTGAAGGCTTTTAATAGTGGAGGCGATATAGGAATGCTGAATGGAAAACATACATTAAAGTAAATAAAATTTAGTAAGTCGCTCAATTGAAAAAGTCAACTTTCCCCTCAAAAAGGGAAAAGAATAGGTCGGGGTAAGTTACAGGCCCCCTGTTGCAGGTTCGAAAATATGCGCGTTGACTTTTCAAAATGCGTCATATATGATTATTGCGCGATTGTTCTATATAAATATGGAGGTGGCATGAAATGAAGCGTAATGCAAAAAGAACATACCAGCCGTCTAAGAGAAAAAACAAGGCGACTCATGGCTTCAGAGCCCGCATGGCTACGGTCGGCGGCCGCAAAGTACTGGCCAGACGCAGAGCAAAAGGAAGAGCTGTTCTATCGGCTTAAACTAAGAAAACCGCCGGCAGGTGGTTTTTTTTCGGGTAAATCCACATGAAGAAAAAGAACAGAATATGTAAAGAACAGGAATTTCAAAAACTGATTCACACCGGCCGCAAATATGTCGACCGTTCGTTTGTTCTGTACGCTTTGCCGAAAGCACAGCCGCAGGCGCGCATCGGCATATCATTGCCCAAGAAGATCGGTCATGCGGTCGATCGCAACCGCATCAAGCGACAGGTGCGCATGATGTGTCAGGATCTGGTGGACTTTTCTTCGTGCCCGAAAGATATCGTCCTGATTATCCGCTTTTCCTACAAAGACGCAAATTATGCCGCGAATAAAAAGAGCTTGGAAAATCTGCTTACTAAAGTTAGAATAAAGTGAGTTTTCACACGATATAGGAGACGAAGTATGAAGAGCGGTTCTTCCACGAAAAAAATGATGCTGGTAATGACGGTCGTGCTGTGTGCGCTCGTTCTTTCCGGCTGTAAAGTTCCGACCGACGCCACCGGCGCCGTTAAACAGATCACGATGGATACGAGCTTTCAGGAAATCATGAGCTCGGAAAACTGGTTTTCAGCCATTCTGGTATGGCCGATGGCCTGGCTGATCAATTCCCTGACGCCGAAGGTGGGCGTCATCTTGGCTATTACGATCGTAACCATTTTGGTGAACGGTATTCTGCTCGCCGTGACCATGCGTTCGCAGATCGGCATGCAGGAAATGCAGCTGTTACAGCCGGAGTTGGAGAAGATTCAGCGGAAATATGAAGGCATGACGGATACGGCCAGCCGTACAAAGCAGGCGGGAGAAATGCAAGCTCTTTACGCAAAGCATCATGTCAATCCGGGGACGATGATTCTCGTGCAATTTTTACAGTTCCCGATCATCATCGCGATGTATCAGGCCGTTCAAAGAGCTTCCGCCGTTAAAACGGCGACCGTCGGAGCCATGTCCCTGGAAACGACGATCTGGAACGGTATGAAGTCCATGCAGTGGGAGTTCTTCGCTCTGTTTATCATCATGGGGACGGCGCAGTTTATTTCCATGAGCCTGCCGATGTGGATCAATAAGAGAAAGGCGAAGAAAGAAGCGGAGAAGCATCACCGCAAGCCGGAGACGCCCAGACAGAGTTCGCAGATGCAATCGATGCAGTATTATATGCTGGCCATGATTCTTGTGTTCGGTCTGATGTGGCCGGCGGCGATGTCGGTTTACTGGGCGATTTATTCGCTGGTGACGATTGCCAAGACGTTTATTGTTCAGAAGGCGATTGAAAAACACCGGGTGGGACAGGAAGGACGGGCATAATATGATCTTTACTGCAAAAACGCTGGACGAGCTGCTGGACATGGCGGCCAATCAGTTTGAAGTTGAACCGGCTTCCTTAAAGTATACGATTACGGAAGAGAAAAAAGGCGTGCTGGGAATCGGCGCATCGGTTACGGCAGACGTCGAAGTGCCGCAGGTTGAAGCTGAACCGACGGAAGAAACGGAAGCGGAAGAGACGCCGCGTGAAAATGTGCCCTTGGATTATGAAGAGGTCAAGGAATTTCTGTTTGATTATTTGGGAGACTTCTTTGTCGGAATCGATCTGGACATGGAAGTGGCCATTGAGGAGCGTCAAGGAACGTTTATCGTCAATCTCAATGCGGAGAATAATGCGGTTCTGATCGGCCAGCACGGAAAGACGCTGGCGTCTTTGAATACCGTTGTCCGCTCGGCTGTCAATGCTCGTTTCCGGCGGCGGATTGATGTTCTGATCGACGTCAATCATTATAAGGAAGATCGGTACCACAAAGTGACGGCCATGGCGCGCCGTATCGCCAAGCAGGTGCAGCAGTCGCATATTACGGCGGAACTGGACCCGATGAGCAGCGATGAGCGTAAGGCGATTCATAAAGCGTTGGGCGAATGGCATAACATTCGTACAGAATCCCGGGGCGATGGAAGTAAGCGGCATATCTGTATCGTCTATGTGGAAAGTGAAACGGAATAAATAAAATGAAAGCAGTACGGAAGTTCGCGGTCAAAAGCGCGTATTCCGTTCTGCTTTTTCTTATCTTTGCAGGTAGCCGCTCGGTTTATTGCAAATAGTACCGGAAGCAGTTTTCCGGAGAATGGTTGAACGCAATGCGTGAATTGCCGGCATTATGAAAAAGGAACGGAAGACGTACTTTACTCGAAAAAACCGAGAAAAAACGAAAACAGAGTTTCCTTGTATCTACTCGGGAACAGGCAAATGAGGAAAAACAGAATGTCAAAGAAAGCGACGGAGTTTCAAAGAAAAGTCATGTCAAGGTCTTATCGCGGAAAGGGCATCTTCAAACCGCTGAATACCGGCTGGATTGATGATCATACGGCGTCTGTCCGGGAGTGGGTTGCCAATATCTTTTTCTATAAGAAGGAAGAGCAGGTGCTGATGATTGATGCCGGATATAACTATGACCGGCTGGAAGAAAAGATGAGCTGGCTCGATCTGAAACCGTCGATGATTCAGGAGATTCTGATTACGCATCAGGATACAGACCATGTCGGCGCCGTTGAACGCGATAGCCCGGGACTATTTCGGAATGCGAAGCTGTATATCGGAGAAATTGAAAATCAATATCTCACCAAAGAGGCGAAGCGAAAGGTATTCTTTCATCTGTATACGCTTCCGCCGGTCAGGATCGACAATGAAAAGAGGCTTTTGAAAGACGGAGAGATATTTCAGATCGGACAAATCAAGGTGGAGGCTATTCTCTGCCCGGGTCATACGCGGGGACATATGGTCTATCTGGTGGATGATCGATATCTCTTTACCGGAGATGCGCTGTGGCTCGGCGCGGACGGAGGCTATGGTTTTATCAACAACTTGGCGGATAATATCCGGGAACAAAGTCGGTCGCTGGCGAAACTGCGCCGTCTGCTCGACTTTCGCGGTTTAAGACCGATCATCTGTACCGGCCATACAGGATGGACGGATGATGTGGAGTTTGCTTTTCGGCATATTGATCAGGTCTGTAACGCATGGAAGAGAGTGCAGAGACCGATTGATCCGACAGCGCCCTTTGACGGCTATGATGAAGCGGATGATACAGAAGAAAAAGCAAGAACCGGACGCCTTACGAAAGCGTATCAGATTGAAACGGGAGAAGCGGACAGATGAAAGTTCTGATTTATGGAGTCGGTGTGATCGGATCACTGACGGTACATGCATTGTGCAAAGCCGGAAATGATGTCACGGTTGTTGCAAGAGGGTCGTGGAAAGAAGTCCTGGAGAAACGGGGGCTTACGATCAAAACCCATTCCGGCGAAAAGGAATGGACAGATCACCCGCGCGTTCTGTCAGAGTATGACGGAGACCGGTATGATGTTGCCTTTTCCATCATGCAGAACCAGCAGCAGTGGAACATGCTGGATATACTTGCGGGTGTTCAGGCAAACTATATCGTTTTGACGGGCAACAATATGCAAAGCGCGGATATGGAGCAGAAGCTGGAGGCGGAAGGTTGTGACCCTAAGAAAATTCTGTTTGCTTTCCAGACCAGCGGCGGCCAGCGGCATGAGGACTATACTGAAATTGTCGCTTTCGGCAGAACAGAATTTACGATCGGACACCGAAATAGAGAATTGAATCAGGAAGAGAAAGAATTTTTTCGTCAGCTTTTTCAAGACTCGGAAATGAAGCTTTCCTATATGGATGATATGGAGAGTTGGTACCGTTGTCATGCGGCTTTTGTCTTGCCGATTGCCTATCTTGCCTACATGCATCATTGCAATCTGGAGGCCTGCGGATGGAAGGACGCCGACGCATACGTGAGGGCCGTAAGAGAATCTTATGCGTTTTTGCGGTCGGTCGGCACAAAGATTCGTCCGAAAAATGACGACAGGAATCTGACCGGTATTCGCAGTTTTCTATTGAAATTTATTCTATGGATCGCCGCCAAAACAAAGCTTGGCGAGCTGGCGGCCGGCGCTCATTGCCGCAATGCCGTAACGGAAATGCAGTTTCTGGATGAAAAATTTCAGGAACTTAGGAAGTGGAATCCGACTTTTCCGATGCCGACATTCGACAGCCTGAGGAGTGAGATGCCGGACTGGGAGCAACTGCATCGGCAATATGACAAAACAGGAAGGAATTAGCCTGTGGTGCGTAGAAAAAACCACCCATTTCGGAGTTTTTGGATATCTCAGTTTCAATATGCGGGTAACTACCCCCCATGCAAAAAAAGATTGACAGCCGGAAATGAAGTGCTGTATGATTTCATGGCTTAGCGGGTAACGGCTTCGTCACAGGCGAGGCCGATGTTTAAACCCGAGGGTGGCACACACGGAAATGTGTGCATGTATGAAAGGAGTAGGAACAGGGAAATGCCTACAATAAATCAGCTGGTACACAAAGGACGTACCAATAAAGTCTACAAATCAAAGTCCCCGGCGCTGAACAGAGGGTTCAACTCTCTGGGCAATCGCCCGACGAAGCTCGCCAGTCCGCAAAAGAGAGGCGTATGCACACGTGTCGGCACGATGACGCCGAAGAAACCGAACTCGGCGCTCCGCAAGTACGCACGTGTCCGTTTGTCTAACGGTTTGGAAGTGACGGCATATATTCCGGGCGTCGGTCACAATCTGCAGGAACACTCCGTCGTCATGATTCGCGGCGGCCGTGTCAAAGACCTTCCGGGTGTACGTTACCACATCATCCGCGGTACATTGGACTGCGCAGGAGTGGACGGACGCAACCAGAGCCGTTCCTTATACGGAACGAAGAAGCCGAAGGCTTCGAAGTAATAGAGAGGAGACAAAGAAATGCCAAGAAAAGGGTATATCGCAAAGCGTGATGTTCTTCCGGATCCGATCTATAACTCCAAGCTCATCACAAAGTTAATCAACCGCATCATGATCGACGGGAAGCGCGGTACGGCGCAGACCATTCTGTATGATGCGTTCAATCTCGTCGAGGAAAAGACCCAGCAGAATCCGATGGAAGTATTTGAAAAAGCGCTGGGCAATGTCATGCCTTCGCTGGAGCTCAAGGTTCGCCGTGTCGGCGGCGCAAACTACCAGGTGCCGGTTGAAGTATCCGCAGAACGCAAGCTGACATTGGGACTGCGCTGGCTGGTCAGCTATGCACGCTTACGCCACGAAGCGACAATGGAACAACGTCTGGCCGGCGAAATTATGGACGCGGCCAACGGCACCGGCGCTTCGGTCAAGAAGAAAGAAGATACACATAAGATGGCGGAGGCCAACAAAGCCTTTGCTCACTTCCGCTGGTAATCAGGGAAAGGATGATCAGGAATGCCTAGAGAATTTCCAATCAATAAAATTCGCAATATCGGCATCATGGCTCACATCGACGCCGGTAAAACGACAACGACAGAGCGTATCCTCTATTACACCGGAAAAATCCACAAGACCGGTGAAACCCATGACGGTTCTTCACAGATGGACTGGATGGATCAGGAGAGAGAACGCGGCATTACCATTACGTCGGCGGCAACGACTGCGCACTGGCAGGATTGCCAGATCAATATTATTGATACGCCGGGGCACGTCGATTTTACCGCCGAAGTGGAGCGCTCCTTACGTGTGCTGGATGGCGCCGTAACGGTTCTTGATTCCAAAGCCGGCGTTGAGCCGCAGACCGAAACCGTCTGGCGGCAGGCGACGGACTACCGTGTTCCGCGCATCGTCTTCTCCAATAAAATGGACGCAACGGGAGCCGACTTCGATATGTCGGTCAACTCGATCGGCGAAAGACTCGGCGCCAAAGCGGCGGCGATTCAGATGCCGGTCGGCAAAGAACAGAGCTTCCGCGGAATCATCGATCTGGTCACCATGCAGCAGGAAATGTATGAAAACGATCTGGGAACCGATATTCATACGGAAGAGATTGAACCGCAGTTTCTGGACGAGGCGAAGGAAAAGCGCCAACAGCTGTTGGAAGCAATCGCCGACTATGACGACGATGTGATGATGAAGGTTCTGGAAGGCGAAGAACCGACGGTTGAAGAAATCAAGCGCGCGATCCGCAAGGGCGTTCTGACTGCAGATTTTTTCCCGGTCATGTGCGGGTCGGCCTATAAGAACAAAGGCGTTCAGCTGTTGCTGGATGCGGTTGTCGATTATTTACCGTCTCCGCTGGATATCGGCGCCGTGAAAGGCCATTTGGAAGACGGTACGGAAGCGGTGCGTGAACCGTCCGACGAAGCGCCGTTCTCCGCTCTGGCTTTTAAAATCGCAACCGATCCGTTTGTCGGCCGTCTGACGTATTTCCGCGTTTACTCCGGCCATGCCGAGGCGGGTTCTTATGTTCTGAACGCGACCAAGGATAAGCGCGAACGTCTGGGCCGTCTGGTACGCATGCATGCAAACCACCGGGCGGACATTACCGACGTCTATACGGGCGATATTGCCGGCGCGGTCGGCCTGAAATATACGACGACATCCGATACGCTGTGCGATGAAGCGCATCCGATTGAATTGATGCAGATGGTTTTCCCGGAGCCGGTCATTCAGATGTCGGTCGAGCCGAAGACAAAAGCCGATTCGCAAAAGATGGACGGCGCTTTGCAGAAGCTGGCTGAAGAAGACCCGACCTTCAAGTGCTATACCGATGAAGAGACGGGGCAGACCATTATCGCCGGCGTCGGCGAGCTGCAGCTGGATATTCTGATGGATCGTATGCGGCGCGAGTTCAAGGTGGAAGCGACCGCCGGGAAACCGCAGGTTGCTTATCGTGAGACGATTACGAAAGAAGCGGAAGTCGAAGGTAAATTTGTCCGTCAGACCGGCGGTCACGGTCAGTATGGCGATGTCTGGATCCGTTTCATTCCAAACCCCGGTCAGGGCTTCGTATTTGAGGACGTTACGGTCGGCGGCTCGGTGCCGAAAGAATTTGTCAAACCGACTCAGCAGGGATTGGAAGACGCCCTGGGCAACGGTCTGACGGCCGGCTATCCGGTTGTCGATATCAAGGCGCAGCTGTTTGACGGCTCTTATCATGAAGTCGACTCGTCCGAGCAGGCGTACAAGATCGCCGCATCGCTGGCCTTGCGGGAAGCGGCCAAGAAGTGTGATCCGGTTATTCTTGAACCGATCATGCGCGTCGACGTTACCGCACCGGCTGAATATCTGGGTTCCGTCATGGGGGACCTGGTCAAGCGGAGAGGGCAGATTTCCAATCAGGAAGAAACCGGCAACGCCATCAAGATTGAAAGCTTCGTACCGTTAGCGGAAATGTTCGGTTATGTTACGGATTTGCGTTCCATTACGCAGGGACGCGGAACGTATATCATGCAGACCGATCATTACGAGCAGGTGCCGGCAAGTATCGCCAAGGAGATTCGCGAAAAAGTCAATGCGGAAAAGGCGTAAAACCGTTTCCGTACATGTATTGAGCATTGCAAACACGGACCGGATAGCATAAAATAAACTCGGTCTAAACTAGAATATATTCCAGGAGGATAAAAACATTATGGCTAAGGAACATTTCGACCGTTCGCTGGAACATGTTAACATCGGAACCATCGGTCACGTTGACCATGGTAAGACGACATTAACAGCGGCAATCACAAAGTATCTCTCTGAGCATCCGGAAGCGGGAAAGGCGACATTCGAGGATTATTCCGAGATTGACGGCGCTCCGGAAGAGCAGGCACGCGGTATCACGATCAATTCGGCGCATGTTGAGTATCAGACTCTGACACGTCACTATGCGCACGTCGACTGCCCGGGGCACGCCGATTATGTCAAGAACATGATCACCGGCGCGGCGCAGATGGATGGTGCGATTCTTGTCGTGGCGGCGACGGACGGACCGATGCCGCAGACACGTGAGCACATTCTGCTTTCGCGTCAGGTCGGCGTTCCGAAGATTGTCGTATTCCTGAACAAGTGCGACATGGTGGATGATCCGGAATTGATTGATCTTGTCGAAATGGAAGTTCGCGATCTGTTGAGCGAATATGGATTTGACGGCGAGAATGCGCCGGTTATCCGCGGTTCCGCTTTGAAGGCGCTGGAGGGCGATCCGAAGTGGACGCCGGCAATCAAGGAACTGCTTGATGCGGTTGATACCTACATTCCGACGCCGGTTCATGATAACGATAAGCCGTTCTTAATGGCGGTCGAGGATGTCTTTACGATTTCAGGACGTGGAACGGTAGCGACCGGCCGTGTTGAGCGCGGTGTCATTCATCCGAATGATGAAGTTGAAATCATCGGTATTCGTCCGACGCAGAAGACGGTTGTAACTTCGCTTGAGATGTTCCGCAAGCTGCTGGACTTCGCTGAAGCCGGCGATAACATCGGTGCATTGCTCCGCGGTGTCAACCGTGATCAGGTCGAGCGCGGACAGGTTCTGGCAAAGCCGGGATCCGTTACGCCGCACAGTGAGTTCAAGGCGCAGGTTTATGTTCTGACAAAGGAAGAGGGCGGACGTCATACGCCGTTCGTCTCCAATTATCGTCCGCAGTTCTATTTCCGTACCACGGACGTAACCGGTGTCATCACGCTTCCGGAAGGAACGGATCTGTGCATGCCGGGCGACAACGTCGTCATGGACGTTAAGTTACTGGCGCCGATCGCTTTGGAAAACGGAACAAAGTTCTCCATCCGTGAAGGCGGCCGTACAGTCGGTTCCGGTTCCGTTACGGAAATCATCAAGTAAGCAAATAAAACAAAACTCTCCGTCCGATAAAGATGGGGAGTTTTATTTTGGTTTAAAATACGTTTAAGAAAGTGTCATTTCTCTTAAAACAGTTGAAAGAAAATCAGAATTACCCCTATGATAGAGATAACAAGAGAGGTATGCATATGAATTATCTGCAACGTGCGTTTGCCTATGTAAGACGGCGGATGGCGAAAACAATTCTTTTGATGATTACTTTTTTTCTGATCGGCAATTTGGTCATACTTGGTCTTGGAATTTCGCAGGCAGCTGAAAATGCGAAAGTCATGACGCGAAAATCTATGCGGGCAGTCGTCAGTTATGAAGTGGATTACAACAAATACTATGAATATGTTGATTCATTGACGGATCAGGATGAGATTGAGGCTGCCTATCGCAATTGGCCTAAGCTGTCCGCGCAGGTGGCGATGGAATTGGCGAAAGATCAACGTGTAAAGGCGTTTAATTATATGATCAACAGACCGTCGTACAGTATCGGTTTTGAAAATGTACCGTTGGGAAATGAAAATGAAAAAAACAGTGGCAGTTATACGGATGAAGATGGTAATGAAGTTCAGTATCATGATCCGAACATCATGATATATGCCAACAATTATGCGACCATGATTGAAATGGAAGACGGAACGTTTACTTTGGAAAGCGGTAAATATTTTACGCAGAGTGATATTGATTCGGCCGAAAAAGTCGTTTGCATCACAAAAGAACTGGCAGAACAAAATAATCTGCATGTCGGAGACAGCATCACGCTTTCAACCACGGATCCTTCATCAATAAAGAGTATGGAAAACGAAGGGCAGGATACCGGCGAAATGAAACTGGAACTGGAAATCTGCGGCATTTATTCTACAGTCAAAGAAATGGATACGTCGGATGAGCGCTTCAAATGGGCATCTCCCTATGAATCGCCGAAGAATATCGTTTTACTTCCGATGTCGACCTTTGTTAATTACACGCAGACGATCAACGGTGTGCAGCGTAAGTTACATCCGGATTGGTATACAGATGAAGATTTTGAAAGACTGCAGGAACAGGAGGCACAGCCGACGACGGTTGTCTATTTATTGGATGACCCGTTAAATGTAGAGACATTTATTTCGGAACATACGGGAAACTTAAGCGACTATACCAAGTTAAATGCGAATGATGAAACATTCAAAAAGATGGCGCGGCCGTTGGATACGATGAGTTTCTTTTCCAACATCGTTGTCTGGATTGTGGTGATCAATGCGGTTGTCATTATTTCGCTTGTGACCGCACTGACCTTGAAAACGCGTGAATATGAAATCGGTGTTTTGCTGGCGATGGGTGTTTCAAAGATAAAAGTTGTCATGCAGTTATTTATGGAATTGTTTGCCATTGCAATCATTGGCTTTACGTTGGCTGTCACGTCAGGATCTTTGATGGCGGGAAAAGTAGGCGACCAGGTGCTGAATTATCAGACGGCAAACGAAGCGCAGTATGACAATCTGGATAAATTTGATGACAATATCTATTATTCGTATGATGCTTTTGGAAATTCTGATTACTTTACACATATTTCACAGGAGCAGTTGCTGGCACAATATCATGTGTCTGTGTCGCCGCTTCTGATCGGGGAAATTTATTTATTGGGTACCATGGTTGTTCTGGTATCCATTGTAGTTCCATCCTTTATGATCATGCGTCTGAATCCGAAACAGATTCTTTTGGAGCAAAATTAGGAGGCGGATATGAGTACAATTCTGGAACTGGATAATTTGTATTACGGCTATATTGACGGACAATATAAGCGTGAAATACTCAAGGGTTTGTCGTATCAATTTGAAACCGGCACATTCTATACAATTCTCGGGCCTTCCGGGTCGGGTAAGACAACGCTGTTGTCGATCATGGCGGGTTTAGATAAGCAAGAATCCGGAACGGTTCGCTATGATGGGGAAGATATTGCCAAAATGGGACTGTATAAATACCGTCGCAACAAAGTCGGCGTCGTCTTTCAGTCGTATAATCTGATCAGCTATCTGACCGGCTTTGAAAACATCATCATGGCCATGACGGAAACGGATAATAAACTGCCGGATAATCGAAAGGAATTGGCTTATGCTTTATTGAACATGGTCGGGATTGTGCAGACGAAAGCAGATCGCTTGGTTACGCATCTTTCGGGTGGCGAACAACAGCGAATTGCCATTGCGCGTGCGATTGCCAAAAATGAAGATCTCATCTTTGCGGATGAGCCGACCGGTAATCTGGATACGGAAACGGAGCAGGAAATTATCAAGCTGTTTCAGATGCTGGCGGAGCGGTATGATAAAACGATTATCGCCGTAACGCATTCCAATGAAGTTTCGATGCTTTCCGATCATCGCGTCTATCTGAAAAATGGCGTTCTTTCCGAACAGCCGTGAGCATAGAGAAAGACAAATGTAGTTAATCCGGATAGCGGAAAGCGAATCTCCCTTCATGGTCTACGTGTTTTAAAAGACGTGATAAGTATAAAATGAGAAAACGATATGGAATGATCGGTTGCGGAAAAATTCCATATCGTTTCTTTTGGTATAGAAGAAAGTATTCGAGAAGCTGAAAATGAAATATCGATATTTTCAAGAGCAGGATTTTGATAGAAACCGTGTGTCGGCGGAAGATCGTCGTATTTGTAAAGACAGAATTGAATAATAGAACGGTCAATAACCGAAAGGGATGATCCGGGCGCTTGATATGCCTCCATCGAGCGAACAAGCTTTTATTATTTCGCCTTTCTGCTTGATCAAGAGCAATATCGGCTTATACGTTACGGTTCTTTTTTCAATACATGTTTAAAGAGGTAATATTTTATGATTTTGCC
>CAUVBZ010000042.1:0-11531 GCA_963550455.1 uncultured Erysipelotrichaceae bacterium
ACTCTTCCATCGGCTGATTCGTGCGATTCAATACGCTGATTTCCATGTTTTTTCCTTATTCACATCTTTATTATAGCACCCGCTTTCCGATGGTTGACCGTGTATGTTGATCATGTAAAATAAAGATTGTTCAAGGGGAGAACATATGTCATTTACTGCGATACGCTGGGATATGATTCTGGGCGGTTTCGGTCTTTTTATGTTCGGGATTCAGTTCATGGGCAACGGCCTGAAATCCGTGGCCGGCGATCAGATGCGCCATTACATCGACCGCTATACGACCAAACCGCTTTCCGCCATGGGAATCGGCATTCTGCTGACCGTCATCATGCAGTCTTCGTCCGCTTCGACCGCCATCGTTATCGGCTTTGTCCGCGCCGGTTTGATGAACCTGCATCAGGCGGCCGGGCTGGTGATGGGCGCCAATATCGGTACGACGTTTACCGCCTTCCTAATTTCCTTAAATATCGATCGTTACAGTCTCTATATCGTTTTCTTGGGTTGCATGCTGATCTGTTTTGCCAAGCGCCGCCGGTTTCAATATATCGGCGACGTCGTGCTGGGCTTCGGTTTGATCTTCTTCGGTCTCAGCGCGATGGGCGATACGCTGGCCGGTCTGAAAGATCTGCCGGAATTTGAAGCCTTCGCTCTGCGCATGAGCAGCAACTCCTGGCTCAGCATGGCGACGGGCGCCGTCATGACCATGATCGTGCAATCTTCGGCGGCGACCATCGGCGTCATTCAGAAACTGTACAACGCCGGCGCCCTGTCGCTGACGGCGTCTTTGCCTTTCATGTTCGGCGCCAATATCGGCACGACCATCACCGGCGTTCTGGCGGCCATGGGCGGTTCTTTGGGAGCGCGACGCACGGCGGCCCTGCATACGATCTTCAACGTGTTTGCGACCGGTATCGGCATGCTGATTTTGCTTCCCTATACCGCTTTTGTCACGTGGATTCAGGCCGCTTTGCACCTGTCGCCGATGATGGAACTCGCCGTCGCCAATATCTTGTTTAAAACCGGTTCCACAATTATTTTCTTCCCGTTTCTGAACCGGCTCGTCGACCTGGTCAGTAAGATTGTGCCGGGCAAGGAACCGGATCGTCCCCAGATCGATATCAACAATATGGATATGGCCGTCGGTTATGTATTGCCGGCCGCGGCTGTCAGTGAAGCGGAAAAAGCCATGGATCAGATGGTGAAGATCGTCCGGCAGGAAATCAAAGAAACACAGGAATTTCTGAACAAGCCCGGCACGGCGGATGATAAACAGCTGATCGACCAGGACGAAGCGCTTATCAACAACTGTGATAAAAAGATCACCGCGTTTCTGATTAACATTTCGGTGCATTCTTCCATTCCGCCGAATGACAAAGAACGGATGCGCGTCGATCTGGACGTCATCAAAAACCTTGAGCGCTTAGGCGATCTGGGCATGAACCTCGCCGAGTTCTATACGCTCGTTACCGAAGACGACGGCTTTTTCACGCCGGACGCCATCGAGGATTTAAATACAATGTATGATATTTTCTTCAACATGTACGATCTGGCGATTGAAATCTACCGCCAGCAGGATCGCTCGTTTATGCCCGCTCTCAATCAATTTGAAGACAGCATGGACGCCATGGAAGTCAAAGCGCGAACCGGTCATTTTGCCCGCATGCAGCGCAACGAGTGCCGCAGTCCGGTTGCCGGATCGGTTTACTGTGATATTCTGGGTACTTTGGAACGTATGGGCGATCATTGCTGTAATATCGCCAAGATCACATTATCGGCCATGCCGGAAGAAAAACTGCTTTTACATTAAGCGGAGGTTTCGTATTGTTCGATGATCTTCTGGACAAGCGGATGGCGGACAACGTCATCGGCCGTCAGATGCAGAACGGCAATATCGTCGACCGCTTTCAAAATTTCGCCGGCCTGCTGTAAACCGCTCATCTTATGTTCCGCAAGATCAACCTGTGTCACATCGCCGGTGATGACCATGCGTGAATTGAAACCAAGCCGCGTCAGAAACATCTTCATCTGTGCCGGCGTGGTGTTCTGCGCTTCATCTAAAATCACAAAGCTGTCGTCCAGCGTGCGGCCGCGCATATACGCAAGCGGGGCGATTTCAATCGTTCCTCGGCCGATCAGAGTTTCAGTCTTTTCCATGCCGAGCATATCGTGCAAAGCATCATAGAGCGGCGTCAGATAGGGATCCACCTTTTCCTTCATATCCCCGGGTAAAAAACCGAGCGATTCGCCCGCCTCGACGGCCGGACGCGTCAGAACGATGCGTTTTACGTCACCTTTTTTCAAGGCTGTCACCGCTTTGATCACGGCCAGAAAAGTCTTGCCGGTTCCGGCCGGTCCGATCGCAAAGGTAATGCTGTTATGATCGATCGCCTTGACAAAAGCATACTGTCCTTTTGTCTTCGGAGCGATGACTTTACCGGTCAATGTGCGGCCGATAATTTCATTTTCAAAGCGGTCGAATTGGATTTTCTCATTTTTCGTGACAAGCCTGCATGCATATATAACATCCTGTTGGGAAACCGGCTGATTTTTTCGCGCAACTTCATACAAGGCCAGCAGAACGTCGTGAATCTGCTCATAGGTCGTTTCACTGCAGTTTAAAATCGTAAACGTATTATCGCGAAACGTGATTTCCTTGCCGAAACAGTCACGCAGTGTTTCCAAATTACGATCTTCCGTACCGATCAGATTCAATGCCTGTAAACCGCTCATCTTCTCCAAGCGAATTGTTCTTGTCTCTTCCAAAATCAGTTCCCCTTCCAGTGTCTTTATTTTATCTCGATTTATACGGAAAGCACAGACGTTTGCCGGCGGAATTGAAAAGACGCCGGAAAACCATTAGACTGACTTCAGAACGGAAGAGCGAGAGTGTACATGTTGGATGCGAAGATTTATACATTGTTAAAAGTTTCGGAAACCGGCAATTATACCCATGCGGCAAGCGCACTGAATCTGTCCCAGCCGGCGGTCAGTCAGCATATCCATATGCTGGAAGAAGAACTGCACATCAAAATCTTTGAGCGCATCGGCACCCATCTTCTCTTAACGCACGAAGGTGAAAAAGCAATACAGTGCGCCCGCTCGATGCTCGCTTTATATCAGAAGCTTGAAGAACAGCTGCACGATGAAGCCGCCGGGCTGACAGGCTTTACCGCCGGTATCACACATACGATGGAAACCGAGCGGATCGCCGAAGTCTTCGCCCGCTATACCGCGCTCAATCCCGATGCGCACATCAAACTGATTACGGATACACAGGCAAAACTGCTTGAAATGCTTAAAAATTATGAAGTCGACTTTATCCTCATCGACGGTACTTTTGCGGATGAGGGACTGGTTCGCATACCGCTGGATACCGATCGTCTTGTCCTGATCGTTCATCCCGATCATCCCCTGTCTTCCAGAAACATGGTGACGGCGGAGGAAATCAAAAAAGAAAAGCTTATTCTCCGCCTTTCCGACAACGATACCCGGGATTTGTTCTCGGCTACGCTGGAAAGCTGTCATGTCGCGCCGGAGGAATTGAATATTATTCTGGAGATGGACAATGTGGCGATGATCAAAGAGCTTGTCGCCCAGGGCTACGGCGTTTCGATTTTGGCGCAAAGTGCATGCCGAAGCGAAGTTCAGGAAAAGAAGCTGGCCGCTTTGCCGGTTGCGTGTCTGCGCATGAGCCGCGAAATCAGCCTCGTCTGCCGCAAAGGATTCGCCCATAAGACGATCCTTGAAAAAATCATTGCCATTTACAACGCATAATCGAAAAAGCTTTCATGATCTTAAGAAAACGGAGAAGTTATCCACCCTCTCCGTTTTCTTCCGTTTCCGTTAATGTTTCTTGTTTTTACGTGCTTTCTTCCGCGCTTCTTCGCTTTTCAGCCTGCGGGCGACACCCGGCTTCACATAAAATTCTTTCTTCCGAACTTCGGCAAGAGTGCCGGCACGAGAGACCATACGCTTAAAGCGGCGCATCGCATCATCCAGACTTTCATTCTCATGAATCAAAACCTTTGTCATTCCTCTCACCTCCCTTCGAAAACAACATGCTAATGGTAACAAACCGCCGAAAAACATGCAAGCACGACTATTTTATAAGCTCTACGCCGCTGCTTGTGCCGATGCGCTCCGCCCCGGCGGCAAGCATCGCTTCAAAATCCGCTTTCGTTTTCACGCCGCCGGACGCTTTCACTTTCACCGGACTGTCTGCAACTGCTTTCTTCATCAGACGGACATCTTCAACGACGGCGCCGCCTTTGGAAAAGCCCGTGCTCGTCTTGACAAAATCGGCCTTGGCCGCCACGGCATCCCGACATGCACGCTCCTTTTCCGCATCGGTTAAAAGACACGTTTCGATGATGACCTTCAAGATACGATCGCCGCATGCCTGCTTGACGGCCTGAATTTCATCGATCACATATTGATCTTCGCCGTCCTTCAACTTGCCGATATTGAGAACCATATCGATTTCATCCGCTCCGTTATTGACCGCATCCTTCGTTTCAAAAACTTTTACGGCCGTCGTATTGGCGCCCAACGGAAAACCGATGACACAGGCGGCTTTGACATCACTGCCCGCCAGTAGCGGCTTTACAAGCGGAATCCAGCACGGATTGACCATCACGGACGCAAAATCATATTGTTTCGCCTCCTCCACAATACGCCGGATATCCTCCTGCCGCGCATCCGGCTTTAAGAGCGTATGATCGATATACTTACTGTTTTTCATTTTCTTCTTCCTCCATATAGTATTTCTGAATCACTTCCCGGGCGATCGCATCGTCCCCTTCATACGGCTCGCGCCCAAATTCACGATAAATAAACTTCTCATCCCCCTATCCCATGATGATGATTGTATCTCCCGCCTCGGCAATCTCCACCGCCTGCCGAATCGCATCATAACGATCTTCCACGACAATATACGGCGTGTTTTGAATGCCGGCGGCGATTTCCCGGCATATCGCCGAAGGATTTTCATTCCGCGGATCGTCTTCGGTCAAAATAATCATATCCGCATATTGATCCAACAACTGCCCGAAAACCGGCCGTTTCATTGTATCACGCTTCCCGGCGCTGCCCGTAATGGCAATGATGCGGCAATCCTTGGGCGTAATGGCGGCGGCAAACTGGCAGACCTTTTCAATCCCGTCCGGCGTATGTGCAAAATCAACCACGACATTAAACGGCTGGCCGCAGTCGATGCGTTCCATGCGCCCTTCAATCTGCCGGATATGCCGCAGTCCCGGCAACATCTGCGTCATGGAAAGGCCGCCTTGATTTAAGGCCACAATCGCGGCGACGACATTATAAATGTTAAAGCGCGCAACCAGATTCGTCTCCAATTCATATTCCATATCCGGACAGCGCAATGTAAAAACCGTCCGATCTTTCAGCAGCTGATACTTCACGACCTTGTAATCGGCGTCCTGATCGATGCCATAGGTTACGACCTTGCATCGACAGTCCTGTACCATGCGTCTTCCATACGGATCATCTACATTGGTTATCGCCACGGCCTCCGGCTTTAAATGATCAAAAAATTTCTTTTTCGCCTGAAAATAATTTTCCATCGTGCCGTGATAATCCAGATGATCATGGGTCAGATTCGTAAAAATGCCGATATCAAAATCAATCGCGTCCACTCTCCCCTGATCGATGCCGATTGAACTGGCCTCCAGCGCACAGCACTGCATGCCGGCGTCAACCATATCGTGCAGGATGCCGTGCAGATCATCGATATCCGGCGTCGTCAAAAGCGGCGGCAGTTTCACGCTGCCATATTCAATGGAAATTGTTCCGATATACCCGGTCGGTAAAAACGGATTCATGACATCCCGGATAATGCAGGAAATCGACGATTTTCCGTTCGTGCCGGTTACACCGAACATTTTCAGATGATGACTGGGGTGGCCGTAAAACGCATCCGCCACCTGATTGAACACCGCATGCACATCCTTCACCTTGATATACACGATGTCCTCATGCGTATACGGTAACGGTTCCGAATGCACGATGACCCGCGCGCCGTTGGCGATGGCCTGCTCCACAAAGCGATGTCCATCAAACATCATCCCCTTTTCACAGAAAAAAATCGCATCCGGCCGCTTTTTGCGCGAATCGGCCATCAGACTTTTAATTTCAATATCCGGCACATGCTCGAATAGATCACTGAGTTTCATTCCGCAACCTCCACTTCGCCAAACAGCTGATGATTTTCCAGGCGTCGGATACGCACCGGGAAAAGTTCACCCCGCTTCCAAATGCCCGAAACCTGTACTTCCGCATATTCCGACGTATGACCCGGCGTGTCCATCTCCCCCGCCTTCTCCATCAGAACCATGCACGTTTTGCCGATCAGGCGACGCTTGAAGGCATCGTACAGCACTTCCGATTTCTCCATCGCTAAGCGGACCCGCTCTTTTTTCACGTCCTCGTCGACCTGCTCTTTCATTGTATCCGCTTTCGTTCCTTTACGGCGCGAGAAAGGAAAAACATGCAAAAAGGAAAAGGCGCACCGATCGATAAAGGCCATCGTTTCCCTGAACTGTGCCTCCGTCTCTCCGGGAAAGCCGACGATCAGGTCCGTTGAGATGGAAATATCCGGCGCCGCCGCCCGAATTTCCTCCAGCTTACGCAAATACGACGCCGTCTGATACGGCCTCTTCATCGCGGCCAGAACCCGATCGTTTCCCGCCTGCACGGGAATATGCAGATGACGGCCGAGCCGCGGATTCTGCAACAAACCGATCAGGCGCGCGTCAATTTCATTCATCTCGATGGACGAAATCCGCAGGCGTCGAATATCCGTCTCCTCTAAAATCCGTTCGATCAGATCGGCCAGCGTAAAGCCCGTGCCATAGCCATAGCGGCCGGTATGGATGCCGGTCAATACAATCTCACGATGATGCACGCTCAAGCGGGCGGCCTGTCGGACGGCTTCCCTAAACGGCATGGAGCGCTCATGCCCGCGCGCCAGCGGAATAATGCAATAACTGCAGCATTGATTGCAACCGTCCTGTATCTTTAAATACGCCCGTGTCTGTTCCGTAAACACATCCGGGCCCGCTTTCGCAAAGGTCAGCTCCGCAAGCGGTTGAACCACGATGCGCGCCGTAAAATCCTTCTGATACTGTTCAATCAGATCCGGAATCTGCATATAGAGTGAACTGCCGACCAACAGATCCGCGCCGACGATCGCCGGCGAATCCACCTGCACATAGCAGCCCGCCATCACCATGACCGCTTTCGGATACCGCCGTCGGTACTGATAAAGCGCTTTTCGACTTTTGGCCGCCGCCGTATTGGTCACACAGCACGTGAAAATCAAAACCGCATCGACCGGCTCCTGCTTAACGTTGCGGCTCCAGCCTCTTTCTTCCATCGCCCGCGCCGTCGTCTGTGCCTCAAACTGGTTGACTTTACACCCGAGGCTGAAAATGACAAACTTCATCGCCCGCCCTCGCTCCAGGCGCCCAGCACACTGCACACATAGAAACATGCGGTCTCCGCCCGCAGAATCCGACTGCCGAGACTGACCGGCTGAAAGCCTTCCGCGCGCAAGATGTCGATTTCCGCTTTTGAAAACCCTCCTTCCGGACCGATGACGGCCGTTACGGACTGCCCATGAACGGCTTTTAAAAGCGGCGTCCCCTTCCCGGCTTCTTCTTCATACGGAACAAGATTGCAGTCGCTTTTAAACCGCGGCAAATCGGCAAACGAAACCATTTCCGTCACCGTCGGAATCAAGGTGCGCTTACATTGCGCGCAGGCTTCCTGAACGATGCTCCGATAACGAGCGCTCTTTTCTTTTTTCGCATGGACGACACAGCGGCCGCTTGTAAAAAGGACAATCCGCGCCACTCCCAGCTCGGCGGCTTTCTGCAAGACCAGCTCCATCTTTTCCCGACGAATCAAAGCCAGACAAAGCGTTATCTGAATCGGCAGTTCATTGGTGCGCGCATCAACCGCCAGCACCTTGGCACAGTATATTGTTCCATCCATATAAGCTTCGGCAAAATAGCCGGTATCGCCATATACCAACCGAATGCGTTCGTGCGACAGGTGCAGAACCGTGTGCGCATGATGCGCCTGCTCTTTGGAAAACCGATAGATGTCGCCCGGCGCCAGAGGGTGATCGGAAAAATACTGCTGCATTCCCTACCTCACTCCGCGTGTCCGTTCGTCTTTTTCGTCTCACTGTCCGGATCGTGAATTTCGACCTTAATTTCACTGACCTTGCGACGGTCGGCTTTCGTCACCGTCACCTGCAGATTTTTATAGCGAAACGATTCGCCGGCCACCGGAATATGCTCAAGTTCATGGATGACCCAGCCCGAAACCGTAATAAAATCATATTCATCCGCATCCGGCTCGACATGAAAACGCTCCAGCATATCGTCAATATCCGCGTCACAGCGAACCAGATACGTCGACGCATCGACCTGCTGATAATATTCTTTGACGATATCGTGCTCGTCCCAGATCTCGCCGACCAGTTCCTCGATGATATCCTCCATCGTCACGATGCCGGCCGTACCGCCATACTCATCCATGACGACGGCCAGATGCGCCTTGCCGGCCTGCAGTTGTTTTAAAACCGTGGAAATCTTGACATTTTCACTCGTATAGATCACCGGCTTGATAATCCTTCGGAGCAGACCGTTTTCACGGTCTTTATACATCATATTGTAAAAATCCTTTTCATGAATGACGCCGACGATATTGTCGATGCTGTTTTCATAAACCGGCAGGCGTGAAAAGCTGTTCATGGAAAACACCTTGGCGACTTCTTTCATACCGGCCGTGATGGAAATGGCGACCAGTTCGACCCGCGGGGTCAGAATATCTTTAACATCCAGATCATTAAATTCGATCGCCGCCGAAATCAGATCGGATTCATGCTGCGCAAGGTCGCCTTCTTTTTCCGCCTCGTCGACCATCGTGATCAGCTCATCCGAAATATCCGTATCATCCTCTTCCACCTTAAAGAGGTGATCCGTCAGATATTGCCAGCCGCGAAAAAAAATCGTGAGCGGCGTAAACAGAAATTCAAAGAAGCGCACAAAGCCCCGCATCCGAATAGCAAAATGTTCCGGCGCCTTCTTCGCCAGCGACTTCGGCGTGATTTCACCGAATAAAAGCACGGCCAGCGTCATCACGATGGTGGAAAGCGTCGTTCCCCGCTGTTCGCCGAACCTCTGGGTAAACAGCAGCGTACCCAAAGCGGCGGCAACGATATTGACGATATTATTGCCGATGAGAACCGTCGTCAGAAAACGGTCATACCGATCTAAAATTTTCAATACGGCGCCGGCGCCGGGCACATGATCATTCTCCATCGCCTTCAAACGGATACGCGAGGCGCTGGAATAAGCCGTCTCCACGGCCGAAAACAGACCCGACATCAAAATCAGGACAATCAAAACGACGATCATCGGATTCATCGTAATTCTCCTCTTATTTCATCCCGGCTGCACGTTCGATCAGTATCCATATTTTCATCCTTTACTTTATTTACATGCGCGATTATAGCATTCCCTCACGTCTCGTACAACGTCCGATACAATCCCGACAGCGACGGGACGATCCAGTGCGGATGAACTTTTGCCTGCAGCGGATTTTCATCAACGCCATGTTCAGCAAGAAGAACGGTTCGTACGCCCGCCTCATTTAAATCCGTCAGATCCCAAAGACGCCCGCAGTCGACTACGGTAAGCGTCCCGTTCATCAAATTTCCATAACGCGCCGCCTGTTTTAAAACTGCCCGGTTTACGCGATCAAAATGCAGAGCGGGCCGTTGACCGGCCGCTTCCAGCATCGCCACGATCGCCCCGGCGCCAAGCTCGATCCGATCACCGACGCGGCGCACCATACCTCCCTCCAGTGCCACCGGCCGCGCTCCGTTCATGATCATTTCCAGAGCGTGGCTGTATTCCGTAAATCCGGCCGCGCGATTTTGACCGATGAAAAGCCAGTCCGGCGTTCCCATCCGCAGAAAGCCCGCCGTCCGCAATGTATTTTCCATCGCTTTTGAACCGATCATATCCATATGAATCCGATTTGGCCATTCATGCCGAATCGCATCGGCGGCGGCCATGACCGACGTGTAAATTCGCTCCTCCGTCACCGGAAAACCCGCTTTCTGCAGACGAAGCGCCTCCGCCTGCCGATCACGGGCGGAAGAAAAGGAAAGGATCATATACGAATCCCCGAGCTTCCTTAAAAGTTGTCGGGCATCCGCCGAAGCCTCTCGCCCTAAAGCGTCAATCGTCAATATCCAAGTCGTCTCACCATGCATACTACTGCGATTATACCATGCCCGCCCATCCATACTTGTGCTATCATGTTCCAAATGAAACATGCAAGAAAACTGCTTTATCGCATCGCCCTTGTGCTGGCGCTTCTTTTCACCGCCTCTTTCGCCATGTATTATGACGCGTTTCACACCGCTCCCTCCCGCTTTATGGTGCGCTACGAAACGCTTTCTTCCGTTTTTATTCCCGAGCAGATGAACGACGTCAGTATTCTTGCCTTCTCCGATTTGAAATTCGGCCCTTTCATGGATCAAAAGCGCCTTGAAAAATTGATGGATGTCATCCGTTCTCTTTCGCCGGACGTCGTCGTCTTTGTCGGCGATTTGCTGGATGAACAGACGCCGGCCGACGAAGACACCGTCGCCCTTTTGACACATGCGTTCGCGTCGATTCAGGCGCCGCTGGGAAAGTTTGCGGTACTTGGCGACATGGATCATCGCGATGCCGATACGCTGGCCGCCGTGCAGAAAATCCTTTTTGACGCGGATTTTGAGCTGCTGGAAAACAGCAGTACGCTGTTGCGTAAAAAAGGCTCGCAGAGCATTACGCTGGTCGGCGTAGACAGCGGCCTGAACGGTTCGATCGATATCGGCGCCGCCTATGCCTCCGTTGCGCGCGCCTCCTATACGATCGCTTTTTGCCACACCCCCGATACGGCGGATGAATTGCCTTATGATTTGACGGATTATGCCGTCAGCGGCCACGGCCTCGGCGGACAGGTGAACTACATCTTCGGTACTTACTATGCGCCTTTGCTTGCACAGCGCTATTTATTCGGCAAGCACCGGATTCATAACGACTCGTTCACGCTGGATATCACCTCCGGAACCGGCACGCAGAAAAAAGACGTGCGTTTTCTAGCCAACGCCGAAGTCGTTTTATATCGTCTGAAACACAAGGCCATCACCGTAAATCAAAGCGCCGGAACAGCCCGACAGCAGGCGGAAGAATAACCGCTTCTTTTTTACGATAAAATCCGCAGTAGCTTTTTTGCAAATCGCGGTCTTTCCTGCGAGGAACAATTGGACAGCTGTGAAATTAATCCATAAATCGTCAGCTTTTCGTTCGTCGTATAGGATTTATCTGTTTCCACCATCTTGACGATTCCGTTGAGACGCTCGAAAAAACGACTTTCCGTTTCTGTCCGGCCGGCCTCCATCACCTTTTTAAACGCTTCCGCAATGGCCGTATCATGTTTATGAAAAA
>CAUVBZ010000043.1:0-11512 GCA_963550455.1 uncultured Erysipelotrichaceae bacterium
TGCACGGTGATTTCTTCGCCGTACAGATCGCCGTCAAAGCCGATGATATTGGCCTCCAGCGACCCGGATTTCCGATACTGCACGGTGGGATTGTGACCATAGTTGATCATGGCCGGATACGAAACACCGCGCACGATCGCATAGCCGGCATAAACGCCTTCCAGTGGTTTTACATATGCGGGCGAAATGGCGATGTTGGCGGTCGGAACGCCCAGAGCGGCGCCGTTATGCGCCCCGTGGATCACCTTTCCGCAAATGGCGAACGGCCGTTTCATCAATTTCGCCGCCGCCGCCACCTTCCCCTCTTTAATCAGAGCGACGATGCGGCTGGACGAAATCTTCTGCCCGCGATCGCGTACTTCATCAACGACGGTAACCGGATATGAAACATCTTTGGCAAGGGTATCGACGTTTCCCTTTCCCAAGGCGCCATAATGGAAATCAAAGCCGCAGACCAGCCCTTTTAACGGAATCTTGGCCAGAACCTCCCGTACGAAAGCGGACGGCGAAAGCTGACTCATGGCTTTTGAAAAACGCAGAATGATTACCTGCTTGATGCCGCAGGCCTGCGCGATTTCCAGCCGTTCCGCCGGCATCGTAATATGCTCCAGCTCATTTTCTTTAAGACCATAAATGGTCACCCACGGATCGGGCGCAAAGGTGATCAGGCCCGCTTGACAGCCGTACCGTCGCGCCAGCGTGCATGTTTTTTTCAGCAAGGCCTGATGGCCGCGATGCATCCCGTCAAAATAGCCGATGCAGGCGACGATCGGCTCCATGTTCAAACCCGGCTGTTCCAGATCAATATAGGTACACTTCATCCTCTTAAACCCCGTACACAATGGTAATGCCGATCTTCCCGCTTCTCATACGCCGCCAGCAGCTGTCCGGCATGCGTCAGGATCACGTGCGGCTTTGTCTCTTCCAGATCGACGGTCATTCCGTTTTCAACCATCCGCAATATGGAAGCCGGCGCCTCTTTGATCTGCCAGAGCGGGTCGAGAATCTGTTCCGGCGGGCAAAAGCGCGGCGTTCCGCTTTCTATTTCCGCAAAGGTCTGCGCATCCTGCAAAGACACGGAACCGATGCCCGTCCGACAAAGCGAGGTCATAAGCGCGTCTTCATGCAGCGCGACGCCGAGATCGTAAATTAACGTGCGTATATACGTGCCGGACGATACCTCCGCATCCATGCCGTAACGGCCGTCGGCCAATGGATAAACGGAAAGCGCATAAACCTCGACTTCTCGCGGTCTGCGTTCAACTTCTTTTCCCTGCCGAGCCAGCTCGTACAGCTTTTTTCCCTGCACATGTACCGCCGAATACATGGGCGGTATCTGTTTGATTTTACCTCGCAAAGTCGATGCGGCCGCTTCCAGCTCCGCGATCGATATCGGCCGGGGCGTATGCTCTTCTATGATCGTACCGAAAATATCCTGTGTATCCGTGCGCAGGCCGAAGCGAAATTCCGCATGATAGCGCTTATGATCGGCAAGCACAAATGGAACCAGTTTTGTATAAGCGCCCAACAATACGATCATCAAACCGGTCGCCTGCGGATCCAGCGTACCGGTATGTCCGCCTTTTTGTGCGTGCAGAAGGCGTCTGATTTTTCCGACGGCCTGAAAACTCGTCATCGCGGCCGGCTTGTTGAGCAAAATAATTCCGTTCGTCATAACCTGCATCATTGTATGCCATACGATGCTATAATTCAAAGCGCGTATGTTGAAAAAACTGATCGGAAAAATACATCGGGCGGATGTCGATTATCAATTGATTCAAGATCACGATCGCATCGCCGTCGGCGTTTCCGGCGGAAAAGACTCCATCGTGCTGCTGTATGCGCTGACCTTATATCGCCACTTTGCATTGCTCCATGATCATAAGCATTTTGAAGTTGTCGGCATCCACCTGGAAATGGGTTTTCCGGATATGGATTTTACCGCATTGGATACGCTCGCCCGGCAGCAGGGCATTGAACTGCATCATGTTCCGACCCGCATCGCTTCCATTCTGAAACAATATCCGCATAAAAACGGCCAGCTTTCCTGCGCCCGCTGTTCCCAGCTTAAAAAAGGAGCGATGATTCAGGCGGCCAAAGAGCTTAGCTGCACGAAGGTTTCTTTTGCACACCATGCGGACGACGCTGTGGAGACGCTGTTCATGAATATGATTTACGGAGGACGCATCGCCTCTTTTTTGCCGATCATGCACCTGGAACGCTCGGATATGACGTTTATACGACCTTTGATCTATTGCCGCGAATGGGAAATCGAAAAGACGGCGATCGACTGCCAGCTTCCCGTCGTCCCCTCCACCTGCCCCAACAACGGCCATACG
This sequence comes from uncultured Erysipelotrichaceae bacterium, assembly GCA_963550455.1. GTDB lineage: Bacteria > Bacillota_I > Bacilli_A > Erysipelotrichales > Erysipelotrichaceae > Bulleidia. The sequence continues at coordinate 2,340 of CAUVBZ010000043.1, forward strand.
GCTCGGCAGGAAGTCAAAGAAACATTGCAGGCGCTGTATCAAAAATTTCCGGACGCCCAATCCAATTTTCTTCTGGCGTTGCATAATACAAAGCAGGTTCGTTTATTCGAAAAGCTTGAGAAATGATTGGATTTTCCCAAGCCCTCAAAACTGTCCTGTTGTACGTTTCCTACAGTTTTTTTGTCTGCATGTTCTGCAGCCACTTTTCCAACTCTTCCATCACATGCCGCAGTGTTTCCGGCTCGAACGGACTTTGCAGATGTGCTTCCCGTACCAGCTCGATAAAGTTCTTCGTGCCGCCTAAGCGCAAGAGCGACAGATAATCCTGCCAATAGGCCGCGTCCTTTTCCTCTTTCCGCAAGAAGAACTGCTGTGCGCAGATCTGCGCCAGAACATAGTCGATGTAGTAGAACGGATCCCGGAAAATATGGTTCTGCTGATACCACCAGCCGCCGTCTTCCAAAAGCGCACAGCCGTCGTAATTTTTATACGGCAGATACTGCTTCTCCAGCTTCCGCCAGCATGCTTTGCGCTCTTGCGGCGTCCATTTGGGATGTGTGTAAACTTCTTCCTGAAAATGATCGACCAGAACGCCGTACGGCAGGAAGCGGATCGTTCTGCACATATGTGAAAAACGGTAGCGGTCCGCCTGCTCTTTAAAGAAGAGATCCATCCACGGATAAGCGAAAAATTCCATGGACATGGAGTCGATTTCCGCTCCTTCCATCGTCGGCGTGGCAAGATCCGGATTTTCAATGGCGCTGGCCATATAGGTCTGAAAAGCGTGGCCGGCCTCATGGGTCAAAACGTCGACGTCGCCGCTCGTTCCGTTGAAATTGGCGAAGATAAACGGTACGCCGTATTCCGGTATTTCCGTCTCGTAGCCGCCCATTTCTTTATTCGGGCGGGCCAGAAGATCCCACGTTTCGTTCTCTACCATCACATCGATAAAAGAGGCGGTTTCCGGGCTCATTTCGTGGTACATCTTCGCGGCGTACTGTACCAGGTCTTCCGCGGCGCCGTGGGGAGTCGCGTTGCCGTCGGCAAATTCCAGATCCAGATCATAGTACGCAATCGTATCCAGACCCAGCCGGTCCTGCTGCGCTTTGGTGATTTTCTCGGCCTGCGGCGTCGCGTATGCAAGCACCGCCTTTCGCAGGCGGCGAATATCCGCCGCGTCATAGCCGATGCGGTTCATCGTATCAAAACTCATCGCATGATAATCGGCATAGCCGAGTTTGACCGCCATGCGATTGCGGACGCTTACCATGCGGTCGTAGATCGCGTCGAATTCGTCCGCATGGGCCGCAAAAAAGGCGAACTTGGCATCCGAAGCGGCCTTACGCACCGCGCGGTCCGGCGATTGCGTATAGGACTCGATCTGCGCAAGATTCAGCGTTTTTCCGTCAAACGCGATCTGCGCGCCCGCCTTCAATTTCCCATACGCGCTTTTCAGTTTGTTTTCTTCAACCAGATCATCGATAACGGATGCGTCAAAGCTGCGCAGGGCGCACTCGCCCTGTGCGAACCAGACCGCCGGGATTTCTTTCTGCAATTCATGACGGTACGGTTTTTCAACCGCAATGCGTATCAGCTCGACATCCATGGCCGTATAGCGCGGCTTCGCCTCGTCCCAATATGCATTTTCCGCGTCATAAAACGCATCGACCGTATTGATCGTATGGCGGATTTCCGCCAGAATCATCATCGTTTTCAGGTGCCGGCGCATCGTGTTGATCTTGGCATAAATCGGTAAAAATGTTTCGGCGTCCGGCGCCTGTTTCAGTTCATTTAATAAAGTCCGCATGTCCTGCATGTAGGCCTGCTCATCCGGACGTGTATAAAGCATCTCGTTAAACTTCATGACGATCTCCTCCACCCCGTTATACTAGCATAACTTTCAATACAGGATAAAGGTCATGCCGTCCTGTATGCAAAGCCGTTTCAGAGAGATATCCAGATCGCAAGACCGGCCGCTTTCTTTTTCAACGATAATCACCCGCTCATGAAGCCGGTAAAAGCGTCCGGCGTCTCTTTCGAGAATCGTTTGAAAGACTTGCAGGTTCTGGGTAAAGGAGGCGTCCCTTGAAAACAGACATTCATAGTTTTTCTGCAGAATCGGAAAGAACAGGTTGATGCGCACATGCGTTTCAGGATTCCACAAGATGAATCACCTCCTGTCGTGAGCCGACGATCAGCAGCGCTTCTTTGGGACGCAGAGGGCGTCGATGATCGATCGGGAAAAGAAACTGATCTTTGTAGCCCTTGCCGCCGAGCAGAACGGCGTCGTATTGTTTCCGCTCGTGTTCCTTTAAAAGCCGGTATTCTTCAACCGTCATATAAACGGCGTTCGGCTGTTGCAAAAAGGGGCGGAACAGTTCTTTTTCATCTGTATACACCGTTACTAATGCAAGCTTTTTATGCCGCGGCCAGGTGTATTTGGTCAACGTGTCACGTTGAATGCCCAATAGAATCGACGCTTCGTTTTCTTCCGACCGAACGGTCTCCGGCATGGCGGGAAGAAAGCTCAGCCGTGTGGAGGCGGATTTAGGAAAATCATAGATGAAGCGGCAACGGGCGATTTCTTCCCGATTTAACACAAGGCCGTCGTTTCCGCTGCAGGAGCGATGTACGCCGCGTTCAAATAAAGCGCCGGCTTCCTGCATTGAAGAAAACGCGATCCGCTTTTCAAAGCGCGCGCGGAACCGGTGCGTCAAAGCCGAACTGACATCGGTGCCGAATATGCAGTGCACGTGTTCGCCATGGCGAAGCAGAATCTGCGAAAACCAATCCTGCAAAAACGGATAATCGGGCAGAATCTGCGCGTCCGCAAACACAATCCAGAATGTATCGGAACGTTCTCTCTCCATCTGTTTCAGAAGAAGCTGAAAGCGTTCTTCCTCTTCCGCTTCCAGAACGGCCCACGGATGCCGCCGGCATTCTTTCTTCAATCCGACGCCGATCAGTTTCGCCTTTGCCGGACAATCCCTATCCAGGCAATCCATCAGCGAAGCGGCAAAACGATGGCGGCGCTCATGATCGGGCGCGACATACCACAGATTGGCGGCGGCGAAGGTAAACCACGGAAACGTGCCGGTTTGAATCGCGTCAATCTTTCCGACGCCGTATGCGGGGCGACCGGTTTGATAAAAAGAAATTTGCGCCGGCAGGTTTTCCCATAAAGGTCGGGTTGTCTTTCGTCCGTAGGCCGCGTCGATACATTGCAGTAAAAACCGCGCTTCCGTCTCGGTATCGGCCGCGTCGGAAAAAGTTTCCGTTATCGCCCCGTTCAGAGCCAGCGTTGAAACCTGAACACGGGCCTGTTCCTTTGCGCCGCCGGCATAGACGCCGTAGACATGATATAAATGTCCGTCGCACAGCACATACATTTCACCGGGATTTTGAATGCCGGCCGCATCGCCGGTTTCAATGACTTCCCGGCTGTCCGCCGCCGACTGTACTTTCAGACAGATTTTAAAATGACAGTTTGACCAGATCTGTTCGTCGACGACGCCGGCCGGTTTCTGGGTTGCTAAAAGCAGATGCAGTCCCAATGAGCGGCCGACCCGCGCCAGGGCGATCAATTCCGCAAGAAACTCCGGCCGCTCTTTTTTCAATTGCGCAAACTCATCGACGATAATGATTAAATCCGGCATCGTCCGATAGCGTCGACAGGAATGAATATCGCTGATGACGACGCCGTGCATGGCGGCGCATTCCTGAAAGACCTTCTGGCGGCGGGCGATTTCCCGCCGCAGGGACCATAAAGCGCGTTCCATTTCGGCGATGGATAAGTTGGACAGGGTCGCCGCAATATGCGCCATGGACGTTTGATTGCGAAGAATACTGCCGCTCAGGCCGCCGCCTTTAAAATCGATCAGCACGAATTGAACTTCTTCCGGCGTATACCGTAACATGAGGCCGATGACAATATTCTGCAACAGCTCGCTCTTTCCGGAGCCGGTCATACCGGCGATCAGCCCGTGGGGGCCATAGCCATATTCGCTCAGATCCAGCAAAAAGGGTTCATGGTCCGTCGTGCGGCCGATCCATACCGACCTCTCCTCCCCCTTTCCCTGCATCGGCAGTTCCGGAACGCCATGAATACCGTACAGCCGCAAAAAAGAGACGGCATCGATCTCTTCCCGGCTTTGATCTGCATAGCGGCGAAGAACGCCTATATAGTGTGAAAACGGAAGCGAAAGCGGTTCCCACGTAAACGCCTGTTCGAAATGGTTGTCGCTTTGTATCCCCTTCCCTTGTGAACAGCGTATTTCCGCATCGCACAGCACCGGTTTTTGCGGCATATCGAAATAAAGAATCGTGTAATTGGAAAGATCGGCGCTGAAAGAAACATGTTTCTTACGACTGCAGACGATAAAATGTAGCTGCGGATATGTCCGCATCTTATGTTCCAAAATTCGAATTTCTTTTTCTCCCGAGATCAGCAAACGGAAGGCGTCGCACCATACATGCGGAAGGGAACGCAGTTCGACATGCGACTGCAACCAGTCCACATCGGCAAGAAACGCCAGCCGGCAATGGCATGGTGAAAAGTAGATAACAATCTGCAATAAAAGCGTGTCGAAAAAAGCATGTGCTCCGTCCGACTCGAATAAATAAAGATAACGATTTTCAAGCAGTGAAAAAACAACCGGACAGCCGTCCCGCGTTTCCGTCCGTTTCCGCAGATTTTCGACATCCGTCCGCAAAGGGTCTTCCCGCGAAAGACGGAAAGCACATTGCAGATCAACGGTAAAATGCACCTGCCCCTCGCCCAGATAAAGGAACATCCAGTCGGCCTGCCGCGGATGGTGCCGATAAATAAAATGCGGAAGCTTTTGCAAAGAAACATCCGGAGACAGAAAGGACGCGCGGCATTGTTCTTCGTAGAATTTTTCTTTTTGTAAGATTTCCTGTTCAATCACTCTTAAATAAGCGCGGTATGTTTCAAGGCGCCGACGCGTATGCCGGGCTTCATGGCGCTTTTCATAGAAGCGCTGCAGCGGCGCCCAAAGCAGGGTGCTCACCAGCATGACGCTCGGTAATATCAGCATGCTCATGCTTTGCTGTACACTCTTCCCCTGCAAAAGCGCCTGCTGCATATTCATCAGACCGACCGTCAACGATGCGGTCCCCATCGTCATGGCGGGGCCCATCATGAAAATAAGCGGATTGAACTGTCGTGTCGAAAACGGCAGCGGTTCTTCCAGCTCGATCGTAATTTTTTTCTCGAGGTGTACGGTGCGGTGAGACGGTATGAGACGTATGCGGTCAACCGGTTCAAAAGGCTGTTCCATGACGGCCTGATAAAGCGGCGCCGTCGTATATAAATTCGCCACCTGATTCATCAACACAAAAGCACCGTGAATCGCAAACTGCAGGTTATAGGTTCGAAAGACATCGCCCGGCGAAAAGGGAATCGTGCCGGTAACCGGCCGGCCGTTTCGGGAAACCTGCGCCGTCGGAGCGATCGTCATGCTTCGACGAGCGCCGTCAATACGCACGCCGTGAGGAGTTAATCTTGAGTCTTCCAGATAAAAGGTGTCGTCAATGGCGCTTCCGATTGAAAAAACGTTTTCCACCGCATAGGGTCGGAAGCGGCCATACCCTTCCGTAAACGGACAGAGAGAAAGAACGGCCGTTTGGCCATCTTCCCGGAACAGGCGGAAAACCTTATGCGCTTCGTCATAAGGTTCCGCCCGCCATGTTTTGGGAAGACGCAGACGACAGGTATCGCCCTGTCGATAAATCCGCATGCCGTCATTGCCCAGCGCGATCTGCACAAAAGAAGCGTCAAGAAAATAAATCTCCGCCTGATGGGCAGTATAGACCCAGACAATCATCCGGAATCACGGACGACGACATTGCAGTGCGCCTTATAACGACCGTCGCGGGTATGAATGGTAACGATCGCGGCGCCGATCTCTTTCGCCACAATCCGGCCGTCGTCAAGAACGGAAACCGAGCGTCCCTGAACGGTATAGCACAGATCTTCCTTCGTATACCCTTCCGGCAGACGTTTCAGGCCGATTTGAATCTGCTGTCCCTGCCGTATGAGATACGAATACCGCTCCGGTTCGATGGCGCGGCTGTCCGCCGCGTCAAATGTCGCCGTAGGCAAGCGGTCTTTATTGCGTGTACAGTGTGGTACGCGCAAACCGTTTTCAAAATGACCGTGCAGCTGCGGAATGCGGTTCTGCTCGGAGCTTTTCATAAAATCATGTTTCGTCGCAAAACCGAGGCGGCCGGCGAGTGTTGAAGAACTGTTGCAATGCATGCGGCTGACCCAATGCGCATCCACATCGGTACAGAGCATAATATCCTTTTGCGCCGCCAGCTTGTACAGATTTGCGGCCGGAATTTGTGCTTGCGTGTGCGTGCCGTGCTCGTCATACGTATGCACGGTTGCGGAAAGGCTCGTCTTGGCGCCGGTTTCATAAGCGACGTCGGCAATGGCCATGCGGGCGGCAAGCAATGTTGTATCCACCCCGCCCAACAGCCATGCGTTGGCCTGCATGCCGGCGGACGCCGTATTCTCGCACTGATAAATCGGCCGCACGCCATGATTGCGGATTTCCGCGCCGATCGTGTGATTCTGCGTCAGGGTCATATCCATCTCTCCGTCACAGCCGACGGACAAACGCAGACCGAGCCGAATCGTAACGGCCGGAAGATGCGGAAGCGGAATATGAAGCGCCGTGACCGGAAGCGTGATCGCAAAAGGCTCCGCCTCGTCGGCAAGCAGCCCCTGTAAACCGTTTTTTGAAAAAGTGGATTGATTGCCATAGCGTATCGTGCTCTTCTTTCCCTCGATTCCGATCGACTGCATCGTTTTAAAATCAAGCCGCATGTAACACGTGTCCATCGTTTGCTTCTGCATATGCACGCGGATCGCCGGTCTAAAATCGTAAAGGGACAATATACCGTAAAGCCGGCCTCCGCTTCCGATTTCCCTGCTGGCGCGAATCCGAATCCCGCCTTGATCAAATGAATACGATACCTGTATATCGCCAAACTGACGGGTGATTGTTTTATGAAGCGGACCGCGGGGGAAGTTTGCGGTCGTGCCTTCTTCAAGCCATGCGGAATCAAAAGACAATTCCTGCGCCGTTTCAATATCCAGCTCATCCAGCATGGAGAAATCGGAAATCGGCGATACCCGCCAGCGGGAATCGTCAATCGGCGCATCAATCCGATAAAACGATTCCCCTTCTTCCTCCCGCACCACATCGCCGACCTTGAAATCGGTTTTTTCATGCGACTGCAAAATATCATCGCGGATACTTGCTTCGTCCGGAAGTTCGATCGGTTTTTGACCGTCGGTAAATTCGATTTCTTCCCGGTCGTCTTCAAAGGTTCTTGTGTTGATCCAGCGAACCATATCCGCTAACAGAGCCTGCGCTTGCCCACGATCCATTACCGCCTGCGGATAAAAACGCTGCCGGCGATCAACATCCATCAGTCCGGCATGCACGCAAGCGCATACCTCCGTCTTGAAACGGGTCGCGGCAAGATCGCGGATATCGCCGTCGTCCGTCGCTTTCAAATCGGTCGTTTTTAAGCGCATCAGCGTCGCCGCCGTCCATTCACGCGTCAACAGGCGATCGGTCTTAAAGCCCTCTTCGACACGCAGGACATTCCACTCCACCGCGCTTTGCACCGCGCTGTAATAAGGCGAATCGGTCGAAACGGTTAAAAAGTAAGGGGTGTCCGCCTGTGCCTTTGGCAAAGCCGCTTCCTGAACAAGCAGGGAAATCCATTCGCCCAGCGTAATCGTCTCCACCGCTTTTTTACTACAGCCGCTCAAAAAACAGGAAGCGATCAGAATGCAAAATACGCTACGCCTGCATGCCGGAAGCGTTTGACGTAATCGTCGTTTCCAAACTGTCATAGCTTTCAACCGTCCGATCCAGAAATGCCGCATAGGTATCGATGAGCTGTTTTTGCGTGTCAAACCTTGCCGCGAATTGATTGAAACGGCTGCGTATCGTTTCACCGCCCTCGGAAATCCATGAAGCGGACGTACTGTTCATCTCCTGCCGCATGCGGGTGAGCGTGTCCAGCATTTCCTGATTGAACATGCGTATTTTCTGCGCACATTCACTGACCTGTCCTAATGAAATATGCAGTTCTTCCATATCGTTTCCCTCCTACGCTCCCAGCGATTGTGCCTGTGCGGCAAGATCTTCCTGCATGGCCCGATACGCCTGGGCGCTGTTCCGCAAAAATTCCGCGTATTGAATGCATAAAGCGGCCATCTGTCGAAAATCACCTTCAAATTTGGAAATCTTTGTCTGAAAGGTCAGATTGTCTTTTCCTTTCCAGCCCGCCCGCATCGTCTCCACGGCGTCAAACAGCTGACTGACGCAGCGGATATAGCTGTCGTGCGCTTCGGTAATCTTGGCGGCGTGCCTTTCTAAAACTTCCGGTGTAACCTGAATCGAACGCATTGTTCGTCACCTCCTCACACATTCAATAGTGCAAAGACGCGTTTTACTGAAAAAAAAGATTTATTTTTTAAAAAAGTTGTTATATATAACGGATATCTTAAAATAATTGCCGAAATTTATATAAATTGTTCATAAAAAGAACATTTCGGCTATACTGACAGGGGGAGAAGTCTATGAAAAAAATCGATCGCTCTTTATTGGCAAAACAGATTCTGCTGTATCGTAAAAAAAACGGTCTGTCGCAGGCCGCTCTGGCTGAAGCCTGCGGTATCCATCGTTCCATGCTTTCGCATATTGAAAACGAAACATACGATCCTTCTTTAACGCAGCTGGAAACACTTTGCGCTGTCTGTCGGCTCGACCCCTGCGCTCTTTTTGTCGAAAAAGAGAAGGAAACGGAGGAAAAGATCGCGCCGCAGCGGATCGTCGTCGCCGGTACGGGCTATGTCGGTCTTTCCGTCGCCACCCTTCTCAGTCAGCATCACCATGTTCTGGCCTGCGATATTCTCGCCGCAAAGGTTGAAGCCATCAATCGCCGGGACGTACCGTTGCGGGACGATGTGATCGAGGCTTTTTTCCAAGATGACAAGGCGGGCAGAAAAACGCTGCATTTGAAAGCGGTGCTGAATAACGGTAAGGCGGAGGCGGCCAATCCGACCTATTCGGCTTTACAGGAAGCGGATTACGTCGTCATCGCGACGCCGACAAATTATGACAGTC
>CAUVBZ010000044.1:0-11424 GCA_963550455.1 uncultured Erysipelotrichaceae bacterium
CAATTTTGCTCAATTTCATGAGCCGGGCCAGCGCGCCGGCGCGGTTAAAGGCGTTGGGCAATACGCTGACGAAGACGGCGCCGCTTCTGATGTGCGCCTTGAGTATTTGTTTCTGCTATAAAGTCGGCCTGTTCAACATCGGCGCCGCCGGTCAATATGAGGCCGGGGCGGGCATTGCTTTGTATGCGGCGCTGGTCTGGCAGCTGCCCTGGTATGTATGTGTGGTTCTGGCCGCTCTGGCCGGCGCGCTGTTCGGCGCTCTCAGCGGTTTCTTAAAGGCACGCCGCAATGTGAATGAAGTTATCTCCGGCATCATGCTGAACTGGATTTTGTTGTATGTGGTGAATGCGATATTGTCCGGAGCCGCCAAGGATCCTTCGAGTCCGTATACAAAGGACTTGTCGTTGACAAACCCTTCGGCATTGTTGCCGACGCTGGGCCTGAATCGTCTGTTTGCAAACAACCAGATGGTGACGATCGCCGTTCCGCTGGAAATTCTTCTGGCTTTTGTTGTCGCGGTCGTATTGGAGCAGACAAAGTTCGGCTTTGATTTAAAAGCGACCGGTTATAACAAAGAAGCGGCGCGTTATGCAGGTATGAAAGAAAACCGAAATATTATCATCACCCTGACAATCGGCGGAGCGTTGGCGGGTCTTGGCGCCGCTTTCCTGTTTTTATCCGGATATCAGAAATGGGAAGTGACGGCCGCTTCCGTGCCGTCGATGGGCTTCAACGGCATCGCCGCAACCTTTTTGGGCGCTTTGAATCCGATCGGTACGATTTTCTCTTCTTTCTTCATTCAATCGATTACCGACGGAGGCGCTATGATCGATCGCATGCTGTATCCTTCGCAGGTCTCCGATCTGATTTCGGCGATCATCATTTATCTGTGCGGCTTTATGATGTTTGTAAAGGAAATCATGACACGAAATGAGCGGCGTAAAGCCAAAAAACAGGAAGCGGAGAAAGGAGGTGCGCAGGCATGAATCTGCTGATTCAATATACGTTATTGTTCGCCTCGGTGCTTTCCTTAGTTGCCTTGGGCGGCTGTTTTGCGGAACATTCGGGCGTCATCAACCTCGGTCTGGAGGGCATCATGGTTATGGGCGCTCTGGGCGGCGCCATGTGCATGAATCTTTTACCCGGCACCGTATCGACTTTTACGATGATCTTCATGACGACATTGTCCGCCATGGTGACGGGCATGCTGTTTTCGATCTTTCTATGCGTGGCCAGCATCAATTTTAAGGCGGATCAGACATTGATCGGAACGGCCATGAATATGCTGGCGATCGCCTTGGCGACGATTATTACGCGGCAGATGAATTCGCTTGTCGACCCGCAGAACGTGTCGAACACGCTGAAATACATCGAACCGAAGAACCGTTTTATCGTCAATCTGCATGGTTTCAGCTTCAACTGGTTCATGTTGTTCGCTTTGATCGCTTTGATCGTAAGCGGTTTTGTCTTATATCGGACGAAATTCGGCCTGCGTTTGCGGGCTTGCGGTGAAAATCCGCAGGCGGCGGATTCGGTCGGTATCAATGTCTATCAGATGCGTTGGGCCGGCGTTTTGATTTCGGGTCTATTGGGCGGGCTGGGCGGAATCGTCTATATCATGGCCGGCGTATCGGAATGGAAGTTTGAAGTGGGCGTCAACGGTTTCGGTTTTCTGGCTCTTGCCGTCATGATCTTCGGGCAGTGGAAGCCGCTGAATATCGGTCTGGCCGCGCTGCTGTTCGGCTTTTTCCGCGCTTTGTCCAATGTCTATACCGGTTTCGACTGGCTGGCCGCTCTGAATATTCCCAGCGCGGTATACAATATGTTACCGTATATCATTTCGTTAATCGTATTGGCCTTCACCTCCATGAATTCCGCGGCTCCGAAAAGCGAAGGGATTCCCTACGATAAAGGCGTCCGCTGAGTCCTTTGCGCAAATAAAGAAGTATGCATGCATGCCACCGCAAAAATGTGTTTTTGTGCTATAATAAGCGGTGAAAAGCGGAGGCTTGCAAATGTATAAAATCGGAGACACGGTTATTTACCGCCGGGATGTATGCAAGGTGATCGATCTAATCAAGAGTACGGTGACAAATGAAGAGTGCTATGTATTGAAGCCGTGTATTGTGGAAAGCGGCAGTATGCAGATGCAGGTTCCGGTCTCCAACAAGGCGGGACATCTTCGCAGTCTGATCACCAAAGAAGAGCTGCAGGCATTGATCGAACGTGTTCAGGATATGGACACGCTTGAGAACAAGTCGGCGAATATGCGTTCACAATATGCGGCGATCATGAAGGGGGATTCCATAGAAGACCTGATCACCATCATCAAAACGGGATATCTCCGCAACGCGATTCGGGAGAAGAATCATAAAAAAAACGCCAGCATCGACGAGGAATATTTAAGCAAAGCCGAAGCCTATCTGTACAATGAGCTTTCTTTTGTGTTGCATATGAGCCCCGACGAATGTCGTAAATATTTTAATGCCGCGGTTGCGAAACAGGCAAAATTCAGCAAAAAAAAGAGCTAAAATGAACGAAGAGAAATCTTCGTTTTTTATACGGAGGAGGCGGATATGGACAAACGAATTTCAAAGGCGGCCTGGACGGCGGTTCTTCTTTTCGGCTTCATCGGACAGATCGCATGGGCGATTGAGAATATGGAGTTCAACATTTTTCTGTTCAATGAAATCGGCGGCACTTCCGACGATATTGCGCGCATGGTCGCATGGTCTGCCGTCATATCGACGATTGCAACCTTGTTGACGGGGATTCTGTCGGATCGCTTGAAGAAACGGCGGACGTTCCTTTGCTGGGGTTATATTTTCTGGGGTATTCTGACGGCGACTTTTTCTCTGCTTTCACGGGAAAATACGGCGCGCTTATGGCCGACGATGGCGGCCGGCGAAATATTGACCCGGACGGTCGGCCTGGTCATTTTGATGGACTGCCTGATGAGCTTTTTCGGCTCCATGGCCAATGATGCGGGCTTTAATACATGGGTGACGGAAATCACGCCGTCTTTTCAGCGGGCACAGGTCGAAGGCGTCCTGAATGTATTTCCTTTGCTGGCGCTGCTGGTGGTTGCCGGTATTGCCGGTATTTTGACCGCCCGCTTCGGCTGGCCGCTGTTTTTCGTGCTGACAGGCGTTCTTGTTTCTTTGTGCGGCGTGATCGGCTTATGGATTGTCGAAGAGCCGGAGCATGTCGATTCAAAAGAAATGACGACGGTCGGTTCGATATTTTATGGATTTCGGCCGTCCGTCATCCGGGAAAATCGGGAATATTATACGATTCTCGGCACGCTGTGTCTCTTTAGCTGTTCGGTACAGATCTTCATGCCTTATTTGTTGATTTATCTGGAAAAAACGCTCGGCTTCGACGCCGGCACGTACAGTCTGGTTATGGCCGTCGTCATCATCGCCGCCAGCGTCTGCAGTATTCTTATCGGCAAAATCGGCATGAATACGGATCGTTTCAAACTGACGCGGCTCGGTTTATGCTTTTACGGAATCGGTTTACTGGGTGCTTCCGTGATGCGCACGCCGATTCTGTTCGCGCTTGTCGGAACGATCATGATGAGCGGCTATGTGACGGTCTTGACTTTTCTGATGAGCGCCCTGCGTGATACGACGCCGAAGGAACATGTCGGCATGTTCCAGGGGATCCGCCTGTTGGCGACCGTCTTGATTCCGATGCTGATCGGCCCCTATATCGGGGCGTTTGTCATCGCCCATTCCGCCAGCGGCATGTATACCAATACGTACGGTGAACTCGTTTCACTTCCGGTTCCGGCCATTTTCGTTACCGCGGCGTTGGCCGGCCTGCTTGTTTTTCTGCCGCTGAAGCAAGCGAAACAAAATGTTATACAGTCTGATCAATCCGCCGATTCTGAAACGTGTAAACCGGAAAAAACGGAGTGAAGCGGAGCCTGCAGAAGCAGATCAACCTGTCGGTCAAAGGGGGTGGGGTCGCGATTGATCAAGACCAGTTTTTCACCATGAAACAGCTGTAAAAATCCGGCGGCCGGATAGACACGAAGACTGGTGCCCAATACGACCAATACGTCGGCCGCTTCCAGAGCCGCGCATGCCTTTGCGACGGTGGCTTCAGGTAAGGCTTCTTCATAGAACACGACATCCGGCTTGATAATTCCGCCGCATTTTGAGCAATACGGTATGCCGTCCGTGTTCTTTATTGTGTCGATTCCGTAAAAAGCATGACAGTGCATGCAGTAATTGCGGAAGACGGAGCCGTGAAGTTCATAGACGTTTTTCGACCCGGCCTTTTGATGCAGACCGTCGATATTCTGCGTAACGACGCCCAAAGAACGGCCGCTTTTTTCCATCTCGGCGATGAAAAGATGGACGGCATTGGGCCGTGCGTTTCCCGGCAACATTTTTTCGCGATAAAAGTGATAAAATTCGGCGGTGTTCTTTAAGAAAAAAGTATGGGAGAGAATTGTTTCCGGCGGATAGGCATAGGCGCCGGAATAAAGGCCGTCCGCACTGCGAAAATCCGGAATGCCGCTGTCGGTGGAAACCCCGGCGCCGGTAAAGAAGAGGATGTGTTTTCCTTGATCAAGAATGGCTTGCAGCTGTTCGATTTTCTGCTTCATTTTGTTTCTCCTTCGTGTTCATATTGTTGCTGCAGCTGCAGGGCCAGCGTTTTTAGTTTGGCGATCAGATGTGCCGGCTGAATAACCGTGCAGCGGTTTTGAAATTGAACAAGCCAGCCGATCAGGCCGGGCGTGATTGCGACATGGATACTGACGGTCAGACCGGTTTTATCTTCGGCCTGCAACAGGCCGGTATCGCCGAACTGATCGAACAGAATCGGCGCCATACTCGATTGACAGTGGAGCGTGATGGTTTCCGCCTGATCGGTATACATCTGGAAAGAACGGTTCATCCATTCTGCGCAGTCAAAGGGCGGAAGGGAAATCGTTTCCTCTCTGCGGATGACGCGGGTGATTTTATCCAGACGGTAATTGGCGAAATTCCGATAATGTTCGGAATAGAAAACGATATAACAGCGCCCCTGGTTGTAAAGGACGGCTCGCGGAATACCGCGATAGCGGCCGGCGTTTTTTCGATACTTCACGGCGCCGCGAAACAGGCGGTCAACGTAGGTGAACTCGACGGGGTTCGCTTTTGTGACGGCGGTTAAAATGAGATCGAGATTTGTAAGGACTTTATCGTTATCGGTTTTTCCCGGAGCATAAGGATTGGCAAAAAGAGTTTTCTGCTGCTGACGGCTGAGCAGATTTTTCAGCTTATCGGTCAGGCGATCCGTCGCCGCTCGTGAAATGGAGATGGTATTTTGAACGGCGCCGGTCAGCAGCGTGACTTCCGCGGGCGTAAAAGTATGGCGCATGGCATAACCCGCCCGCGTGTGGTGAATGTCGGCGCCGAAGGCATTGAGAATTTCCAAAACATGGTAAATTGAACGCCGCTCGGCGTGGATTCCGTATGTTTCCAGACGGCTCAATAGAACGGGCATGGACATCGGGTGTTCCATATCGGTCTGTGTCTTCAGTATGGTATAAACGGCGGCGGCGCGACGGGCTTCATTTTCTTTGCGCATGCATCTCCTCTTTTCTCAATTGTACCATTAAACGTACAGCAAATTCGGCTTTTCGCTTTAGGATAGAAGCACAGTCAAGAAGCGGGGAGGTGAACATGAATTATACGGATCGTATGAAATGGAGCGAGGGTATGTTTCTGGCGGCGTTTGCACTGGGCATCAACGGCAGCGGACTTCTTGCAATGGGGGTGGCGGCGGTCGTGCTCATTCTCAATATCGTCTGGCATTCGCCGCGTACGGTGCTGCGAACCTTTCGTACCGCCGTCGGCTTGTCGGTTATGGAAAGCCTGCTTTTATACGCCCTGCAGGAGCGCTCTCTGTTTCTGTATGTGTTTTTGTTCATGCATACTGTTTCCGTATTGTTGTGGAAAACGTCGTCGCAAAGAGAAGTGCTGCCGGTCGTCCTTCAGGAGCTTTCCGGGCTCATGATTCTTGTTCTAACGATGTTTTTCCTGCCGAATGACATTCTGGCGGCGGCAAACGGTCGCCTATACCTCATCGGTATTTTGGCTCTGCCGGCCATGCCGCTCTTTTATCTGCTGTTTTCCGCCAAAACCGCCCGCCGCCGGCCGATAAGATTGTGGATGCCTTATAATAAACGCATGGAGTAAAAATCGGGAATGACGCGTCTGCTGATAAAATGGTTTATAAAAAATCCGGAAAATATTGCCGATGAAAAGGTACGTCTTGCCTATGGAATGTTGACGGCGTTTACGGGTATTTTCTGCAATGTGTTTTTGTTTGCCTTGAAACTGGGGCTCGGCTTGTTCATGCATTCGCTTTCCGTTGTCTCCGACGCCTTTAATAATTTGTCCGATTGTTTGAGCAGTCTGGTGACGCTGTTCGGCTATCGCCTTGCGGCCCGACCGGCCGATCGGGAACATCCGTTCGGCCACGGGCGGATGGAATACATCGCGTCGCTTATCGTTTCCGTTTTTATTCTTTTATGCGGCTTTGAATTGTTGCAGACGTCCGTAAGGGGTTTGCTCCATCCGCAGGAAATACGTTTTTCATGGCCGTCAGCCGGTATATTTGCAGCGTCCATTCTGGTTAAAATGTGGCTGTCGAGGATGAATGCCGCGCTTGGCAAAAAGCTGAACAACACGGCGATGATGGCGGTGGCGCAGGACAGCCGGAATGATGTGTTCACCACCCTCGGGGCTTTGACGGGGCTTGTTTTTTCGCGTTACAGCGCGTTTCCGTTTGACGCCGCGGCCGGCGCCGTCGTTTCTTGTTTTATCTTAGGCGGCGGTATTTCTCTCTTTCGGAAAATCATCTCGCGGCTGTTGGGAAATCCGGCAAGCTATGCCTTGACGAATGAAATCCGCAAAATCATCCTGTTATATCCGGAGGTGGCGGGCGTGCACGATATGATCATTCATGATTATGGACCGGGGAAAAAATTCGGCAGCGCGCATGTGGAGATGGACGCCGCGATGAATTTCATGCATGCGCATACGATCATCGACGAAGCGGAACGGGAAATATACGACAGGACGCACGTGTCCATGACCTTGCATCCGGACCCGCTTGATTTACGGGATCCGCGGGTGGCGGATTATCGGCGGCGGGTGCTGGGTATTTTGCATGGGATTTCCCCTTTGCTGACCATGCATGATTTCCGCGCGATATTTGGTCTGCATCATACCAACCTTATTTTTGACGTATTGGTTCCGTATGACTTCGCCTTATCCGGGCAGGAACTGCAGAAACGTATTGATGAACGGCTGGCGGAAGAAGACCCGCCGGTTTATACAGTCATTACATTCGATCATGCCTTTACGGCGGCCGGCGGGAAGTCGGATACGGAAGAAGAGTTATAAAAATCCCGTGGGCATGCCCACGGGACGTACTTACTTTGCCGCAACCATCAGGTCGACGATTTTCTTGGCATAGGCGGTCGGATCGTTGATCGGCAGGCCTTCGATCAAAAGTGCCTGATCATAGAGAATGGCGGCATAATCGTTGAGCTTATCCGGTTCTTTTTTATAAACTTCCTGTAATTTTGCGAAGATCGGATGAGCGGGATTGATTTCAAGGATTTTTACAGCTTTCATACCGTTGGCGGCGCGATTTTGTAAAAGGACTTTTTCCATTTCGATGGACATTCCTTCATCGGCGCTGATGCATACCGGATCATCTTTCAGGCGGGAAGAGATGCGGACTTCCTTGACCTTTTCGCCAAGTGCGGCTTTCATCGCCGCCAGCATGTCTTTATTGGCGTCCGCTTTTTCCTGCAGATTTTTCTTTTCTTCTTCACTCTGGAAATCGGTTGTACTGTCGGCGATCGATTTAAACGGATGATCTTCGTAGTTTTGCATCATGCGGATGACAAACTCATCGATGGCGTCGGTAAAGCACAGAACATCAAAGCCTTTTTCACGGACGGCGGCCATGACCGGCAGCTTTTCAATTTCTTCAAGCGAAGAACCGGATACGAAGTAGATATCTTTCTGACCCTCTTTCATATGCGCGCAATATTCGCCCAGAGTGACATACTTCTTTTCAGCGTCGCTATGATAGAGCAGAAGGTTCTGGAGCTTATCTTTATCGGCGCCGAAGGTTTTATAAATGGAATACTTAAAATTCAGTCCGAAATTGGCAAAGAATTTCTCATAACCCTCGCGGTCTTCTTTGAGCATATCCTGCAGCGCGGCTGTAATTTTCTTGTCCAGCGATTTCGCCAAAGCCTTTACCTGAGTATCCTGCTGCAGAATCTCGCGGGAAATATTCAGGCTGAGATCTTCGCTGTCGATTAAGCCGGTCACGAACCGATAACATTCCGGGATCAGGTCTTTCGCTTTATCCATGACGAAGACGCCCCGCGAGTAGAGCTGCAAACCGCTTTCAAATTCCTGATTGTAAAAGTCATACGGCGCTTTGGACGGGATAAAGAGCAGGGCGGTGTAGGAAACATTTCCTTCAACCGTGAAGTGCAGCACTTTCTGCGGGTCCTGCCAATCATTGAACTTGCTCTTATAAAACGCGTTGTAATCTTCCGGCTTGATTTCGCTTTTCGGTTTTTTCCACAGCGGCACCATCGAGTTCAGCGTTGTTTCTTTCTCGGTTTCAATGGTCTTATCTTTATCGGTCGGGTCCGGAATGTGTTCCGTCACGAGCATGCGAATCGGATAGCGGACATAATCGCTGTATTTTTTGATCAGATTCTGAATCGTATATTCGTCCAGATATTCGGAATAATGGATATCTTCGGTATCGTCTTTCAGCTCCAGAATGATGCGCGTGCCGACGGTCTCTTTTTCAAACGGGGCAATGGTATATCCGTCTTCACCCGACGATTCCCAGCGTCGACCCGTATTTTCATTGAGCGAGCGTGTCTCGACCGTAATATGCTTGGCGACCATGAAGGCGCTGTAAAAACCGACGCCGAACTGGCCGATAATGGCGGTTTTGTCCGCCTCTTCCGTATTTTCCATCTCTTTTCGGAAATCAGCGGAGCCGCTGCGGGCGATTGTGCCGAGGTTGTTTTCCAGTTCTTTTTCCGTCATACCGACACCGGTATCTTCGATCACCAGCTGTCTTTGTTCGGGATGACGTTTGATTTTAATCACCAGATCGTCGTGCGCAATCCGTTTATCCGCATCTGTCAGCGCGATATACCAGCGTTTATCCAAGGCGTCGATGGCGTTGGAGATGAGCTCGCGTAAGAAAATCTCCTTGTTTGTGTAAATGGAATTGATCATCAAATCCAACAGGCGTTTGGATTCCGCCTTAAATTGCTTCTTTGCCATGTTGCAAGCCTCCTTTAGCACTCTTTATAAATGACTGCTAAACAATCCTAGCACGCCCGCGGCGGACATGCAAGGGATAAAAAAGCCGAAGATGTCGGTCTTCGGCTTTTCGGCTTACTTAAGATGCCAGATATCCCGATTGTATTCGGCAACGGTGCGGTCGCTGGAGAAGAAGCCGCTTTTGGCGATGTTGACAAGGCTCATGCGTTTCCATTTGTTCCGGTCGCGGTAGTCGTAGAGCATGGATTCTTTAACGGAGGCGTAGGATTCCAGATCCAGTAAAGTCATGAACCAGTCTTTATGCATGAGGTTTTCTTTCAGGCTGTAAAGCATTTCCGCATCGCCGATCGCCAACAGACGATTGTCGGTGATGAAGTCGATGCATTCCCGAATGGATTGTCGATTGTTGTAATAATCGACGGCATGGTATGCGTTTGTGTTATAAAGACGGATTACCTCATCGGCGTTTTTACCGAAAGTATAGATGTTCGAAGCGCCGACCAGATTCTGTATTTCAACGTTGGCGCCGTCGGCCGTACCGATCGTTACAGCGCCGTTGAGCATGAATTTCATATTGCCCGTGCCGGAAGCCTCTTTCGACGCCAGCGAAATCTGTTCGGAAATATCCGCGGCCGGAATGATTTTCTCCGCTTTAGCGACATTGTAGTTGTGAATCATGATGACCTTGAGATAAGGGGAAACATCCGGATCGTTGTTGATCAGTTCCTGCAGGCAGAGAATCAGGTGGATGATCGCCTTGGCCTGGTAGTAGGCGGGCGCGGCTTTACCGCCGAAGATTACGGTTACCGGTGTTGCCGGCAGCGTGCCGTTTTTAATGCGCAGATATTGATAAATCACCCAGAGGGCGTTCATCTGCTGCCGCTTATATTCGTGCATGCGCTTGATCTGGACATCGAAAACGGAATCGGGATCGACATCGACGTTTTCTTTGTCTTTGAGGAAAGAGGCGAGCCGAATCTTGTTTTCGCGCTTGACGGCGGAAAACCGTTCCAGAACCGCGTCATCATCGTAGTAGCGAAGAAGATTTTCCAATTGAGCGGCGTCGCGCTTCCAGTCTTCTCCGATCAGCTCGGTAATCAGGCGTGAAAGATCCGGATTGGCATGCATCAGGAAGCGGCGGAACGTAATGCCGTTGGTCTTGTTGTTGAATTTATCGGGGTAGGCGTCGAAGAAAGGTTTCAGTTCCTGTTTCTTGAGAATTTCCGTATGGAGGGCGGCGACGCCGTTAATGGAGTGTCCGTAGTGCATGTCGATGTGCGCCATATGAACAAGGTTATCGGCGTCAACGATATTCAGATTCGAATTGTCGTGGAACGCGCAGATGACGCCCCAATCCAGACCGCCGATAATCGGCATCAGCTGCGGTACAACTTCATTGAGGTAGGCGCTCGGCCATTTCTCCAGAGCTTCCGCAAGGATGGTGTGATTCGTGTAGGCACAGACGTCCGATACGATATTGCAGGCATCCTTGAAGCTGATGTTCTCTTTCACTAGCAGTCGAATCAGTTCGGGAATGATCATGGAAGGATGGGTATCATTGATCTGAATCGCGACATAATCCTGCAGGCGGTGCAGATCGTGATTCCATGCTTTCTGTTCAGCCAGAATATATTGCGCAGCGTTGGAAACCATAAAGTATTGCTGGTAAATGCGCAGCTTGCGTCCTTCTTCATCGGAATCATCGGGGTATAAAAATAAGGTCAGGTTTTTGGCGATGTCGGTTTTATCAAACTGAATACGGTCGCCGACGATGGATTCGTCAATCGTATCGATGTCGAATAAATGCAGCTGATTGTGTCCGCCGTTGTACCCCAGTACTTCCAGATTGTACATGCGGGAGTGTACGGTGAAGCGGCCGAAGGAAACGTCAAAACCGATATCGGTTTTGGCGACGGCGTTGGTGGCGCCCAGCCAGCGATCCGGGATTTCGTATTGCTTATGGTCTTTGAAGTCTTGCTTGAATAAGCCGAAATGGTAGCGTAAGCCGATGCCGTCGGCGGGCATGTTTAAAGTCGCGGCGGAATCCAGAAAGCAGGCCGCAAGACGCCCCAGTCCGCCGTTACCG
>CAUVBZ010000045.1:0-10596 GCA_963550455.1 uncultured Erysipelotrichaceae bacterium
CCGCTTTCCCGCTTTCAAAAGTGTTTCCGACGTCTCTATTATATGAACTTGTTCGAAAAATAACAATCTCTGTTTGACAAAGCACAATTATTTTTCTTCCAACATTTGTTCCGGCATGCGAAAACTGCGTAGAGAAAGATCGGCAAAGTGCGCCGTATCATAGCGGACGACATCGGTCTTTCGGATGGAGACTCCATGCCGCAATCCTTAATCCGAACGAAGGAAACCCATAGCGGATAAACCTGCTCCTGTTTCCAAGGACGTATGCTTGGGCTAAAATAAAACCATAACGAGGTAATTTCATGAATCCGATGCTGACTTATGTCCTTCTGGCGGCCTTACTGCTCTTTATGTTTATACGCACGTGGAAGCTCTTCGCCCGCTCACGTAAAAATAAAGCGATGCTGGAGATTTTAGCTTTGCTGGATACGGAAAGCGCTTTTTATCCGGCTGCCGATGCGTATATCGCCTCGGAAAAATCCGCCGAGTTCCGTACCAAGGTCGAAGTTCTGCGCCTGTTTGCCGACGCCTATTACAAAAAGGATACGGATTTCCTTTCCCACCTCGAATCGCTGAACCCGGCCTTTCTTTTGACCGGAAGCAGAGGCTTGGAAAACGAAGACAGCTTTTTTTACCTCTACCTTGCAATTCCAAACCGGCTTTGGTATAACGGCCGCATGGATTTAAACGCCGCCTTGACGGAAAAACTTCAGCCGCTGGCCGCTACGATGCAAACCACCCTGCTTTTTGCCATGAATAAAGCCAATCAACTTTATTACGACAAACAGGAAGATGGCGGCAAAGCGTTTGACGAAGCGGTTCTGAATGGCGAATATGGACATTACCGCTACAGCAGACAGCTGATTTCCTTATATAAATATATGGTCAGAACCGTCCTTGTCCGTCTCGCCAAAGACCGGGACGATATGGAGGCGATTCGTTTGCACGCGCAGTCTTTCCATGATTTTCACCAGAGCCGGTTAGGCGCGCGCTGGCTGAAAGAATGGGGCGTCGACGACGTCGTTACGGCAATGACAAAGAAAGAAGAAACACAATGAAGCTTATTGTCGGATTGGGAAACCCCGGAAAAGAATACGAAAAAACACGCCACAACAGCGGCTTTATCGCTATTGATCGGCTGGCAAAAGACCTGCATGCGGAAATCAACACCCAAAAATGGAATGCCCGGATCGCCAAGCTCAACGTGCATGGAGAAAGTGTCATTCTCATGAAACCGCAGACGTATATGAATGAAAGCGGCAGCGCCGTCGCTTTGGCCGTCCGCTTTTTTAATCTGGATCCGGAAGCGGTTTTAATCCTTCACGACGATATGGATTTGCCTGTCGGCGCCGTTCGGATTCGTAAAAGCGGAAGTTCCGGCGGACAGAAAGGCATGCAGTCTATTCTGAACGCCTTGCATACCGAAGCGATTCCCCGTATCCGTATCGGCGTCGGCCACAGCCATATCGGCCAGCATCATCTTGTTCCGGACTGGGTGCTTTCCGGAATACCGAAAACATTACAGCCGGAATATGATACCGCCATTTCCTTTGCGGCAAACGCCGCGGAAGCCTGGATTTACCAGCCCCTGGACATTGTCATGAGCCGTTATAACCGAAAACCGGCCCGTCAGGAAGAAGCACTATGAAACGTCCGGCTCTTCCGCCCCTTCTGCGCATGCCGTTGCGGAATAATCCGGCCGTCGCCCTGCTCAATCTGGAGAAAGGGACATTGCCCTTGTCTTCCCTCATGGAAGAAGCGATGGTTTTAGCTGAAAGCTATCTGGAAAAGCCGCGGCCGATATTGGTGATCAAACAAAATCTTTACCATGCCCAACGGCTGTACGAACGGCTTGCCGGCATGCTGGACGAAACACAGTGTGCGCTTTTCGGCGCCGATGAGTCTCTGCGCGTTGAGGCGATCGCCTCTTCGCCGCAGATGACGGCCGGGAAAGTGGAAACCCTGCATTCCCTGCTGCAAAATCCAAAGCAGATCGTCGTCACTTCGCCCAGCGGCATTCTCCGCCATCTTCCCGCTCCCGCGCTCTTCCGCCATGCATGCATGCATATTAAAATCGGCGATCGGATTTCCATGGAGGAAATGAAACGAAACCTGCGGGCGGGCGGCTATCTGCAGGTGTCGCATATCGATCAGCCTTTGTGTTTCGCTTCGCGCGGGGGCATCGTCGATATTTATTCCGTCAATTGCGATCATCCGACCCGGATCGAATTTTTTGACGACGAAGTGGAAAGTATCCGCTCTTTCGACCCCGATACGCAAAAGACGATCGCGCCGATCTCCTCGATCACGATCGTTCCCGCTTCCGACGTTCTGTTTTCCGCCGAGGAAATTGATGAAATCAAACAAAAGGCGGAAGCACTTCTCCAGGAACAAAACGACAGCATGCTGGACACGGCGGTGCGAACCGATCTGGATTTACTGCAGGAAGGCATCCGCCAGCCGCGCCTCTATCCCTATGCCGCCCTGCTTTCCAAAACAAGCGGGCTTTGGGACTACATGACGCAGCCGCTGGTGATTTACAGCGATCCGCAGGCCGTCCACGACGCCGCCAAGCGGCTGAGGGCCGATACCGTCGCCTATATCCAGGAGATGGTTCAGGAACATAAGATGCTTCCGCGCTACGCTATCTGGCAGGAATATGACCGCATCGCCCCGGCTTCCAAACGCATGGAGGCGGACCCGTTTGCGGAAAACATTTCCAATCTGGAACAGGTCCATTTGCCGAAAGAGCCGCTGAACGTCAAACTGCGGATTTTACAAAGTGAACGATGCGTTCTTTTCGCCCTGTCGCAGGCGGAGGCCGCCCGCCTCATCGACACCTGTCGGGAAGAAAACATCCCGCTGTCTTTCCCGCAGGGCGATGAAGACACGCTGGCTCCCGGCTTTCATCTTCTGCTCTATCCGCTGGCGGAAGGCATTCACTTTCCGCTCGCCCGCTTATCGATCATTACCGCCAAAGAATTATTCGACATTCAGCATCCTTCCGGACGTTATGAACGGAAATTCCACAGCGCTGAAATCCTGCATGGTTTTGAGGAACTGAAACCGGGCGACTATATCGTCCACGCCCAGCATGGCGTCGGACAGTATCTGGGGATTGAAACCCATGAAGTTCAGTCGGCAAAGCGTGATTTTCTGCGCATTATCTATCGGGGAAATGCGGAGCTGCTCGTCCCTTTGGAACAATTCCGGCTGGTACGGAAATTTGTCTCACGAGAAGGCGTTGTCCCGCGCTTAAATAAATTAGGCGGGGGTGAGTGGGAAAAGACGCGGAAACGGCTGGAAGAAAATGTCGATCGGATTGCGGAACGGCTCGTCGATCTTTACGCCTCGCGCACCCAGCACATCGGCCATGCGTTCAAACCCGATTCGCCTTTACAGGCGCAGTTTGAGCAGGGTTTTCCCTATACATTGACGCCCGATCAGGAAAAAGCGGTGCGCGACGTCAAGCGGGATATGGAAAACGATAAGCCGATGGACCGGCTGGTGTGCGGCGACGTCGGCTTCGGCAAGACGGAAATCGCCGTGCGGGCGGCTTTTAAGGCGGTCAGTGAAAATAAACAGGTCGCCGTATTGTGCCCGACCACGATTCTGGCCGAACAGCATTTTCATACCTTTTTACAGCGCTTCGAGGGATATCCCTTTACAATCTGTGTCCTGGACCGCTTTGTTCCGAAAGAAACGGTACGAAAAATACTCGCCGATCTGAAAATCGGCAAAGTGGATATTCTGATCGGAACCCATCGCCTGCTGTCCAAAGATGTCGTCTTTCATGACGCTGGCCTGTTAGTTGTAGATGAAGAACAGCGCTTCGGCGTTTTACAGAAAGAGCGTATCAAGGAGATGAAAGCCGGCGTGGACGTATTGACCTTAAGCGCCACGCCGATTCCGCGCACCCTGCAGATGTCGCTGGTGGGAAGCCGCTCCATGTCGCAGCTGGAAACACCGCCGGACAATCGCTACAATGTCCAGACATATGTCGTTGAGAAAAGTCAGGGGCTCGTCATCGATGCGATTGAAAAGGAACTGGCGCGGGGCGGACAGGTGTTTTATCTTTATAATAATATTGAGCGGATCGCCAATGTGGCCCGTACCTTACAGACCTCCATACCGGACGCCAAGATCGGCCTTGCCCACGGCAAGATGGAGCGGGAAGCGATTGAAGACGTCATGTTACGGTTTACAAACCGTGACATCAACGTTCTGGTCTGTACGACGATTATCGAAAACGGCATCGACATTCCCAACGCCAACACCATTCTGGTCGACAACGCGCAGGATTTCGGTCTGGCGCAGATCTATCAGATTAAAGGAAGAGTCGGGCGCAGTGATCGTGTCGCCTACGCTTACCTCCTGACGCCAGCCCGGCGGCAGCTAAGTGAAACGGCGCAGAAGCGGCTGGCGGCCGTCAAGGAGTTTGCGCGTTTAGGCAGCGGCTATCGAATCGCGATGCGGGATTTGACCATCCGCGGAGCCGGCGACCTGCTCGGCGCCGATCAGTCCGGATTCATCGACACGGTCGGTATCGACATGTATATCGAGATGCTGGAAGAAGCGATCGCGCGGAAAAAGGGCGCCGCCCGTCCGGAAGTCAAACCGCTCCATCCTGTGCAGATGCAGACCGACAGCTATATTCCGAAACAGTTCGCGCCGGATGATTTTGATAAGATTTCCATGTACCAGCAGATCGATACGATTCATACCCTGACCGATCTGGAAGCCTACCGGGCGGAAGTGATCGATCAATACGGGCGGCTTCCGAAAGAGGTCGGCACGCTTTTCTTAAAGAAAAAGCTGGATATTCTCGTCAACGATCCGGACGTCGACAGTTATAAGGAAATGCAGGGGATCGGACGGATCACGTTCAGTTCTTTATTTTCCGCGCGGGTTGACGGCGTTAAGCTGTTTGCGATCATGAATGATCTTTCCAAGGATCTGCGCTTGCGTTATACCGACGGTCATATCCGCATTGAGTTACCGCGGCAGGATGACCGGCTGGAGTTGGCGATTCAGATTCTGGAACAGGCGAAAGGAGCGCTTCGAACACATGCGGATTGATAAGTACTTAAAGGTTTCTCGGATTATGAAGCGCAGAGCCGTCTCACGGGAGCTGGCGAAAAATGACCGTGTGGAAATCAACGGCCGTATCGTCAAACCGGCGCATGAGGTTCAGGTTGACGATCTTGTTACGGTCACGTTCGGCTCGCGCAAGCTGACGGTGCGCGTTTTATCGCTGGCGGAAAAACGACATAAACAAGAAGCGCAGGCGATGTATGAAGTAATTAAGGAAGAGTTTGCGGATGATTGCAGTCCTACATGAGATATGCTATAAACATACGTACCGGGAAAGGGGGCGGCGATGATGGAAAAGACAAAACAGAACAGCGGAAAAAAACGGAAACGGATGACACCGTTTTCAAAGTTTCTTTGCATTGTCGGTATTGTCGCGGCCTGTTTCTTGTCGTGGCAGGCGTGTAAGGAAGTCTATACGACGTTCACCCTGAAAAGACAGCTTGCGGAAGTGGAAGAGCAGCTGCGCAAAGTGCAGGATGAAAACGCCTACCTGACGTCGGAAAAAGAGAAATTACAGGATCCGGATTATGTGGCGAGCTACGCCCGCGGAAACTATCTGCTTTCTAAAAATGACGAGCAGATTTTCTACCTGCCGGAAAATGCGGATAAATAAAAGCGGCGATCGTTTAAATGACCGGGAACGGGGGTTTTAATGTGCGTACATGTTGAACCGTTAAAGGAGCTTATTTCGCTTCCTGAAGACTGGGAAGCGTTGTCTTTATTGCGGCAGAAACAGTGGTTTCTGCGAAATTACGGCGTTTATGCCCGCGAAGGGGAATTGAGCGGTATCCGCGCCGATGCGCCGGCGGAAGTCAAAGAGGCTTTTGAAACGTTTTTACGTCAGCCGGACTGTCCGTGGCATTCCGTCTTATAGAGCGGTTTGCCTTGCCTGTCATAAACTGCTAAAATGAGTCCTGCGAGCCTTGCTTATGCGTAAAACGAAACTGACAACCCTTGTCTTGACCGGTCTGTTTTTTCTGACCTGTACAGGATTTACAAATGAAGATACCGGTCCGGAAGAAAGCGGCCTGGATTTAGACGCTTTTAAGCATTACCAGCGTGCTTTCAAGTCGGTTTCCATCGGCGCCTGCGGAACGTCGGCGGTCAAGACGTATGAGGATTATCGTCTGATCACGGCGGTCGGATCGGCGCAGTATCAATATATTCATAATGAGATGACCGTCGATCCGACGTCGGGTCTTCTTTATAACAAAGACGGTTTTATCGGCGCCGCGCTCGGTTATGGTTTCGGTGAAATCGGCAGTGCGTATTATTTTGTCCTGGATACCGGCATCGTTTTGCCGATTGTTAAAGTGGACGCCAAAGCGGCGAGCGCCACGCAGAACGGTTGCAGCGCCAATGAAAATTCCAGCGTCATCGAGTTTGTTCTGGACACGGATATCGCGGCCGGATTCTTTTCCGGCGAAAACGGTTATATCAGCGACGGAAATCTGGATCGCTATCCGGCGTTTACCGGGCGGATCGTGGATATTCAAAAGGTGCAGGACGAAAAAATCGAAGACGGCGTCGTCTATGAAGATACCGTGCCGGATTTTGCACGAAAAGGGGACGAACAGCTGACGGACGATCCGACGGAAAAATAATTGTTCCTGTAAAGCGCTTTTTTTCGGCATTCTTCCTTTTGGAAAACGAAAAAATAGCCATCGTTTTTTATATGCCTTACCGTCCGACTGTGCTTCTTCCTGTTGACCGAAATACCACGTCATAAAAAGAAGAGCGCTTTTTTATTACAAATAGAAAAAACGGATAACACAAAACGTATTTTTTGGCCGCCGTCATGGCCTTACAAGAAGCCCGGCGCAAAGTGAAACGGTACCGCGTTTGCGCCTTCTTTTGAAAAAACGGCAAAGTAAAGCGTTCCTTTCTTTGAAGACGATGAAGCCTGTTATAATAAACGCGTTTCCAAAAAGGAGTCACGCACCATGAGCGAAGAGAAATATTCCCCGATGATGGCGCATTACCGCGCCGTAAAAAAACAATACCCGGACGCGCTCTTGTTTTACCGCCTCGGTGATTTTTATGAACTCTTTTTTGAGGACGCCCGCACCGTCAGCCGCGAACTGGATCTTGTTCTCACCGGAAAAACGGCCGGCGTCAAAGACCGTGTCCCGATGTGCGGCGTGCCTTACCATGCCGTCAACAGCTATCTCCAACGGCTCGTACAGCGCGGCTACAAAATCGCAATCTGCGAACAGATGCAGGATCCGAAAGAAGCCGTCGGCCTGGTCAAGCGCGACGTTGTCCGCGTAATCACCCCCGGCACCGTCATGGCGGAAATCAGCGATGAAAAAGCTTCCGTCTATCTGGCCGCGATCGAGGAGGGCGTCTACGGATACGCGCTGGCACTGGCCGAAATTTCCACCGGCGACACCTTTGTCCTGCATGTCGATCATGCCGACGCCGTTTTATTACAGACACTGCTTCGCAACAATGTTCGCGAGGTCGTATGTCCCAAAAATTTTTCCGTCGATCTGATCAAAGCGCTGCGTGAAGCGCAGATCGTCATCTCCTATGACGACGACACCGCGATCAAGGAAACCTATCTTCCTCTCTTTGAAGCCATCACGCTTCCGGCCGACCGCAATGCCTGCGGAAGAATGCTGTCCTATCTGGAAGAGACGCAGAAACACATGATCGGCCACCTTTCCGTCTGTCACGTGGAAAGCGCCGATGAAATACTGGCGATGGATTACAGCACCTTGCTGAATCTGGAGCTCATCGAGCCCTTGCACAAACAGGGCAAGACCGAAACCCTTTGGACATTTCTTGATTTCTGCGGCAGCGCCATGGGTTCGCGCCTGCTGCGCCAGTGGATTGAAAAACCGCTGGTCAAAAAAGAGACGATCGAGAAGCGCTACGACCGCCTTGCTTATCTGAAAGATCACTTTATGCTACGGCAGAAAATGCGCGATTGCCTGCGCAATATCTACGACCTTCAACGCCTGATCGGCCGCGTCTCCATGAACAGCGCCGGTCCCGTCGACCTGAAACGGCTGGCCAAGACGCTGGCACAGGTTCCGGATATCCTTTCGTGTGTGCAGGATGAAACCTTTCAGGATCTGAACCAAGTTGACCCTCTGGCGAACCTGCATGCAAAACTGGCGGACGCTTTTGTCGAAAATCCGCCTTTATTGTTAAACGACGGCGGCGTGTTCCGCGACGGATACAACGCCGAGCTGGATGAAGCGCGAAAAATTCAACATTCCGGCCGCGCTTTTATTTCTTCTCTGGAAGCGGACTATCGCGAAAAAACCGGCATTAAAAATCTGAAAATCGGGTATAACAAGGTTTTCGGCTACTTCATCGAAATTTCCAAAGGTCAGCTGGCCGCCGTAAAAGCAGAGTGGGGCTGGGTGCGCAAGCAAACGCTGGTCAACAACGAACGCTTCATTTCCGACGAGCTGAAAGAAAAAGAAGACCAGATTCTGCACGCGCAGGAAAACGCGATCCGCATTGAAAAGCAGCTCTTCTCTCAATTACTGCAGGCCGTGCAGGACGATCTTGTCCCCTTGAAAAAACTGGCGCTGGTTCTGGCCCAGCTGGACGTTCTGGCCGCCTTGGCGCAGGCCAGCGCGACGTACGGCTATGTCCGCCCACAATTTACCGATGATGAATTTCAGATTGAAGGCGGCCGCCATCCGATTCTGGACGAACGCATGAAAGAACCCCGGTATGTAAGCAACTCCATTCATATGAATCGCGATCAATTTATCTTATTGATCACCGGCCCCAACATGGGCGGAAAAAGCACCTACATGCGCCAGACTGCGCTGATTGTCCTGATGGCGCAGATGGGTTGTTATGTTCCGGCCAAACGCTGTCGGATGCCCTTGTTTGATCAGATTTTTACCCGTATCGGCGCCAGCGACGATATTCTTTCGGGACAGTCCACCTTCATGGTGGAAATGAACGAAGCAAATTTGGCCTTACAGCAGGCGACGTCGCGCTCGCTCATTCTTTTTGATGAAATCGGACGGGGAACCTCCACCTACGACGGCATGGCTCTGGCACAGGCCATGCTGGAATATATCGCTTCCTGCCTGCATGCTAAAACGATGTTTTCAACCCATTATCACGAGCTGACCGCCCTGTCGCAATCCGTTCCCTGCGTAAAAAATGTCCATGTGGCCGTGCACGAAGAACAGGCGCGAATTACGTTTTTGTACAAGATCAAGGACGGAAACGCCGACCGCTCGTACGGTATCAACGTCGCCCGGCTGGCCAGATTGCCGGAAGCCGTTTTGAATCGAGCCGAAGTTTTACAGAAAGAGCTGGAATCGAAAAAACGTGTTGTTCAACAATCCTACCAGCTGGTGGAAATGCCTAAAGAAGATCCCATTTCCAAAGCGGTCTTAAAGCGCCTGAACGCCATCCGACCGGACGATCTGTCTCCGCGACAGGCTTGGACAATGCTGGATGAACTTGTGCGCATCGTACAGAAAAAGGAGTCGAACTGATGGAACAGCAGTGGATTGATATTCGCGGCGCGAAAGAAAATAATCTGAAAAATATTTCCTTAAAAATACCGCGGGGAAAGATGGTCGTCATGACCGGTCTTTCCGGTTCGGGAAAAACCTCGCTCGCTTTCGATACGATTTATGCCGAAGGACAGCGCCGCTATGTCGAAAGCCTTTCCGCCTATGCCCGGCAGTTTCTGGGCGGCGTGGAAAAACCGGACGTCGAGTCCATCGAAGGCCTTTCGCCGGCGATCTCCATCGATCAGAAAACGACCTCCAACAATCCCCGCTCGACGGTCGGTACCGTTACGGAAATTTATGATTTTCTGCGTCTGCTGTATGCCCGCTGTGGAACGCCCTATTGTCCCAATCACCATATTCCCATTGCCGGACAGACGATTACGGAGATGGTCGACGCCGTATGGAAACTGCCGGATGAAACAAAGCTGACGATTCTGGCTCCCGTCATTCATGACCGCAAAGGCGCCTTTAAAGATACCTTCGCCTCCCTGCTGAAAGAAGGTTATGTCCGCGTGCGGGTTGACGGAACGATGCGCCTTTTGGAAGAAGATATCGAGCTGGATAAGAACAAGCGGCATTCGATCGACGTCGTGATCGATCGCATCATCAAGCGCAGCGACTCCCGTTCCCGCCTGCACGATTCCATGGAAACCGCCCTGCGGCTGGCCGACGGAAAGGTCGTCGTGCTGACGGCGGAAACGGAGTACCTTTATTCCAGCAACTATGCCTGCAAAATCTGCGGCTTTTCCGTACCGAATCTGGAACCGCGGCTTTTTTCCTTTAATGCACCGTTGGGCGCATGCGACGTCTGTCACGGGCTCGGCTTTACGGAAGAAGTCGATCTGAACCTGTTGATTCCGGACGATTCACTGTCCATCAACCAGGGCGGCATTCGCTATTTCAAAAATATGGTTCATACGGAAGTGATCGAATGGAAGACCTTTGAAATCTTATGTAAGGCCTATAAAATTCCGATGGATAAACCGCTTCGCTCTTTAACGAA